>NZ_DASVSO010000605.1:0-10743 GCF_036388035.1 Archangium sp.
GGGGCCTACTTCTGGGTGCCCGGACCCTTGCTCGCGTCCGTGCCCTTGCCCGCTTCCTTCACCGCCGCATCCACGCCCGCGTCCGCCTTCGGCTTGCGGATCGGACAGGACACGATGGCCCCGTTCGGATCGATGGCGTCCTTGCCGGACTCCACCTTCAGGATCTTCCGCTCCTCGCCGATCACGAACGTGTAGCGATTGGCCAGCTTCAACACCGGCGTCTTCACCTCATAGAGGTTCGTCAGCTTGGCGTCGGGATCCGGAACGAACGGGAACTGCGCCTTCAACGACTCCTTGAACTTCGCCAACGTTTCCTTGTCATCCGTACTGACGGCCAGGACCTGGCCGTGGAGCTTCTCGATATCCGCGTACCGATCCCGGTACGCCGAGAGCTCGCGCGTTCAACCACCTGTGAATGCTTTGGGGAAGAAGGCCAGGATGACCGGGCCGTCCTTCACCAGCTGCGAGAGGGTGTACGACTTGCCGGCGGTGTCCTCCACCGTGAAGTCCGGCGCCACGTCCCCGACTTGAGGGGTGGCTCCCGCGAAGAAGCCAGCCACGAGCGTTGGAATGAGCATGCCCGCCTGCTTATCACTTCTCGCTCATCCGCGCCCAGACGGCAGCGGCGGCCTCGCGCGCCTGCTCCGCCACCACCGACGGGTTGACGGACAGGGGCCGGCGCGCCCACACGCGCCACACGCCGTCCACCATCACCGACTCGACGTGGCGAGAGCCCAGGCCGAACACCACGTGCCAGGCGAGGTTCTCCGCCGTCAGCGGCGTGGCCGGCTGGTAGTCCATGAGGAGCAGGTCCGCCAGCGCGCCCTCGCGCATCAGCCCCACCTGCGTGCCGAACGTCTGCGAGGCCAGGCGCTGCCCGTTGGCCAGGTAGCGCAGCACGTCGATGGGCTGGCCCGCGTCGCGCGAGCGCAGCCAGGCCGCCTGCGCCTCGGCGAACATGTCCGCGCTCACCCCATCCGCGCCGAGCGTGGCCCGGTGGCCGAACTTCAGCGCTGGCGCGTACCCCACCTCGCTCTCCATGTTCGAGCGCGGCGTGTGCGCCAGCCAGGCCCCCGTGGGCAGCAATTGCGCCAATTCCGGCCAGGACAGGTGCCCCACGTACGCCAGCAGCGTCTGCGGCGACAGCAGCCCGCCGTCCACCAGCCGCATCACCGGCGAGGCGCCGTAGCGCTCCGTCGAGAGCTTCTCGTCCAGCGGGTCCTCCGCCAGCGGCACGTGCAGCCCGGTGTGGGTGCTCTCGAGGGCCTCGGCGAGCCCCTCCAGGGCCTCCTTGCCCACGGTGAAGAGCGGCGCGGCGCCCACCTGTCCGCGCAGCCGCCCGCGCGCCTTGCGCGTGAAGGCCACCGTCTCCTCCAGCCCCTCCTCGCGGCCCAGCGCGCCCTTGCGATCCGTCACCGCGTAGGAGAGCACCCCGCGCATGCCCACCTCGTGCAGCCCCCGGCCCATGCGCAGCAGGGAGCCCTGCACCGCCTTGGGCGAGGAGTGCAGGTCGAAGAGCGTGGTGGTGCCGCACTGCAACGCCTCGAGGCCGCCCGCGGTCGCGGCCACCTGCACCGCGTCCAGGTCCAGCGCCTCCTCGTAGGGCCAGCGCACCTTCTCCAGCAGATCCTGGTAGCCCTCCAGCTTGGGCCGGGGCATGCCGCGCCCCAGGCTCGCGGAGAGCCGCTGGTGGGAGCTGACCAGGCCCGGGAAGACGAGCTTGCCCGAGAGGGCGATGACCTCGTCGTCCGGCGCCGCCTTGAGATCGGGGCCGCGAGCCACGATGCGCTCGCCCTCGATGCGCAGGTCCACCCGCTCGACACACGCGGGTTCGAGCTCGACGACGATTCCGCCTTTCAGCAGCGTGCCCACCGACCCTCCGGTTTGTCCGAGACCACATCCATCAGCGCGCCCCGCCCGCGACGCCGACCGGGGCGCAGGTTAGCACTCCGCTCGCGTCATGGCGCGCCACAGCACGTAGAGGACCAGGCCCCCTCGGACGGTCCACAACGCGGTGCGCCACAGGTTCGTCACGACGAGCCGCCTCCAGGCTTCCGGCTGGAAGGCCGCCCGGAGGGACTCGTGCAGGGGCACCTGGACGAAGAAGGTGGACAGCCACAGCGCCCCCACCAGCGCGAGTCCCACCCAGGGCACCAGCGGATTCACCCCGGGTGGAGGGTGCGCCACCAGCCACACGGCCGTGAGCAGCTCCAGCACCATGGGAGGGCCCACGATGTAGCCGGTGAGCGTGCCGTGGGCGGCGGCGTAGGGGACGAAGGCGTCCGAGCCCACCTTGGCGAACAGGGGGTAGTGCACCACCTGGACGAACCAGATGACGCCCACCATGAAGAGCGTGGCCGCCGCGTGGGCGAGCAGAACGAGCGGAGTGCTGAACATGGGCCTCCCATGTAACAGGGGATGGCGCTGACCGCCGCGCCTCGCACCCCGGAGGGTGTCTCCAGCTCCGAGGAATCACCTCGGGTGCCCTGGCAGAATCCTTGGAACGCGGTTGGCGATCCGTGCCGCTTGCTGGGGAGGTTACTGATTGTCCACCCGTCTCGTGGGTCCACGCCCGGCAGGTGCGCGGCATCGCCCCTGGTTGAGTGTATTGGCAGTCGTGGTGCTCGTGCTCCAGAGCGGGTGCGCTTCGTGGGCGCCCCGAGGCAACCTGCTCACGGGCTCCTCCTACCGACCCTCGGCCCCCCGCTTCTACGAGGACACGCGGCCCCCCACGGCAGTCGTCGACGCCGAGGAGACAGCGGAGGACGAGGCCGCGCACGGTCCGGTCCACCTCGCCCTGCCCACGCGATTCGGGGCAGTGCAGGTGAGCGAATCCGAACTGGACGACGCCTTGGCCACCCTGGTGCTCACTCTGCCGCTTCGGGTGGCCAGCACCCCTCCCCCGCTCTACCTCAACCGGCGGCTGGCGCAGGCCTCCGCCCCGCTCACGGGCGAGGAGTGGCGCACACCCCTGGCGCAATCCTACGGGCGTTTCTGCGAGCGGTGCGGCACCCCCGGCGACTGCCTGGAGTTGTTCAAGGACGGGCCGGGGCTGGACGGCGAGGACAAGCGCGACCTCGCGCTGGCGCTCGCCGTGAATGCGGCGCTGGAAGCCCGCGACGCGGAGCTGCGCTCCATGCTCTCCACGACGCAGTTGTGGACAACGCTGAGCATCACCCTCATCGGCTACATGGCCTTGGTCGCCGCGCCCGAGCCCGTCTCCAAAGGCGTGGCCGCCGCGCTCGCCCTGATCATGTGGGGCTACCTGGGGTGGGAGCTTTTCGACCTGACACGCGCCTACTTCGCACTCTGGGAGGAGGCGGCGGAGGCCTCCACGTTCGCGGAGTTGCGCGAGGCGGGCGACCGTTTCGGCAAGGTCATCGGGCCCAACAGCGTGCGCATCCTCCTGTTGTTGGGCACGGCGGCGGTGGGCGAGACGGCGGCGCTCGTGTCCAACGCACCGAAGCTGCCGGGTTTCGCCAAGGCCGCCGGTGCGCTCGAATCCCATGCCGACATCAGCGACGTGCTCACCGCCGTGCAGCAAGCGGACAAGGTGAAGGTCGCGGTGGCCGAGGGCACCTTCAGCGTCGTCCTTCCCGCCAACGTCTTGAGCATGGCGGCACGGAGCCATGTGGGGCGCGCTACCCCGCCAGCGAGAAAGATGCCGGAGGTGCACCACATCGCCACCGTCGAGAATGAGAAATCCACCCTGCGGGGCGGTCCTTGGACACAGCGATTCAAGAAGCTCTTCGACAAGGCGGGAATGTCGATGGAGGACCCGGCCAACAAGGTCCAACTCGCCGGGCACAAAGGACCTCATCCACGGGCGTACCACGAGGAGGTCTACAGACGGCTGCGCGACGCAACGACAACATGCCAGAAGGTCCTGGACTGTCGAAACGCCCTGGTCGCTGAACTCCGACGGATGGCGCAGGAACTCACTGATAAGAACTCCAAGCTCTACAAGCTCCTCTCCGAGAGCGCTCCGCGTTAAGACCATGTCATGCCGATCCGGTACTTCGACCTGACCGACGACGTCTACATCCCCGGCCGCTGGGACCTGGGCACCCCGACTGACGCACAGGGCCGGGAAGTGGACGACTACGCGTTCACGAAGGGAGAGCCGGTCACTGGAGAGACGCGGCTCAGAATCCCAATACGTGGGGGAGATGGAACGGAGTTGGATTTCACTGAGGCTGGCATTGGCATCCCCCTCGTCAGCGCCAGAGCCGCCTCCGTCTTCGTCGAGCTGGCTTCCAAGGACGTGCAACTCATACCGGTGCACGTCGAAGCGCACCCCGAGCCGTTCTACATCCTCGTCTGTACACGCATCGTGCAATGCATCGACGACGAGGCTTGCGAGGAGGTGCAGTACTGGAAGCCGGAAGATGGCCGTCCGGAGAAAACGGGCCGATACCGGGCGGTCCACGGTATGCGCATCAATCCCTCGAAGGTGGGCGAGGCCAAGGTCTTCCGCCCCTGGGGGTGGGACGTGGTGCTCATCGTCTCGGAGGACATCAAACAGGCACTGGAGCGGATGGGCGCCACTGGGGCCAGGTTCAAGGAAGTCACCGGCCCGAGCACCGTCAGTGAGGAGGAGCGCGAGCGGTACCGCAAGAGCCGCGAGTTATTGGAGACAGCGGGCAGCGCTCGTGAAACGGCCTGGCGCTTCATGGGCTCGCTGGACAAGGAGGCCCTCATGCCCATCGCCATGAGCGGCGCGTGGCCGGGTCAGCGCCAGCTCTGGAGCGTCATCCGCCGCGAGACCGGGCGTACCCTGCTCGTCACGCATGGACTCTCGGACCCGTTCATCGAGCGCCTGGAGCCCTCCGTGGGCTTCGGCCTGGAGCTCGCCCTGGAGGTGGACGCGGCCGTGAAGGACATCTCGAAGGGCTGGCCCCTGATGCTGTTGGATCGCGTGGCGGATGAAGTCGCCGAGCACGAGCACGTGCGCGAGGGGGCGAAGGCAGGTCTCTTCTCCATGGAGGTGTCCGGCAAGGGCATGCCCAAGTCCCTCGTCACCGACGAGGGCCGGGTGGCGGTGCTGCTGGGCGTGGAGTCACGCACGCTGCCGAGGCACTTCTCCACCCCCTTCGGGGACGTGCGGCTCGTCACCGTCAAGGCGCTGCTGCCCGCGGAACTGGCGTACCTGCTGGAGCACGGCGCGCGGGGACACGCCGAGTTGGCGCGGCGCTTCGCGGACAGCGGCGAGGAGCACCTCTCCCGGCTCCGACGGAAACCCGTGGTGTAGGCGCTCGCGCGGCTGGCCTACCTCGAGGCGGACCGGCTCGAACCGAAGGAGCCGCGCGCCTTCACCGCGCTCTGTCAGGTGCTCGTCCATACGGGCCGGGTGAACGATGTGGGAGAAGTGAAGCGTTCACTGGCGGCTCGATTCCCGGACCAAGGCCCCTTCGCTTGCTGCCGAGTGCTCGCCGAATCGTTAGTGCTGAGGGCGCCATGAGCGCCCGCCCCTTCCTGATGAATGTCCTCGGCGTGGCCGCGCTGCTGCTCGCGCCCGCCTGCTCCGACCGCACCACCGAGCCGCAGCCCGAGCCGCAACCCCAGAACCCGGGCTGGGGTCCCGCCTCCCCGCCCGCCCCAGCGCCCCTGCCGGAGCGCACCTCCTGCAGCGGTCTCACCCTGGGCCCCGGCACCTACGACTTGAACGTCACGCACGCGGAGCGCACGCGGGCCTACCGCGTCCGCGTGCCCACGGGCTACAACCCGACGAGCCCCACGCCCGCCGTGCTCTCCTTCCACGGCTACAGCTCCGACGAGAAGGAGCAGGAGTTCCTGAGCCGGATGTCCCAGCAGGCCGACTCGGCGGGCTTCATCGCGGTGTATCCCCGCGGGCTGAACCAGCCCGAAATCACGGGCACCCCGGACCCTCGCACCGAGGACACACGCAGCTGGAACGCGGGCGTGTGCTGTGGCCCCTCGCAGCTCGCCCGCGTGGACGACGTGGGCTTCGTGGACGCGCTGCTCGCGGACCTGGACACGCGCGTGTGCCTGGACACCCAGCGCATCTACGCCACCGGCCTGTCCAACGGAGGTTTCTTCTCCTACCGGCTCGCCTGCGAGCGCTCGGGGCAGTTCGCGGCCATCGCGCCCGTGGCCGGCATGGCGGGCTTCGGCCCCTGCTCGCCCGAGCGCCCGGTGGCCGTGCTCCACTTCCACGGCACGGACGACCAGACCATCCTCTACGGGGGCGGCAACATCCCCTTCGGCGGCACCTACGGCTCCGCGGAGGAGTCGGTCGCCGCCTGGTCCACCCGCAACGCGTGCACGGGCGCCAACCAGACGACGTACGACGTGGGCGACAGCTCCTGCCTCACCCACAGCGGGTGCGGCCAGAATGCCGATGTCACCCTCTGCACCGTGCAGGGCGGCGGCCACACCTGGCCCGGGGGGCTCGTCCCACCGAGTCTCGGCTACACCACGCAGGACCTCGACGCGACGCGACAGATGTGGCTCTTCTTCTCCGCCCACCCGCGTCCCTGAACAAGGAGCCCCGCCGTGCCCGCGCGTGCCCTCATCATCAACGCCGACGACCTGGGCTACGACCCGGCCGTCACCCGCGGCATCCTCCGCGCCATGCAGGAGGGCGTCGTCTCCTCGGCCACCTTCATGGTCAACACGCCCTACTCCGAGGTGGCGGCCCAGGAGGCCCGGGGCCTGGCCCTCGGCCTGCACCTCAACCTCGCCCGGGGCCTGCCCGTGTGGGCCGCCTTCCCCGGTAATGTCCTCTCGGGCGGGGCCTTCTCCGAGCCACTCGCCGCGCACCTGACGCCGGACGTGGTGGAGGCGGAGACGCTCGCCCAGTTGGAGCGGTTGGACCAGCTGCTCGGCCAGCCCGCCACGCACGTGGACGTCCACAAGCACCTGCACCGCCACCCCGGCGTCCTCGAGGGGCTGGCGCGCGCCGCCCGCACCGCCGGGGTGCCCGTGCGCTCCCTCGACGAGGAGATGCGCCGCACGCTGCGGGCCCACGGCGTGCTCACCAACGACCACTTCATCGGGGACGCGGGCGCGGAGGCGTACTGGACGGTGGAGCGGCTGGAGGAGCAGCTCGCGAAGCTGCCCGAGGAGGGCGTCACCGAGCTGATGTGCCACCCGGGCTACACCCCCGAGGCGGTGAAGAGCGGCTACGCCCAGCAGCGCGAGGTGGAGCTGGCCACCTTCCTCCACCCCCGGGCCCGCCTGGCACTCTCGCACCTGGGGGTGAAGCCCACGGACTTCCGCGTCCTCACCCGGGCCCGGTAGGCGGGGCGCCCGGGGAGGACTCCGCCTCGGGCCCGTAGCGCAGCAGCGCGAGGAGCTGCTCGGTGGAGAGCGCCGCCGCCCCGTCCGCCTCGGACAGCAGGCTGTTGGCCAGGTCCCGCTTCTCCTCGTGCAGCGTGAGGATGGCCTCCTCGATGGTGCCCTCGGAGATGAGGCGCATCACCGTGACGGGCTTCGTCTGGCCGATGCGATGGGCCCGGTCCGTGGCCTGGTCCTCGGCCGCCGGGTTCCACCACGGATCCAGGTGCAGGACGTGGTCCGCCGCGGTGAGGTTGAGGCCCGTGCCCCCCGCCTTCAGGGAGATGAGGAAGACGTCGCCCTCGCCCCGCTGGAAGGCCATGACCCGCGTCTCGCGCTCGGGCGCGGGCGTCTGCCCGTCCAGGTACTGCAAGGGCACGCCCCGCGCCTCCAGCGCCTCGCGCACCAGCGCCAGGTGCTTGACGAACTGGCTGAAGACGAGCGCCCGGCTCCCCTCGGCGCGCAGGGTGTCCACCAGCTCCAGGAAGCGCTCCAGCTTGGAGGACAGCAGCGGCGAGTCCCCGTCCACCAGCCTCGGGTGGCAGGCCGCCAGCCGCAGCCGGGTGAGGGCCACCAGCATCTCGAAGCGCCTGGCCGGCCCCGAGGCGTCCCGCAGCCGCGCCAGCGCCGCCAGCCGCGTGTCCTCGTACAGCCGGCGCTCGCCTTCCGAGAGGGTGATGGGCACCACCGTCTCCACGCGCGGCGGCAGCTCGCGCGCCACCTCCGCCTTGGTGCGCCGCAGCAGGAAGGGCCGCACCACCCGCGCCAGCGCCGCGCGGGCCTGGGGGTCCTTCGTGCGCTCGATGGGGCCGGAGAAGCGCTCGCGGAAGGACTCGCGGCTGCCCAGCAGCCCCGGGAAGACGAGCCGGTAGAGGCTCCACAGCTCCGACAGCCGGTTCTCCACCGGCGTGCCCGAGAGGGCCATGCGCGCCTCCGCCTTCAGCCCCCGCACCGCCCGGGCCCGCACCGTGTCCGGATTCTTCACCGCCTGCGCCTCGTCCACCACGAGCGTGGCGAAGGACACCGCGCTGAAGCGCTCGGCCTCGCGCGCCAGCAGCCCGTAGCTGACCACCACCACGTCCCCGGGCCCCAGCTCCGAGAGCAGCGCCTCCCGGTCCGCCTCGCTGTAGGCGTGCACCTTCAGCGAGGGGGCGAAGCGCGCCGCCTCGCGCCTCCAGTTGAAGCACACCGAGGTGGGGGCCACCACCAGTGCCGGGCCCGCCTCCGCCCGGTGCAGCAGCAGCGCGAGCGCCTGGAGCGTCTTGCCCAGCCCCATGTCGTCCGCCAGGCACCCACCCCCGCCCCACTCCGCCAGCCGCGCCATCCAGACGAAGCCCTCGCGCTGGTAGTCGCGCAGCTCGGCCTTCAGCCCCCGGGGTACCGGCACCTGGCGCACCTGCGCCTCGCGGATGCGGGTGGCGAGCCGCCGCCAGTCCGGCGGGGCCACCACCTCCGCGCCCACCTGGGCCAGCGCCTCCAGCGCGGGCACCGCCGCCGCGCTCACCTCCCACCTGCCCCGCGAGGGGTGCGCCAGGTCCGCCAGGGGCGCGAGCTGCTCGCGCAACGTCTCGGTGAGCCTCGCCCAGCGCCCGGGCGCCAGCGGCACGTAGCGGTGCCCCCGCCGCAGCGCGTCCAGCAGCACGGCCAGCTCCACCCGCTCCCCTTCCAACTCCACACCGCCCTTCACGCCGAACCAGTCCCGCTCCCGGTGCACCTCCACCTTCAGGCCCCGCGCATCCGGCAGGCGCAGCACGCGCCACGGGTGCTCCTCCCACTCCACGCGCAGGGAGGGGCCCGTCAGGGGCTCCAACCGCTCGAGGAAGTCCAGCGCCTCCTCCGCCCCCTCCAGGGTGAAGCGGCCGTGCTCCTCCACGGGCAGTGCCAGCCGCTCCATCAGCGCTGTCGCCTCGGCGCGCTCGGCCTCCAGGTCGCGCCGCACCCGCACCCGCTCGCTCCCGCGCAGGCCCCGGACGACGTCGGCCCCCTCCCCCGGCAAGAGGGGCGGGGCCTCGGGCAAGGGCCGCACGAGCAGCACTCCCTCCAGGGCATCTCCTCCCGTGGGACGCAGGCGCAGCAGCAGCCCGGGCACGGGCGGCACCTCGCGCGCCTCCAGCGAGGGCGGCAGGGACACGGGGAAGGCCGCCTCCACTCCGCCGAGCCGGTGCAGCAGCTCCGCGCGTGACGACGCGGGCAGCCGTCCGCCGTACTCCCCCACGGCCTCCAGCACCGCGAGCGCCTCGGGCGAGGCGGACACCAGCGTCACCCGGGGCAGCTCGTGCTCGACGTGGAGCCACGGCTGCGGCAGGTGCAGCCCCCGCCCCAGCCCGCGCACCACCCCCGCCGCCACCGGCTCCCCGCCCAGCGTGGGTCGCACGCGCAGGCCCTCCTCCCCCTCCTCGATGGCGAAGCCGAGCGGCACGGAGCGCACCCGCAGCGGCACCTCCGGCCTCGACTCGAGCACCAGGCGAGGGTGGTGCGCGAGCAGCTTCAGCGCCTGGACGAGCAGCCGGTGTCGCTCGGTCAGGTCATGCGGCAGGCGGGGGATGAGCCGGCACAGCTCGAAGGCCTCCACCTCCTCGGGCGAGCCCAGCAGGGCCCGGGCCTCCTCCTCTTCTCGCAGCGCCACCTGCGTCCCCTTGGACAGGCCGCCGCGCTTCAACGGCCGGTGGAGGTAGACCCGCAGGTACGGCGCTCCCTCGGCGACGCCCTCCAGGCGGAAGCTGACCTGACCGCCGGGCCTGGACTCGCGCCGGGTCCGGGCCAGCAGGCCCGCCGTGTCCATGGCCGCGAGGACCTGGTGGACCGGCGCCACGAAGAGCCGCTCGGCGAGCAGGGCGTTCTCCTTCGTCCGCTCCGAGTCCCCGAGCGCGGCGAGCAGCAGGTCCAGCGCGGTGAGGACATGGAGGCAGGGGGTGCGCCCCCGCGGGGTGCAGGACGAGCAGGAGATGGCGAGGCCCTCGTCGCCCTCCAGGAGGTGCAACAGGTCCATCCGCACGCACTGCGCATGCATGTGCTCCGTGAGCACGTGCGTCCGGGCCAGCCCATGGCGGGCCTCGTGGGCATGCGCGACGGGCCGCTTCTCCGGGAAGCAGAGGAGTCGCTCGTTCTCGGGCAGCAGGCGTGGGACGGCGTGCTCGCGCGCCCGGGCCCGGGCCTGCTGGAGCTGCTGTACGAGGGGCAGAAGGCGCGCGTCCGTGGGCGGGGGCGACACGGGATGGGCGCGCTCGTGCTCCAACCCCAGGCGCACGCGCTCGGCCTCGGCGCGGGCGCGGCTCCACGCCGCTCGCCGGAACGTGTCCCGGGCCTTGTCGGACCAGGAGGCGGGCAGCTCCAGCGACCCGTCCAGGACGGCCGAGAGGGGAAACCCATCCAGCAGATAGAGCCGGTGCATCACCCCGAAGCCCCGGGGCAGCAGCGACTCCAGCTCCGCGAGGGGGGTGTAGC
>NZ_DASVSO010000606.1:0-5513 GCF_036388035.1 Archangium sp.
GAGGAGCTTTCCGATTTCGACGAGCGGATCCGCCGCCAGACGGGCCTTCCCCAGGTCGCCTATGTGTGCGAGCCCAAGCTCGACGGCCTGGCCGTCACCCTGCTCTATGAGCATGGGCGCTTCATCCGGGGCGCCACCCGCGGCGACGGCACCGAGGGCGAGGACGTCAGCGGCAACCTGCGCACCATCCGCAGCCTGCCCATGGAGCTGCTGCCCCAGGATGGGGTGAAGGTGCCCGGCGGCATCGAGGTGCGCGGCGAGGTCTTCATCTCCAAGAAGGACTTCAAGAAGCTCAACGAGAAGCGCGAGGAGGAGGGCGAGCCGCTCTTCGCCAACCCGCGCAACGCCGCCGCCGGCAGCCTGCGCCAGCTGGACCCGCGCATCACCGCCTCGCGCCCCCTGTCCCTCTTCCTGTACGAGTGCGTGGCCGGCGAGGGCGTGCCCGCGTTCCGCTCGCACACGGAGAAGCTCGAGTACCTCAAGTCGCTCGGGCTGCCGGTGAACCGGCACGTGCGCGTGGAGAGCGTGGAGGGGGTGCGCGAGCAGTACCGCGCCTCCGTCGAGGGCCGCCACGAGCTGCCCTTCGAGGTGGACGGCATGGTGGTGAAGGTGGACGAGGAGGATCTGCGCCGGCGGCTGGGGCAGGTCTCCAAGAGCCCGCGCTGGGCCGTGGCCTACAAGTTCCCGCCCGAGGAGGAGGCCACGCTGGTGGAGGACATCCAGGTGTACGTGGGCCGCACGGGCGCGCTCACCCCGGTGGCGCACCTCAAGCCGGTAAAGGTGGGCGGCGTCACCGTCAGCCGCGCCACCCTGCACAACGAGGACGAGCTGCGCCGCAAGGACGTGCGCAAGGGCGACACCGTCTTCATCCGCCGCGCCGGCGACGTCATCCCCGAGATCGTGAAGGTGGTGGAGTCCAAGCGCCCCGCTGACTCCCAGGAGTTCCTCTTCCCCCACGAGTGCCCGGTCTGCCACGCGGCGGCCGTGCGGGACGAGGAGGGCGCCATCATCCGCTGCACCGGCGCCACCTGCCCCGCGCAGATGGTGGAGAAGGTGCGCCACTTCGCCTCGCGCACGGCCATGGACGTCGACGGCCTGGGCGAGAAGCTGGCCAAGCAGCTCGTGGACACCGGGCTGGTGAAGACCTTCGCGGACCTCTACCACCTCACCCGGGACAAGCTGCTCGAGCTGGAGCGCATGGGCGAGAAGAGCGCCGACAACCTCCTGGCCAACATCGAGCGCTCCAAGCAGACCACCCAGCCCCGCTTCCTCTACGCGCTCGGCATCCGCCATGTGGGCGAGGCCACCGCCAAGACGCTCGCCGAGGCCTTCCCGGACGTGCGCCAGCTCTACGAGGCCAGCCTGGAGGACATCACCCGCGTCAAGGACGTGGGCCCCACCATGGCCCAGGTCATCTACGCCTTCTTCCGCGAGTCGCAGAATCGCGCGGCCATCGACGCCCTGCTCCAGGCCGGAATCACTCCCGCCGCCCCCCGCGTCGTCAAGACGGGGGCCTTCGCCGGCAAGACGGTGGTGCTCACCGGCGGCATGACGGGGATGAGCCGCGAGCAGGCCAAGGAGGAGATTGAACGCCGGGGTGGGAAGGTGTCGGGAAGTGTCTCGCGCAAGACTGACCTCGTCGTGGCGGGCGAGGATGCGGGCAGCAAGCTGAAGAAGGCCCAGGAACTCGGGGTAAGAATCGTGGACGAGCAGGCGTTCCTGCAGCTCCTGCAGGCGGACGCGAGAGGGTAAGGGACCGGCACCATGGACAGGCGGCGAGCAAGCCTCCGGATTCGGGGCAAGGTGCAGGGTGTGTTCTACAGGGAGAGCGCCCGCAACGAGGCCCTGCGGCTGGGCCTGACGGGCCAGGTGCGCAACCTCTCGGACGGGACCGTGGAGGCGGTGGTGGAGGGAGTACCCGAGGCCATCGAGGCATTCGTCACCTGGTGCCGCCGGGGTCCCCCCCAGGCCCGGGTGTCGGATGTGGAGCGCGCCGACTCCGAGGCGCGCGGGGAGTTCAGCACCTTCACCGTGGAGCGCGCCTCATGACTCCCTACGCAATGGCTTCTCTCCCGGTGATGCTGGGCATCAAGTCCGGCAGCAAGGTCTCGGTCATCAACCCGCCTCGGGGCTTTGTCCAGCAGCTCAACCCGCTGCCCGATGGCGTCGAGTTCCTCATCACCGCCCAGACGGGCCTGGACGTCATCCTGTTCTTCACCCAGGACGCCCACGAGCTCGTCCAGCGCCTGCCCGCCCTCTCGCGCGCCATGGCCCTCACCGGCGGCATCTGGGTGTGCTGGCCCAGCGGCGAGGGCATCAAGACCTCGCTCTCCGAGGACTTCATCCGCCAGGCCGCGCTCGACATCGGGCTGGTGGACAACAAGATCTGCATCATCGACAGCACCTGGACGGGCCTGCGCCTCATCCGGCGCCCGCGCGGCGGCCGGCTGGACAAGCCGGAGAGCCGGAAACGGGCTCCAACCGCCCAGGCCTGACCCCGGAGCCCCGGCTCCAGGCCGGTCGGCGGGCCTCCCGTGCTGCCGAACGGCCGACATTTTCCATGTCTCGCCTTTACAGGTCGTATCAGGCGTGAAAACCTTTTGGTGTTTTCGGGGCTTGGGACGTTCCACCGTGGGTGGAGCGTTTGGGGCTCCAGGAGATTTTTGAGACGGGTGCGTTCCCGGCATACCAGGGCGCGCCGGCTGCACCGGACCTCTATCGCCCCCCCAAGGCGCCCGCGGATGGGCACCGACCGGGTGAGGAAGGAAGGGGCTGGGCGGCACGGGCGTCAGGGGTCCTCGAACGCTCGGTAAGGAAGCAAGTCCCCGCCCGGCAGGGTGCCGGACAGCCGCGGGGCGATTTGAACTCGGAGGAGCAGGTCCTGGTCCCCTCAACCTTCACCCGCGCGGAGACAGCCGGCCCCCGGAGACACGGGCCGTTGCCTACCCACGTGCGTGCGGGAGCCGGGGCCGCCTCTCCCCTCGCAGCGCGCTCGGAAGCGGGAGACGCCGTCGCCTCCCGTCCGCCGGAGCTCACGCATCCGCGCGCGCGCCCAGGATTCATCAATGAGCAGCATCCTCGTCATCAACGCGGCGGGCCGGGAGACCCGCGTGGCCCTGGTCGAAGGCGGCCACATCGCGGAGTTCTACCTCGAGCGTAAGAAGGACAAGGGCATTGTCGGTAACATCTACAAAGGCCGCGTGGTCCGGGTCCTCCCGGGCATGCAGGCGGCCTTCGTGGACATCGGCCTGGAAAAGGCGGCCTTCCTCTACGTCAGCGACGTGGTCTACGACCCGGACTTCGCGCGCGCCCAGTTCGAGCTGACCGAGGGCGAGCACGACGACGACGCCCCGGACGTGCCCGAGGAGTCCGAGGCCGTGGCCGCCGAGGCCGCTCACGACTCCGGTGCCGAAGTGCAGGCCGAGGTCCACGAGCAGGCCGCCAGCGGTGAGGCGGCCGAGCGTCGCGTCCAGGAGCCGGAGCCCCGCGCTCAGGAGCCGGAGCGTCGCGCCGAGGAGGCCGCACCCGTCCCCCCTGTGGAGACCGCGTCCGCCGAGCCCGTGTCCGTCAGTGCCCCGTCCGCGCCGGAGAGCAGCTCTCCGGCGCCGGTGAGCAGCTCCCAGGAGCCGGTGGCGGCGCCGACGGAGGCCGCGCCCCTGAGCGTGGCGGCCCAGACGTCCTCGGAGCCTGTCGCGGCGATGCCCGCCACCGAGGGCTCGGTGGCCCTGGCGCTCCCGCCGGAGCCGACCCCGGTGACTCCGAGCGAGCCCGCCGCCGCGGCGGCCCCCGCTCCCGCGCCGACCGAGACCGCTCCCCGCACCGAGAAGGCCGAGAAGCCCGAGACGGCCGCCGGTGAGCGCCGCGCCCCGCGTGAGAACCGCGAGGCCGCCCGTGAGGCCCGCGAGGGCCGCCGCGAGCAGAAGGATCGCGAGCGCGAGAAGGACCGGGAGAAGGACAAGCCCCGCAACAAGCAGCGCGAGGAGCAGCCGCGCAAGCGCGACGAGGAGAAGTCCAAGCCGCGCAAGTCGGCGAAGATCGAGGACCTGCTGAAGGTGGGCCAGGAGGTCGTGGTCCAGATCTCCAAGGATCCCATCGGCACCAAGGGCGCGCGCCTCACCTCGCACATCTCCATCCCGGGCCGCCACCTGGTGTTCATGCCCACGGTGGACCACGTGGGCATCAGCCGCCGCATCTCCAACGAGAAGGAGCGCAAGCGGCTGCGCGAAATCGTGGACCGGCTGCGTCCACCCGGGACGGGCTTCATCGTGCGCACGGTCGCGGAGAACGTGCCGCAGGAGAAGCTGGAGAGCGACATCCGCTTCCTCATCGAGGTGTGGAACCAGGTGGTGCGCCGCAACGAGAAGCGCGGTGGCCCCGGCCTGCTGCACCCGGACCTCGACCTCATCCTGCGCGCCACGCGTGACCTCTTCGCCCACGACGTGGAGAAGCTCGTCGTGGATGACCGCGAGGAGTACGAGCGCATCCTCGGCTTCGTGAACGCGCAGGACCCGGCGCTCAAGGACCGGGTGGTGCTCCACGAGTCGGACGAGCCCATCTTCGACGCCTACGGGATTGAGCACGAGCTGCAGCGCGCCACCCAGCGCAAGGTGTGGCTCAAGAGCGGCGGCTACCTCATCATCGACCAGGCCGAGGCGCTCACCGCCATCGACGTCAACTCGGGCCGCTACGTCGGCAAGAAGAGCCTCGAGGAGACGATCACCAAGATCAACGTCGAGGCCGCCAAGGAGATCGTCTACCAGCTGCGGCTGCGCAACATCGGCGGCATCATCATCTGCGACTTCATCGACATGGAGAAGCCGCAGAACCGCGACAAGGTCTTCAAGTCCCTGCAGGAGGCGCTGGGCCGGGACAAGGCCAAGACGAACGTGCTGAAGATCTCCGAGCTGGGCCTGGTGGAGATGACGCGCAAGCGCGTGCGCGAGTCCATCGGCCGCGTCCTCCACGAGGACTGCCCGTACTGCGACGGCAAGGGCTTCGTGAAGACGGCGACCACGGTGGCCTATGAGATCTTCGGGGAGATCCGCCGCGAGGCGCCGGGCTACAAGGACCCCACGCTGGTCATCAACTGCAACGCCGAGGTGGCGCGGCTGCTCCAGGGCGAGGAGCGGCAGGAGCTGCGCCACCTGATGGACCGCTACAACAAGTCCATCCAGGTGAAGGCGCAGCAGAACTACCACCGCGAGCAGTACGACATCTACGGCCGCAGCGCGCAGGGCGGGGACCACAAGGTGGCCTCGTCGCCGGGCTCGGGCGATGGCGAGCTGTCGATGCAGCGCCGGCCCGAGAGCGGCGGTGGCGAGCGCGGCTTCCGCGAGGGCGGCGGTGGCCGCGACCGGGACCGGGGTGGTGACCGGGGCGGCCGTGACCGCGACCGGGGTGGCGAGCGGGGCGACCGGGGTGGTGACCGGGGCGGCCGTGACCGCGACCGGGGTGGCGAACGGTCTGGCGAGCGGGGTGAACGGAGCGAGCGCAGCGGTGACCGAGACCGGGGT
>NZ_DASVSO010000607.1:0-3414 GCF_036388035.1 Archangium sp.
TCCTGCGAGCCCTGCAGGAGCTGCCCGAGCGCGCCCATGAGCTGGGCCAGGCTCTCGGACAGCTCGTAGGGGGCGAGCCGATCCCCCAGCCACCGCTTCCACAACTCCCCCGCGGCCGCATAGGGGTAGGGGGCGAACTGGCCGGTGCCCTTCCACTGCGGCATCCAGCTCTCGGCGATGCCGGCGGGATACTTCTTCTCGGCGAGCTGGCGGAAATCCGCCTCGCTCACCTGGACACCGTAGTGCCCGAGCGTCCCGATGATGGCCTCCGTCGAGTAGTCCTTCAGCCCCTTGCGCTGCCACGCCTTGTCCACGCGATCCGTGCTCACCGCTGCCACAAGCCTCCTGGCGCCTGGAAACGGCGCGTGCGGCCTTCTAGCAGACAGGGAGCGGGCGGGGCAGGGGTTGGCGGCACGGACCGTCAGACGGAAGGCTGAGGAGCCACCTTCGGAACAGTGGGCCACAGGGTGGGGTTGCGCCGCCCGTCCACCACCCGGCGCGCCAGGTAGGGCTGGCAGTCGCGCTCCTGGAAGGCGCGCTTGAAGGCCGCGAAGCCGCCTCCGGCCTTCCAGGCATCCATCGTGGCCAGGCCCGCCTCGGGGCCGCACTGGGCCAGCATGTACTCCACCCAGGCCCAGCGGGCCGAGGTGGGCCGCACCTCGGCGCGTCCCTTGAGCCCACGCCGCAGCCGCTCCAGGCGGTTCTCCACCTCGCGGATGCCGGCGAAGGGAGCCCCGTCCAGGGGGGTGTTGCGCTTGGCCACGAAGGGCGCGACGCCCAGGGCCACCGGGAGGATTTTCGACAGCTCGGTGGTGAAGCGCGCCAGCTCGTCGATGTCCGCGTCCTCCTCCAGGGGGAGGCCCACGACGTTGTACACCTTGAGCTGCTTCATCCCCGCCGTCTTGGCGAAGTTCGCCGCGCGGATGATCTGCTCCTCCGAGTGCTTGCGGTCCACGAGATCCCGCATGCGCTGGGAGGCCCCATCCGCGGCCACGGTGAGGTTGGTGGCGCCCCCGCGCCGGAGCTCATCCACCAGCTCCTGGGTGAGGCGATCCGCGCGCAGCGAGGACACACCCACCTCCCGGCCGGAGTCCACGAGGGTGCGCAGCAGCTCGACGATGCGCGGGTGGTCCGTCACGGCCGCGCCCACGAGGCCCACGCGCTTCGCATGCTCGGGGATGAGGGACAGGATCCGCTCGGGGGGCACGGTGCGCATGCCGCCGTTGGTGGTGCGCCGCATGACGCAGTAGTGGCACCCGCGCGAGCAGCCGCGCTCCGGCTCGATGAGGAACATCGAGCGCAGCTCCGTGTGCGGGGTGATGATGGCCGAGCGCGCCGGCAGCAGCGCATCCGTGGCCTTGGCGACGTAGTACCGCTGCCCTCCCCTTCCGGGCACCCGGAAGCCGGGGATGGTGGCGAGGTGCGAGAGGAGCGCGTCCTTCTCCAGGGTCGCCGCGGCTTCCACGAGGACGTGGATGAGCTCCTCGGCCTCGCCCTGGACGAGCACGTCCACGAAGGGCTCGAGCGGGTCCGGATTGGAGAAGGTGAGCGGCCCACCGGCCACGATGAGCGGGTGACGCTCGCTCCGCTCCTCCTTGAGGAGGGGGATGCCGGCCAGGTCCAACATGGAGAAGAGCCCGGTCAGCTCCAGCTCATAGGCCACCGAGAAGGCCAGCATGTGGAAGCTGGAGACGGGGGCCTGCGACTCGAAGGAGAAGAGGGGCGTGCGGGTGCGGCGGTACACCTCCACGTCATCGGGGAGGAAGGCCCGCTCGGCGGTGGCCCCCGGGTGGGAGTGAATCTCCCGGTACATGGCCTGGTAGCCGAGCGAGCTCATGCCCACGTGGTAGGGGCTCGGATAGCAGAGGGCCACCCGGTAGGGCGCCTCCTTGCGGAGCGTGCCCTGCTCGTCCGCCAGCAAGGCGGCGACGCGTTCGACGAGTGAGTACCGACCCTCCATGCACCTTCCCGGGAAACCAGAGACCCACCGTCCATAAACACCGCGGCCCCGCGCTGCCACTCCCACGTGGGGGAGCGACAACCGGGGCCGCGCTTCACTTCAGTTCAGCCTGCGAGAGGCCGAGCCCTTGTTACTTCTTGAAGGACGGAACCATCCCGTTGGGGACGCAGCCGCCGTCGCCATCAGGACCGATGCCCGCCACGCAGATGGCATCGAAGTCCGGGTTGAGGCCGGAGCCCTCGCCGCAACGGTCCGCCGCGTTCTCCTTGGTCGGGTTGGCGAAAGCCTCGGGGTCGCAGTGGACCTGCGGCCACAGGGCCAGCATCTTGTACTCCACCTCGCAGCCCGTGCCGTCCGAGTAGGTGAACTCGCCCGACGCCTGGGTGCCCGGAGCCGCGGCAGCCGAGTACACCTCGACCTTGGTGAACTTGTAGCTGACGGTCTCGCTGGGAACCAGGACCGCCTTGGTGTCACGGTGGAGCACCTCGCTCGCCGAGATCTTGGCCTCCTGGGTGAAGCCCTCCGCCAGGCACAGACCCGTGTTGGCGTTCGGCTCCTTGGCCAGGGTCGCGGGCCCGGTGCTGGCGGCCTTCATGACCTCGAGGGCCTGGCCCGGACGCTCCTCGTCGAGAGCCTCCAGGTCCACGCGATCGACCGTCACGTTCTCCATGACCGGCTTGCCCGTCTTGGGGTCGATCTTGACCGTACCGTCCTTGTTCTTGGCCTCCGCCTTGTACGTGAAGGCGAACCGCGAAGCAGTCCCACTCGGCCGGACGACCAGCTGGTTGGTGGGGTTGTTCAGGGGGTCCTTCACGTACTTCCAGAGGCCGAGCGCCTCACCCTTCAGATTGGCGCACGACTTGCCCGCGTCCGCCGGGTTCTTCAGGGTGTAGACAGCCTGCCAGGGCACATCCGAATCCTGAACCTGGCACCCGGGGGAGGGCTGCTCGAACGCACAACCGGAGATGACGCCGGCAGCGCCGATGATGGCTACCGCAGTTGCAATACGCTTGCTCATTGCTTGAAATCCCAATCCGGCTGGAGGTCTTAGAACGTGTACTTCAGTCCGAGGCGGATCTGCCGCGGGGCCTGGTACTGGGTCGGGTTCTTGTAGTTCAGGTTGCGATCAGCCTCGGTCAGCGGCTGACCGTTGCTGGCCCTGAGCACCTGGTCCGGCGTCAGCTCGCCATTGGCCTTGCCGCCCTCGATCGGCTTCACCGCGACGTTGGTGTAGATCTGATCCACCGCCGTCACGCCCTGGAAGTTGAACACGTTGAACACGTCCAGGCTGAGCGACACCACGTTCGCCTTGGAGACGCGGTAGTTCACGCCGACGTTCGTGTCGAAGTTGTTCACCCAGGGGGTCCGGCCGTTGCTGCCGCGGGTGAGGATGAACGCCTCGCTCGGGCCGTAGAGCTCGTGGGCTCCGATGGCGCTGATGGGCGTACCGGAGT
>NZ_DASVSO010000608.1:0-7606 GCF_036388035.1 Archangium sp.
CCCACCCGGTAGCCCGACGTCTTGATGACGTCATCGCGCCGCCCCACGAACCAGAAGTACCCGTCCGCGTCCTTCACCGCCCGATCTCCCGTCACGTACCAGTCGCCCCGGAACGCCGCGAGGTTCGCCGCGTCGTCGTCGAGGTAGCCCGTGAACAGGCCCACCGGCGGCTCCGGCTTCACCCGCACCGCGATGTCGCCCTCCTGCCCCGCCGGCACCTCCTTTCCCTCCCCGTCGATGACCGACACCACGAAGCCCGGTGACGGCTTGCCCATCGAGCCCACCCGCGGCTCCAGCACGGGGAACATGCCGACGATCATCACCGACTCCGTCTGCCCGTAGCCCTCGCGGATGTGCAGCCCCGTGGCCTGCTTCCACGTGTCGATGACCTCGGGGTTGAGCGGCTCGCCCGCGCTCGCCACGTGCCGCAGCGCCGACAGGTCGTACCGTGACAAGTCTTGCAGCACGAGGGCCCGCCACGCCGTGGGCGGCGCGCAGAACGTCGTCACCTTCTGCCGCTCGAGCATCCGCAGGATTCGCGGTGCGTCGAACCGGCCCCGGAAGTCGTACACCACGTTGCACGCGCCCTGGCTCCACGGGCCGAACAGCTTGCCCCAGGCGCACTTCGCCCAGCCCGTGTCCGACAGCGTCAGGTGTCTGTCTTCCGGCGTCAGGTCCAACCAGTAGCGGCCCGTGATCTGGTGCCCGATGCCGTAGCTGGCCTGCGTGTGCTGCACCATCTTCGGCATACCCGTGGTGCCCGAGGTGAAGTAGATGAGCATCGGGTCATCAGCCCGGGTGCGCGCGAACGTCTCCCCGTGCGAGTCCGTGCCCGCGCTGGCGGGCTCGTAGCGCACCCAGGGCGAGGGCGCCTGGCCCACCGCCACCCACGTCTCCACCCGGCCGGTGCCCACCAGCCCCTCGAACTTGTCCAGGCAGCTCGCGTCCGCGATGACACCCTTGGCGTCCGCCGCGAGCAGCCGGTAGCGGATGTCCTTGGGGGTGAGCATCGGCGTGCCCGGCATGAAGACGATGCCCGCCCGGATGCAGCCCAGGACGAGGAACCACCACTCGGGCACGCGCGGCATCATCACGAAGACGCGGTCCCCCTTGTGCAGGCCCAGGCTGGTGAGGAACCGCGCCGCGTGCAGCGAGTGCTGCCTCAGCTCCCTCCAGGTGAAGACCCGCGCGTGCCCCGCCTCGTCGCTCCACTGGAGCGCCGGAGCGTCGGGGCGCTCGGAGGCCCAGCGGTCGATGACGTCCGTGGAGAAGTTGAAGGACTCGGGGCGCTCCCACCGGAAGTCGCGGTAGGTCGCCTCGTAGTCCGTCATGTTGCGCGGAGAGGGTGAGGACATGACTCGCTCCTGTCGTAGGTGGACCCGAGCTTGTCATGCGCGGCCAGCGCCTCGCGGCCCTCCTTCACGTCCCCTTCCTGGAATCTCACAAAAAACTACACCCCCATGGAAAATCCCCGGGGCTGGCGGCAGAATGCGAGCGGTTGACGGCTGCACCCATCTAGAGGGAATGCAATGAACGCGATTGCTCTGACCGCGGAGTCTGTACGGCGGCCGTTCGGCCTCTACGCACGAGTGCTGGCCACCCAGATTCTCTACATCGCCCCGCTGCTCTGGCTGCTGGAGCTGAGCCAGAACCAGGCCTGGAAGGCGGTGAACGGGACGTACGGCTGGGTGTACCCGGACTCTCCCTACGGCTGGTTCTCCTTCGGGAGCATGATCCTCTGGAGCGGTTCGGTCTTCCTGATGTGGACGCTGCACTACTACTGGTTCCACCCCAAGGGGCTGAAGCTCTGGACGCGCATCCTCATCGCCTCGGCGGTGTGCTGGGTGGGCGAGTGGGTCGGTGGATTCCTCGCGGTGCAGCTCACCGGGCAGCACCTGCACGTGTGGCCTGATTCGAAGCTGGTGTACGTGAGCTTCCCCGCCATCTTCTTCTGGGTGAGCAACGTCATCATCTACCATCTGCTCACCGTGTACGTGATCGACCTCACGCCCAACTACGACGTCCCGGCGGACGCCTGAGCCCCGGACGCCTCACATGAACCCCATCGTCCACGCCGAGCTGTCCTGGTTGATGACGCAGCGCCTGGAGGCCCGGAGGGATCGGCTCCTCGTCGTCTGCGCGGGGCTGGCGCCGGACCTCGATGGACTGACGATCCTCGGTGGCGGCGAGCTGTACGCGAAGTACCACCACCTCATCTTCCACGGCTACGTGGGCGCGCTGGTGACGGCGCTGACGTGCGCGGCGCTGGCCCGGAGTCGGCTGTGGGTGGCGGGGCTGTCGCTGGTGGCCTTCCACCTCCACCTGCTGTGTGACCTCGCCGGTAGCGGCCCGGGCTGGCCCATCTGGTACTTCTGGCCCACCGGCAAGGCCGAGTGGTACTGGGACGGGCAGTGGGACCTGGCCTCCTGGCAGAACAGCCTTATTGGACTGGCGGCCACCCTGGTGTGCCTCGCGTGCGCGCTGCGCTACCGCCGCACGGCGCTGGAGCTGCTCTCCGAACGGTGGGACGCCGAGGTGGTCCGCACCTTGAGGGCCCGCTTCCTCGGTGAGGGAAAGACCGCTCCGTAGTCCTCCTTCCGGAGCGGCGTTTTCTCAGTCGAGCGGCCATTCCGGCCCGTTTCACTTCTACGCGCGTAGAAGTGGAATGCCCCCGCCCGGTTTCACTTCTACGCGCGTAGAAGCGGATTTGGGGGCGCCATGCCGGTCCCTCACCCCCGCTCCATCTCCTCCGCGATTCCTTGCAGGGCCTCCAGCGCCCGCAGGGGGAGGCTGATGGCACCCGTGGGGACCTGGGGCTCGCGCACGTTGATGCGGATCAGCGTGCCCTTGCTGCCCACCGCCGCGCTCTCGCAGAAGTGCCGCACCGAGGGGATGGCCGTTCCCGCGCCGCACTCGACGACCGCCAGGGTGCCAGGGCTCACCGCATCCAGCCACTGCGTGAGCCGCCGCTCCTGCTCCACCGTGCGCGAGCCGTCCCACCCCCAGTCACCGAACATGAGGATGTTGGGCCGCAGCAGCGAGCCGCAGCTCGCGCACATGGGCAGGGGCGGCCTGGCGCGGAAGGTCTCCGGCTCCACCTCCACGCTGTACGCAGCGGCGGAGCGGATGTCCGGGCAGGAGCCGAGGCACTGCATGTGGTGGATGGAGCCGTGGACCTCGAGGAGGCGCTCCTCCGGGAAGCCGGCCTTCTGGAACTGGCCGTCGACGTTGGAGGTGAAGACGAACGCCCCATGCCGCATGCGAGACGCCCAGGTGCGCAGCAGCGCGAAGCCCGGGTGGGGATTCGTCGCGCGGTACAGCCCGAGCCGGTGCCCGTAGAAGCCCCAGGCGAACTCAGGATCCTGCTCGAACCACCGGGGGTTGGCCATGGACGCGAAGTCGAGTCCGAGCTTCGCGTACGCCGGGTAGGCGCGCCAGAAGCCCTCGTTTCCCCGGAAATCGGGCAATCCGGAGTCGACGCCCATCCCCGCGCCTGCCCCGACGAGGAGGGCATCCGCGGAGCGGAGGACATCGGCGGCACGGCGGAGTTCCTGACGAGTCACGGTCATCTCGCTCCCCTTTTTCCGGGAGCGTAGCGTGATCAGTCCTTCGGGCGCACGTGGATGTCCACGGCCATGGAGGGCGAACGTCCCAGGGGTGTTCTCGAGCGGGCCGCTCCCGTCCCCTTGGGACACGGCCACGCCGTGCGGAGGCGTGCAGGTGCTCGGGGGGTGGCCCCCCGGGTTGTTGCCCGCCGCCAGGGCGCTCCCTGAAAGCCAGACAACTCCCGCGAGCACACCCGTCCGGGTGGCCCGAGACACGACTCTCCGCTTCAGGTGAGCGCCTCCTGCGACGCTCGCCGCCCGCTGCCCGGGGCGGTGCTCCGGCGGCTTTCAGGTGCGCGAGGAGTCGGGGAGGAGGCTTCGCGGCTTCTGGTGCCAACGCGGGCGCGGAGCCCTGCCGCGAAGGGGGAGTCTCTGGCGGCACGGCGCGAGCCAGCAGCGCTGTGCGCTCCGGGAACGTGGGCTCGAGGCTCGCGGGCTCCATCGAGAGGATGGCCCTGCCTCGTACGACGCCCAACAGCCTTCCCGCGCCACGGCCGTTCCGTACCTCATGCCGTGGTGCTCCGACGACGGCCTGACGCGTGGCCTGCACCCGCACCTGGCCGGTAGCCACGAGCCGTGCCGTTCCCTCGGACGCGATGACCCGTCCCCGTGCCAGGGCGGGCCCGCCACCGGGTGGGAGCGCCTCCCGGCGCTCGTAGCGCCGGGCCTGAGTCACCGGCTGTGCCTGGGGGCCCGGGGGAGACCGTCGGAGGTCGGTCCCCTGGGCAGGAGCGGCGTCCGCGCCGCTGACCGCGAGGCCCGCGACGAGCGTGCCCCGGACCCGGGCGAGACGCTGCGCTGGCACCTGCTCCCGCACCGGCTCGCGGTGTGGGGAGGAGGTCTCGAGGTTGATGCACCCGGAGGACGACAGGGCGAACAGCAGCGAGGCCAGCAGGACGCTCGTCCCGCCGGGCCGCATGCCCGCCTCCGCTCTGTCGACCTGACGTCTCATGCGCCTCGTCCGGTGCTACCCGATGACCAGCAAATCCGACCTTGTGTTACCGCCACTGTCGGGAAGCGCAATTCTTCGGCCGGAAAAGTCCTCGAGCGTCCCGCCGCTCCCGCTACCCTCCGCTGCTTCTCGCTACATCCCGCAACCGGAGGAGTCGACCATGGATGTCCAGGCAGCGGTGGCGTTCGAACCGGGCAAGCCCCTGCGCATCGAGACGGTGAAGTTGGAGGGCCCCAAGGCCGGCGAGGTGCTCGTCGAGCTGAAGGCCACGGGCATCTGCCACACCGACGCGTACACCCTGTCCGGCAGGGACCCCGAGGGCCTCTTTCCGAGCATCCTCGGCCACGAGGGCGCGGGCGTGGTGGTGGACACGGGCCCCGGCGTCACCTCGGTGAAGAAGGGAGACCACGTCATCCCGCTCTACACGCCCGAGTGCCGCCAGTGTAAGTCCTGCCTGTCGCGCAAGACGAACCTCTGCACGGCCATCCGCGCGACGCAGGGCAAGGGCCTCATGCCCGATGGCACCAGCCGCTTCCGGCTCGGCAAGGACTCCATCCACCACTACATGGGGACGTCCACCTTCGCGCGCTACACGGTGCTTCCGGAGATCGCCGTGGCGAAGATTCGCGAGGACGCGCCCTTCGACAAGGTCTGCTACATCGGCTGCGGGGTGACCACGGGCATTGGCGCCGTCATCTACACGGCCAAGGTGGAGGCGGGCGCTCGGGTGGTTGTCTTCGGCTTGGGCGGCATCGGCCTCAACGTGGTGCAGGCCTGCCGCATGGTGGGCGCGGACCAGATTGTCGGCGTGGACATCAATCCCTCCCGGCGTGCCATGGCCGAGAAGTTCGGCCTCACCCACTTCGTCAACCCGAACGAGGTGGGCGGTGACCTGGTGCCCTACCTCGTCAACCTCACCCAGGGCGGCGCCGACTACAGCTTCGAGTGCATCGGCAACGTGCAGACCATGCGGCAGGCCCTCGAGTGCTGCCACCGGGGTTGGGGCGAGAGCATCGTCATCGGCGTCGCCGCCGCCGGAGAGGAGATCCGCACCCGTCCCTTCCAGCTCGTCACCGGGCGCGTGTGGAAGGGCAGTGCCTTCGGCGGTGCTCGCGGCCGTACGGACGTGCCCCGCATCGTCGACTGGTACATGGAGGGGAAGATCAACATCGACGACCTCATCACCCACACCCTCCCCCTGGAGCGCATCAACGAGGGCTTCGACCTGATGCACCGGGGCGAGTCCATCCGCGCGGTGGTGAAGTACTGATGGGCTCCGATCTCCGGCTCGCCTCCGAGCACCGCTGCTTCGAGGGCACCGTTGCCTACTACCGCCACGACTCGGAGGTGTGTGGCGGCGAGATGCGCTTCGCCGTCTTCGTCCCCCCACAGGCGAAGGCCGGCAAGGTGCCCGTCCTCTATTACCTCTCGGGCCTCACCTGCACCGAGGAGACCTTCCACATCAAGGCCGGGGCGCATCGGCTCGCCGCCGAGCTGGGGCTGATGCTGGTGGTCCCCGACACCAGCCCGCGCAACACCGGCATTCCCAAGGAGGATGCTGACTGGGAGGTGGGCACCGCGGCCGGCTTCTACCTGGATGCCACCCAGCAGCCCTGGGCCTCGCGCTTCCGCATGTTCAGCTATGTCACCCGCGAGCTGCCCGAGCTCATCGGCAGGAGCTTCCCCGCTCGCATGGACCGCGAGGGCATCTTCGGCCACTCCATGGGCGGACACGGCGCCCTCGTCTGCGCCCTGCGCCAGCCCGGCCGCTACCGCTCCGTCTCCGCCTTCGCGCCCATCTCGGCCCCCATGCGCGCCCCCTGGGGCCAGAAGGCCTTCACCTCCTATATAGGAGCCGACACCGAGGCTTGGCGCGGCTGGGATTCCACCGAGCTGCTGCGCTCGGGCGCGCGCCTTCCGCCCCTCCTCGTGGACCAGGGCACGCGCGACAAGTTCCTCGGGGACCAGCTCAAACCCGAGCTCCTCCAGGCGGCCTGCGAGCAGGCGGGCCAGCCCCTGACGCTCCGGTTCCAGGACGGCTACGACCACGGCTACTACTTCGTCTCGACCTTCATGGCGGATCATCTCCGCCACCACGCCGCCGCCCTAACCCCCTGAAATCGTGGAGGCCCGTGCCTCCTCGCTCAGCGGGCCACCCACGAGGCACTCGTCCGCCTCGTGTGTGTGGAGAGGAGCGCGTGAGCGCCCGCTTCGAGGAGGGCTGACAGGGGAGCGGGACGGGAAGTTGGAAGGAGGTCCAATTGTCCGTGGGGCTTCAAACGGAACGAAAGGACCGAGCTTGAAGCGTTTGCTGAAACTTGCCCCCTTCGCGTTGCTGCTGCCCACCCTGGCCTCCGCCTCTGTCGTGTGGAAGGGAGACTTCGAGACTGGCAACCGCTCGCAGTGGGACGGCGAGCAGACTGTCTCCTCGAGCCGCCTCCAGGTGGTCAGCTCGCCCGTGCGAGAGGGCCGCTACGCGCTGAAGACCATCGTCCGCCAGGGCGATGACCCCATCAACGCCAGCGGCAACCGCAATGAGTTGGTCTACCTCGGCCGTGAGGCGTCCGGCTCCGAGTACTTCTACAAGTGGAGCACCCTCTTCCCCAGCAGCTTCCCCCGCTCGTCCAAGTGGCAGATCTTCATCCAGTGGCACCACGACGGTAACGGTGGCTCCCCGCCGCTCGAGTTCTACATCGTGGATGACGAGATGCGCCTGCGCGCCGGTGGCAGCAGCGGGAAGATCGTCTGGCGCGCGCCGCTCCAGCGCGAGCAATGGAACGACTTCGTCCTGCACGTGAAGTGGTCGGCGGATCCGCGCGTCGGCTTCCTCGAGATGTACCGGGGCGGCAAGCTCGTCCTTCCGCTGACGAAGGTGGCCACGCAGTTCTCCGGCCAGCGCAACTACCTCAAGCTCGGCCTCTACCGCGACGAGTCCATCTCCCCCGAGGGTGTGGTCTTCCACGACGGCTTCACCATGGCCACGAAGCTGGAGGACGTGATGCCTCCCGTCGTCGCCACGCCGGCGCCCCCCCCGGCCCCCCCCCCGCCC
>NZ_DASVSO010000609.1:0-6792 GCF_036388035.1 Archangium sp.
ACCAGCAGACACGCGAGCGCGCTGCCCCAGAACACGGTGCGGCGGCTGGCACGCAACGCCCACAGCCCGGCGCCCATCCACGCCCCGAGGACAAGGCCCACCCCGGTGTACGCGAGGAGGAGGCGGCCCACCTGGGCGAGGACCACGCCCCGGAACTCGTTCCACACCCGCTCCTCCAGGACGCGGCTCTCGTTCCCCTGGTAGCCGAGCGTCATGTTGAAGACGGCGCACAGGGTGTAGAGCGTCAGGAAGACGAGCAGCCCGGCCCGGCAACCGAGGACGAGGGAGCGCGCCAGGGACGGGCGGGACACCACGTCTCCCCTCACCCTCCATCCCAGGAGCTCAAGCCACCTGCTCGTGCGTGGAGACCTCCAGGCCCGACGAATAGCCCAGCACCTGCTCCACCCGCGCCGCGCGGTGCGCGTACGTGTGCTCGGCCAGCACGCGTCGGCGTGCCGCCTGCCCGAGCTGCCGCACCCCCTCATCCGTGAGGCACAGCACCGCCTCGGCCACCTCCAGGCCGTCCTCCGCCACGAGGCACTCGGTGCCCGGCTCGAGGAAGAGCTCGATGCCCTGCCACTTGTCCGTGATGATGCAGGAGCCCGCGCCAGCGGCCTCGAAAATGCGCGTGGTCGGCGAGAAGCCGAAGCGCGCCATGCCGTCGCGGCTGATGTTGAGCACCGTGCGCGCCGTGCAGTTGAGGGCGTTGTGGTCCTGCGTATAGACGTGGCCCACGTACCTCATGTTGGGCGCCAGGGGCCGGTCCGCCCAGCCGCTGCCTCCCAGCAGGAAGCTCTTCTCCGGCAGCAGATCCGCGGCGCGCAGGAAGAAGGACTCCACCCGCCGCTCCCGGTCCGGCAGCCGGTTGCCCAGGAAGGCCAGGTCACAGTCGAAGCGCGGATGGGGCGCCACCGGGTGGTGGGTGTCCGGATCCACGGCGTTGTAGATGGGGACACAATCGCGCGCCCCGAAGTCCTTGTACGCGAGCACCACCGGGTCGCCGCCGCCGGAGGTGAAGACACGGTCGTAGCGGGGCACCAGCGCGCGGAACGGGTCGTTCGGGTTCTTCGCCATCCGCTCCAGGGTGGCCGGCGCGTCCACGTCCCAGAAGACCACCTGGGTGCGGCCGGACTTGAGGTCCAGCACCCGGGCCTCCAGCAGCTCGTCGAAGACGCCCACGCCGCTGGCCTTCACCACCACGTCCGCGCCTCGCGCCTCCTCCAGGCACCGTTCCAGCCCGTCGGTGCCCTCGGCCGAGTACACCACCACGCGGGCCCAGTCCGGGTCCGTGGGCAGGTCCCGGTGCTTCTGCCGGTCATGGATGTCCGGCTCATAGAAGGTGACGCGGTGGCCGCGCGCATGGAGGGCGCGGATGAGGCCTCGATAGTAGGTGGCCGCCCCGTTCCAGTAGGCCGAGACGAGGCTCGAGCCGAAGAAGGCGATCCGAAGTCCGTGGCTGCTCATGCGGTGACCCTTTCCTGTGCGACCGGCTCGAGCGAGCCAGTCTCGACGCCCAGCTCCCGGCAGAAGCCGTGGAGCTCCTCCACCCGGTGCGCGCAGGTATGGCGCGCCAGAATCATCCGTCGCCCGTGCTCGGCCCGGAGGTGCTCCAGGCGCCAGGCGTTTCGCGGCCCATCCACCTGCCGAAGACCCGCGCCCCGTTCAACGGGCTCGGTGACGACGCCTCTCGACGAGGGGGCGTTGCCGTGGTTCCAGTCCGACCGGGGCGAGTGGCACAAGAGGACGGCGCGCATCGTTCAAAAGTCTCCGCTCAGGTCGCCTTCGCCAGCGGGGGCGGGGCGGGGGTTGCCGCCCTGGACGCACGGTCCAGATCGACATACGCCGCAAGGTAGGCATCCGCCTGGCGATCCGGGGAGAACCGCAATGCACGGGTCCGTGCAAGGGTGGACATCCGGTTGCACAGCACGGGCTCCGTCACCAGCCGCCGGAGGGCGCGCATGAGCATGTCGGTGTCATCTGGTGGAACAAAGACGGCCGCGTCCTCCCAGATCTCGCGCAGGGAGGGGATGTCCCCCAGCACCAGCGCGCACCCGGCGAGCGCGGCCTCCAGCGCGGACAGGCCGAAGGGCTCGTAGCGCGCGGGCAGGGCGAAGATGGAGGCCCGGCCCATGTGCCCGGCCAGTTCTCGGGGTGACAGTCTTCCCAGCATGCGCACACAGCGCGAGCGCACCTCGCCGCCGGAGGGGTGCCGCATGTCGCCCGCCACGAGCACCGGCCAGTCCAGCCGGGGCGCCACGGACTCCAGCATGGACACGTTCTTCGCCTCGTCCCACAGGCGGCCCACGGCGAGGATGAGGGGCTCGCGCACGTTGCCGGGAGGAAAGTCTTCCGGGCGGCGCGCGTTGGGGATGACGCCCGCGGAGCGCAGCGGCCCGTAGTGCGTCACCAGGGCTTGCAGCATGGCGGTGCTGGGGGCCACCACATGGCCGGCGGCGCGCAGGCCCCGCGTCACCTCCCAGCGGTAGCGCGAGTAGCGCTCCGGGGCCTGCTCTCCCTTCACCGCCTCCCACCACGAGAGGACGCACGAGTGGCCCACGATGAGCGGCTTGCGCTTCCACGGCAGCGCGCCGTGGCAGTAGCCATTGAGGTGCACCACGTCGGGCTGGACGCGAGACTCCAGCTCCAGCAGCCAGTCCCCGGCGGCCTTCACATCCTCCCAGGGGTCATCCATCCACTCGAGCTGCCAGGTGCTCTGCTCGACGCCGAGCCCGGGCACGATGCGGGCCTCGGCCCACTGCGCCTCGGTGAGGGGCGGGCCCATGGTGGCCAGGGTCACCGACACCCCGCGGCTCGCCAGGGCCCGACTCAGCTCCAGGGCGTACGTCCACACCCCGCCGACGGTGTCGGTGGTCATCAGCACCCGGCGCACCTCCCCGGAGGGAGGGGCCGCTCTATCCGTGGATGCCTTCACGTGCCTCCTGTCTGTCGAGCGCCCGTTGCACCGTCCCCGCCCCCATGTCCCGCATCCATGCGTGGAGCCGCGTCACGCCTTCGCGCACCTCCACCCGCGGCGCCCAACCGGTCGCCGCCTGGAACTTGCGCGTATCGGACACGTAGTAGCGTGGGTCCCCCGTTCGCCAATCCTCGAACTTCACCTGGGGCGCCTGCCCCGTGAGCTCGCCAATGAGATCCAACACCTCCAGCAGGCTCACCGCCCGCTGGGGGCCGCCACCGATGTTGAACACCTGACCCCCCAGCCGGCTCATGTTGACCATCGCAAGCTGGAAGGCGCGCACCCCGTCCTCCACGAAGAGGAGATCGCGCACCTGCCTGCCGTCCCCGTAGAGGGTGATGGGCTGCCGCCGCAGGGTCCGGCGGAGGAAGTGGGCCACCCAGCCCTGGTCCTCGAAGCCGAACTGCCGAGGGCCGTAGATGCAGCCCATGCGGAACACGGCGAGGGGCAGGCGCCAGGTGCGCGCGTAGTCCAGGACGTACTGGTCCGCCGCGCCCTTGGAGCAGCCAGAGGGGCTCTCGAAGTCGAGCGGTTGCTCCTCGCCGAGGCCCTGGCCCCGCACCTCCACGTCCACCGGCTCGTAGCGCCGGCCGTCGGGCGCCAGGCTCAGGCCCGGCAGGCCGCCGTACACCTGGTGGGTGGAGGTGAAGACGAGCGGCGGAGGCGTCTCGCACGCCCGCACCGCGTCCAGCACGTTGACGGTGCCGCGGGCATTCACCTCGAAGTCGTGCACCGGATTGGTGAGGCGGGTGGTGCCGGCCACCCGCGCGGAGAAGTGGAACACCGCCTGGGCATGGCGCACCGCCTCGCGCACCGCGGGAGCATCCCGGAGATCCGCGACCTGCACGTCCACCCGCGCGCCGTGCCGCGCCTTGAGCCAGCGCAGGTTGCGCTCCACTCCCGGGCGGCTGAGGTTGTCATAGACGAGCACCCGCTGGCCGTCCTCCAGGTAGCGGTGGGCCACGTTGGCGCCGAGGAAGCCAGCGCCGCCGAAGACGACCACGTGGCGCTCCGGGTGCGCGCGCCGGTACGGGGACTCGAGGCCGCGCCACTGCTCGGGCAGGCCCGCCAGGCCGTGCTCCGCCCACAGGCGGAAGAGCAGCTTGGGCGAGCCGTCCTCGCGCACCATGCCGAAGTGGAGGGCGGGCACGTCGGCCGGGGCCTCCGCGGACTCCACGTCCACCTCGGTGTCCCGCAGCGAGCACCAGTACAGGCGCTCCACCGGGGCCGCCGTCGCGTCGAGGAAGGCGGAGAGCTGCTGCTTCTCGTCGAAGCGCCAGGTGGAGTAGCCCGTCGTCAGCCACACCGCCGCCTTGGAGCGGTGCCCGGCGAGCACCATGCGGATGGGCGCCAGCCACTCCTCCCAGCCCTGGAAGGCCGCCACATCCTGGTTCGGGTAGCCCTGCACGGCCACGGCGTCGAAGGAGTCCGCCCCCACGCGGTCCAGCACGCAGGCGAGCCACAGCGCGTCGAGCTCCGCGCCGAGCACCACCTTCTTGCCCGCGGCGCGCGCCCGACGGGCCCCGTCCGCCACCATGGCGGAGAACATCTCCCACTCCGGATCCAACCTCCAGTCATAGGAGGCCAGCGTGCCGGGCGCGTTCCACAGCTCCACCCACTCGACGTGGCGGCCGTGGCGCGCGAGGAAGGACTCGACGAAGTCACCGAAGGCGTGGGCCTCGCGCGGCGGTGCGTTGCGCCGGGGCTCCACCCCCAGCGCGCCGGGCGTGCCGGTGAAGCACGGCACCACTCGCACCTCCTGGGCCAGACGCGGCAGCAGCCAGCCGTACCAGCGCTCCCCCTCGGGGGTGACGGCGTCCGCCCAGGACACCTCGGTGCGCAGCTCCGTCACCCCGAGCGAGCGCAACAGCTCCAGCGCGCGCTCCACCTTCGCGTGGTCGCCCACCGCGAAGGACTCCACCAGGCCGATGCCCTGCCCCTCGCTCTTCACCCCGGTCATACGGTCACCCCCGGCGCTCCAGCTCCGCGCGCTCCGTCGACAGGGTCCGTGGCCACCTGCCCCCGACGCGCGCGCATACCGAGGCGGTAGCACAGCACACGCCCTGGCTGTGTGAGGTGGGGGGGAGACGGCCGGACAGCGTCTGGTGAACGGATCGCCCGCGTCCGGACGGGTTTTCGACCTACCAGCTACACGAAACCCGACGGTGGAGCCTGGCCGTCTACTTCGCTCGCGCCGCTTCGATGAGCTCGGCGAGCAGGGTGCGGTGACAGGCCTCGGCGATGATGCAGTCCTTGGAGCACAGCAGCGTGACCGTCTCGCCCCGGTCCACGCGGGCCGCGAGCTCGGCGATCTTCTCGCGCTGGGCCTCCATCTCGTGCAGGTAGCGCTCGCGGTACACGTCGAGCGTGATGGGCGTCTGCCCCTTGCCCTGGAAGGCGGCGAGCAGCGGCGGGCTGGGACCCAGGTCCCGCATCCACACGTCCCAGGTCTCCTTCTCCTTGCGGAGCCCTCGGGGGCGGAACCGGCAGATGAGGATGCGCAGCCCGTCATCGGGCTCGGCGGGCACACACCAGCGCTTGGTCTTGATGGGCATTCCCAGGAAACACCGGGCCCGCTCGACCTCCTCCCGAGCGCGAGAGCCCGGTCGCTCGCCCGGGCAGCCTCGGCGCCGACCGTGTGCGTTTGAATGCGGGCTCATCCCTCCGGGTGGATTGCCCCCCTCCCCGTCGGACATGAGGTTGCGCCCCATTCCACTGGGGGGGGTATATGGAGCGGAGCAGGAGAAGAGCCGCGCGGCTGGCGCGGTGGGGCATGGCATTGCTGGGAGCACTGGCGTTCGCGTGTGGGCCGGTACCGAAGGACGCACCGGACGTCGAGGAGATGGCACTGGAGTCCTCGGAAGCACGGCTCTCCAGCAGTTCCAGCCCGTTCGACGTGAGCCGGCCCATCCCGGAGGAGCAACGCACGGCATTCACCGGGCCCTCCGTGGCCTTCGACGGCAAGGTGTACCTCGTCGTCTGGAGGGACTCACGGACGGGCGACGTCTTCGGCGCGCGTGTGAGCGCCGGGGGCCGCGTGCTCGACCCGGCGGGCATCCCGCTCAACCTCACCACCGGCATCACTGGCAGCCAGCCGCGCGTGGCGTATGACGGCACCCAGTTCGTGGTCGTCTGGGTGAGTTCGGACGGCATCTTCGGCGCCCATGTGGAGAGCGACGGAGACGTGCGCCGTCACTTCATCATCGGCTTCAACGGCGAGGCGGGCGGGCCTCCCGGTATCGCCTGCGCGAAGAAGCTGTGCCTGGTGGCCTACACCGTCTCCGGGGACGACGAGAACGTCATCGCCGCCGCGCGCGTGGACTCGAATGGCAAGGTGCTCGAGAAACAGTCGCTCTCCCCCGGGGAGAATGACGCGTTCGATCCCGCCGTGGCGTGGGACGGCGGACAGTTCCTCGTCGTCTGGAGCGACGAGCGCGGCGGGGAGGACACGGAGGACATCTACGGCGCTCGCGTCAGGAAGGACGGCACGATGCTGGACGGGAGAGGCGTGCCCCTCATCGCGGCGCCCGCTGGGCAGCGCCGCCCGGACGTGGCCTGGACGGGGAAGCACTTCCTCGTCGTCTGGGAGGACAACCGGGGCGTGGAGCCGGACATCTACGGCGCGCGGGTGCGGGGCGACACGAGGCCGGTGGAGCCCACGGGCTTCCCCATCGCCCCCCACCCTGGGACGCAGTACGCCCCGCGCCTCGCTCATGACGACCGTGAATCGCTCGTCGTCTGGGGCGATACCCGCGGGGAGGCCTTCCTCGCTCGGGGCGCTCGCGTGGCGGATGACGGCGGGGTGCTGGACCCCGAGG
>NZ_DASVSO010000610.1:0-1930 GCF_036388035.1 Archangium sp.
TCCCGTGAGCCTCGAGAGGTGCGCCGCCAACCCCTGGTCCAGCAGCACCCCGCCCACCGCCCACAGCCGCATGTCCCCGTAGTCCACCGGCCGCGCCGTGACGAGCGCGGGCACCTCGCGCAGGCCCTCGTCTCCGCGCACCGACACCTTCACCGGCACCGGCTTGGGCGACTTCTCCCGGGTGACGGCGAAGAGCTCCGGGTCCGGGTCTCCCCGGCGCGCGGGCAGGTGCCCCGAGGACAGCGTGGTGCCCTTGCGGTCGAAGAGGGCCAGCACCGTGAGGCCCCGGCTCTTCATCAGCGCCTGGGCGGTGTCCGCGCGGATGGCTCGGGCGGGGGACTCGCGGGCCTCGCGCGCCAGGTCCTCCATGGCGGGGCTCTCCACCAACTCCTCCACCGCCCGGCGCGCGTTGGCGGCGGCTCGGTCGAGGGACTCCTGCGCGGAGGCCGTGGCCCCGTCCATGCGCGCGTCCAGCCCCCGCGAGAGCGAGGCGCGCAGGCTCGTCAGCGTGAAGGGCACCATCACCGCCAGCGGCACCAGGGCCAGCAGGGCGAAGGCGAGTGCCAGCCGCGTCCTCAGCCTCATCTCCGGGCTCCCGGGACTCCCGTCGGAATCGGCTGCAGCCAGGCACCGTCCAGCATGGGCAGCCCCTGGCCGTCGAAGGCGAGCCCTCCCACCTCCGGCGCCGCGCGCAGCGCCAGCCCCTGCGCGTAGAGGGGCAGCATCGGCACGGACGGGGCGAGCGCCTGGGTCCGCTCGCGCGCCTTCGCATCTCGCGCCGCCGGGTCGGCCAGGGCGCCGATGCGCGGCAGCTCCACCCCGAGCAGGTCCTTCCGGCCCGCCGCGTCCAGCACCACGGCCAGCGCCGGGCCGGGCACGGGCGGCAGCAGCAGCGAGTGCAGCATCAGCTCGTAGTCGCCCCTCGCCCAGCGGGCGCGCAGCTCGGCGCGAGGCAGCGGCTCCAGCGCCACGGCGTAGCCCCGGTCATGCAGCCTCACCTGGAGGCGCTCGGCCACCGCGCGCTGGTCCTCGCTGCCCGTGTCATAGAGGAGCGTCACCTTGCGCCCGGCCTGGGGCGGGGGCGCCGCGGGGCGTGGGCCCTGCGGCTGCGGGAGGAGGGCGGGGGGCAGCAGGTGCGGCATGGGCACGGCTGGCCCTCGCACGAAGAGGCGCGTGAGGTCCTCCCGGTCCAGCGCGCTCTCCACCGCCTGGCGGAAGTCTGGCGGCACGCGTCGCGGCGTCCAGGCCAGGTAGGTGGCGTACAGCGCCGCGCCGGAGGGGGTGCCCACCTCGGGGAGCACGCCGAGCGCCACCTGGGCCTCCTGCGTGGCCCACAGGCGCGAGAGGCCGCGCTCGTCGGTGGCGGTGAGGCGCAGCCGGTCGAGGTACGGCCGGCCCTCGTTCCAGGCGAGCCGCCCGTCCACGGCGGTGGGGCCCGAGGCGGAGAAGGGGCCGAGCGCGGCGGGAGCCGAGCGCGGCGGGGCGAGCGCGGGGTGGCACAGCGCGCGCTCCATGTCCGGCCAGGGGAAGGCGAGCGCCAGCTCCAGGCTGTCCCCGGTGGCGGAGAGCTGTCGGCCCTCGGCGCGCAGCGGGAAGAGGAGGGCGCGGTAGGGCGAGGGGGCCTCGGTGCCGGTGAGCCGCGTCCAGGCACGGGTGAGCGCGGTGGCCTGCGCGGGCGAGGGCAGGGTGAGGCGCACCACCTGCGGGGAGGGGCGCGTCAGCTCCCGGGCGAGCGCGGGAGCGAGGCGCCCGTCCGCGGCCAGCCGGCACGCGGGGCGCGAGATGAGCCCGAGGAGGGTGGCCTCCAGGGGCGTGTCGGCGAGGGCCGGCTCTCCGGGCTCGGCGGGGCCGGTGTGGGCGACGCGCAGCTCGCCTCCGTAGGGGACGCGGCCAGCGGCGAGCGACGGCGCGGCGCCGAGCAGGAGGAGGC
>NZ_DASVSO010000611.1:0-7111 GCF_036388035.1 Archangium sp.
ATGTGGATGGCTTCGGAGTCATGCGGGGACGAAGGGACTCTCCAGGGTGAAGGTGGCTCCGCGTCCGGGCCCATCGCTGTGCACGGTCAAGGTGCCGCCCAGCTCCTGGGCCGCCAGGGCACTGGAGTGCAAGCCGAAGCCGTGCCCCTCCTCGCGCGTGGTGAAGCCATACTGGAAGATACGGGTGAGCAGCTCCGGTGCGATGCCCATGCCGTTGTCGTGAATCTCGATGCGGGCCCGGTCGGGGGCATGCTGCTCCAGCTTCACCGTCAGGAGCCGCTCGACCGGTGTCACCCCGTCCATGGCGTACTTGGCATTGCTGACCAGGTTGACCAGGATCATCAGCATCTTGTGCTTGTCGGTCAGTACGGGCGGCAGGGGCGTCAGCTGGCGCTGCACCTTCACCTGGTGACGGACGAGTCCGGCCGAGTTGATGCGCAGGGCGTCCTCCAGCAGGTCTCCCAGGACGACGGGCTCGTGCAGCCGGGGCGTGCGGGCGTAATTCTGCTGCACCTTGACGATGTCGCCGATGTGCTCGGTGTAGCGGCCCACGTCGTCGAGCAGCGTGGACACCTCCTTGCGCTCGTCGAGCAGGTTCTTCCCCAGCTTGTCGAGGAAGGGCAGCAGGTGCTTGCCGCGATCGTCCTGGGTGAGGAAGGTGCCGAGGTCCGATTGGCGCTCCTGGAGCATTCCGGCCACCCGGCCCACCTGCTCGAGCCTCATCCCCGTCATCCGCTCCTTGGCGACCTGGGCGGAGGTGTAGACGCTGTTGAGCACGTTGCCCACGTTGTGCAGCACGTTGGTGGCGATCTCCGCCATGCCCGCCCGCCGGGCCGTCTGCACCAGCTGCAGGTGGATTTCCTTGAGCTCGCGGGTGCGCTCCTCGACCCGCTGCTCCAGTCCCTCGTTGGCCTGACGCAGGGCGTCCTCGCGCTTCTGAACCTCGTGGGTCATGAGCTGGAAGGCGCGGGCCAGTTGTCCCAGCTCGTCGCCGCGCGAGGTGTCCAGCTCGACCTTGAAGTCACCGGCCGCCACCTTGTCGGTGGCCTGGGTCAAGGCCAGCAGCGGGCGGGAGATCTGCTGTCGGAGCACCCAATACATGATGACCAGCTCCAGCAGCAGCGACAGCACGCCGAGCAGCAGGATGTAGCGCGCCGCGAGGAAGGCGGGCTGGGACACCACGTGCTTGGGCAGCACCGTGGCGAGGTTCCAGCCGGGTCCCCGCATGCTCGTCACGGCGACGTACTCGCCGGACTCCGGGAGCTCCAGCACGGTCTGATGGGGCTCGCGGGTCTTCACCCGCTCGAAGAGGGTGCGCAAGCGGGCCACGTTCTCCCGGGAGCCAAGACGCCTGGCCGCGACGTCGGGCTGCTCGGCGGCGCGCAGGATGTTGTAGGCACTGGTGGCGTCTTCCTGCTTCAGCTCGGGATGGGCGATGAGCTGCCCATCGTCGCGGAAGAGCACGTTGTAGGCACCGGGTAGGTTGTCGTTGATGGTGCGGGCCATCAACTGGTTGAGCGTGACGTCGTGGCTGACCGTCGCGACATGGCGGCCATCCAGGTCCAGCGGGGTGGAGGCCGACACCATCCAGGTCCTGGCGACCGTGTCCTCGAAGACGCCCGTCCAGGCGGTCTGCCTTCGCGGGTTGTTCTCCGGCAGGCTGATGCTGAAGTACTCGGTCTCGGTGAGCCGGAAGTCAGGCTCGATGTCCTGGCTCCACGTGGGAGATTCCGGCCAATACTCGATGATGACCCCCTCCGGCAGCACCATGTAGGTCGACTGAAACCGGACATGGAAGGCCGGTCCATACGAGGCGATGACGTCGTACGCGGCCAGGACCCGGGTGCGGAACTCCGCATCGAGGTTCACGTTCGGGGGGATGAAGACGCCCACCATCCTCGTGCCGTCGAAGTGCTCGGGGTGGTTGCGGACCGTGCCATCGGGCAGCCGAGTGAACAGGCTGTCGAAGCGCGCGTTCACGTCCTCCCGCTGGAGGGCGTGGATTCTCTCCTCCAGGGCCTTCTTGAGGACGGCGTGATTGTCCTCCGCCAGGATGAAGATGGACTGCTCACGCTGGCTGCGCTCGGAGACATGCTGCTCCAGGCGTCCGAGGGCCTCGGTGCGCAGGGTGCTCTGCATGTGGAGGTAGCTGACGAGCGTGGACAGGGCGATGACGACCCCGATACGTGCGCTCATCTTCAGGAGCGTCAATCGGGCCAGGGAGGCTCGGGAGCGGGATGCGGGCGACATGGTCGCTATGGACACAAAGACAACCGTCAGAATTCCAGGAGCGGGCGTGCGAGGAATTGCATGCCAGCAAGTCTCCAGGGGATTCTGGCGAGGAGGGGGTTGAGCGGTTTCCCCGTGAGGGCGCTCTTTCCCGTCAAGTCTTTGTATGGAAAGCGCGGCCTTTCCTGTCCAGTCTTTGTATGACATCGCCCCGAGGGACGGGCAAGATGCCGCCGACCGGGGGGGGCGTGCTCTTGCCAGGGCGCCCCCCGAGGAGGCTCCACGCGTGCGTGCGCGCGTGGGCGGAGCTCCCGCTCACCTTATGAGTGATGCGACTGCTGGCCAGGTAGCAGCATCCATCCCCGCGCGGTCGTCTTCGGAGCGAGCGCGAGGCTCATGTGTCGGCCGCGGCGAAATGAGCGAGCTGGTCGGCGTGGGCCTTCACGAACGCGGGCCGCGCCGTCGCGCGCTTCAGGTAGTCCCGCGTCGCGGGATGCGCCGCGAGCCCTTCGAAGCGCTCGACGAGTCGCAGCACGTCCGCCATGAGGATGTCGGCCACGGAGAAGGAGCCCGCGAGCCACTCGCGCTTCGCGACCACCGGCTCGAGGCGATCGAGGCGCAGCTTCAGGAAGTCGTCGAAGCGCTTCTCGCTCTGCCCCGAGAACTTGAGGAGCGACCACGGGAGGCTCGCCATCTCGACGGAGTTGAGCGCGGCGAAGAGCCACTCGAGCACCTCCGCGCGCCCCTTCGGATCGCGAGGCATCAGCGCCTCGCTCCGCTCGCCGAGGTGCAGCAGGATCGCGCCGCTCTCGAAAATCGAGATGTCGCCGTCCGTCAGCCATGGCACCTGCCCGAACGGCTGGTGCGCGAGGTGCTCGGGGCCGCGTTCCTTGAACGACACGCTCTGGACGCGATACGGGAGCTTCGCCTCCTCCAATGCCCAGCGCACGCGGATGTCCCGCACGAACCCGCGCGGCGGCGGAGGAACCCAATCGTAGGTGGTGAGAACGAGATCGCCCATGCGTCGCGTCTACCAAGCCGGACCGCCGCTTGCCAGCGCCGCCGCCGACGCGATCGTCAATCGTCCTCGTCGACGCTGAACACGACGACGCGGTCCGGGCTCGTCGTCCGCGTGAAGATCGATCGGCGCCGTCATCCCCTCGGGAAGAAGATCTCCACGAAGGAGATGCGCGCCCTCAACATCGTGCAGGACACCTTCCACGGCGACTGGAACTACACCCGCGTAGAGGCGGGAGAGAAGCCATGTGGAGGGTGAGGGCTGGAGCGAGGGCCAAGAAGGGCCGGTGCCGGGGCCAGCAAGGCGGCGCGCCGCGCCGGTACACGGGAGGGTGCAACCCCTTGAGGCACACCCCTGCCCTGGCCGCCCTCGCTTGAGCAGAGAGGCAGGCAGTTGGGCCTTAGCCGAGGCTCGCGCCGTGGTCGGGCAGGATCGCGCCGACCTCGTCGCGCAGCGTCTTGCCGTTCGCATTGACCTCGCCGGTCCACGCGTGCACGTCCCCATCGGCGACCAGCTGGATCAGGCCGGTCAGCACGACGGTGCCTTGCTGCGTGATACGGGCACGCACGACCTGTGGGATCTTGTACTGGACCCACTGCGAGCCGTGCCGAGCCTCAAGGGGTGGTGCGCCCGCCGATCTCCGGGAAGCGCTCGTAGGCCCGCTTCAGCGCGTCCAGGTGGGCGGGGACGTCTAGATCGAGCGGTGCGTCCGTGAGCCGAACAATCCACCCGCCCGTCGCGGTACGCCGTGAGCGCGAGAGCAGGTCCGCGTCGCGGGCGGGGTCCGGAAATCCGATGGCTCGTGCGGCAGCGGCAGACCAGTAGTTCAGCCACCCGAGGTAATGGGGAATCTCCGGCGCAGGGTTGTACCGTGGGAGTTTGAGCGAGGGCAATCCGTGGGGCGGAGCATGCGGCTCATCACCCGGGCGGCGAAACTGCTGCGCCACTATCTGACCATGGCCGTTCGGCGACGCATGTCCCCAAACCGCGTGCGCGCCCTCCGCTAGAGCATCCAGTACATCCGTTGCCGCCGCGATGCCAGCTGCGTCCAGTGGCAGCGTCGCATGGACTTCAAAGCGCGGCGGACTTGCTACGGCAAGGCCGCTTGGGTTTTCCCATCCGGTAAGCGTCACGGGACGGCTTTCGTCATCGTTGCAAAGAAATGGAAACCCGCCGTCTGTCCTGTCTGCTGCAACCCATTCGTCGCGGTGAGTCAATGCAATGAAGCGTCCCTTTTCAGAAAGGGTCCACGCCAGCCGCAAGCCGGGTAGCGCGCGCTCGAATCCATGAACGATGGCAAGCGGGCGCCCATCATCACCCACGAGTGCAGGCGCGTAAACGGTAAGGGTGAGGGATCTTGGCGTGGCTGTCATTCAGCACCAACCCATGACGACGATTGTGAGTTCAGGATCTAGTTCAAGCAGCGCAGCTTTGTGTGCGGCGCTTCGCACGCCAACGGCAAAATTGTACCCACATGTTTCTGCGATTCTTTTCTCGCGCTGTATTTCCGGCAGCTTTACTTTGGCAAAGAACTTCTGAGAGTGAGGGGAGTGTATGTCGAAATCATCAGTCTTGACTTCCCACAACGTGCGCGTGGCCAGTTGCAGCGCGTCGAAGTTCTTCCCATTCACGAACACATCCCAGCCGGGGAAGCTGTTGTTCGGCATTTTGTCGGCGCACTTGTTGTGTTCGTTATCTCCGCCTCGGTGCGGCACGGGGATGGGCTCGCACTTGCGGCGGCGCTCTCGCTCCGAGGTTTCGATTGGTCCCAGGGGAGGGAAATCCGGCCCCTTTGGCCCCGGCTTGGGCCTTTGTTTCGGCGAGGGGTCCCGCGGGGCGGGCTTCGTTTCAGGCACGGGCCGCGTTTCGGGCGCGGGCCTTACCTCGGGGCGGCCCCTGCTCAGTTCATACGCATCCAGCGCCTCTTTGATGGCGAATCCCACCACCACCACGCCCACGACGATCACCGCTCCCACGACGATCTCCGGTGCCGCCAGGACGCAGAGCCCGACCCCTACGGCAGCAGTGCCCGCTGAGGCCACCGCACAGCGCCCCGTCGTGTCCCTGAACCGCACCCGGTCATGGTCGAGGGCATGAAAGCACCCCTCCGCCAGCACGGGCCAGGGCTCGGAAGCCTCCTGGACGGCGCACCGCCCCCCGTCCGTCCAGGGCAGCGTCGCCGCTCGCTGGAGATGGGCGAGCCTCGGGTCGCGGGCCGCTGGTTCTCGTGGGCTTGGCGGTGTCGCCGTACAGGCTGAGACATAGAGCAGAAGTGCGATGCACGCTTGGAGACGCATGGCCGGGTCCTCGAACCCGAGTGAGGACCTGATGGGTCGCGTTCTGGAGTATGCCAGCACGCTCCGTCGGCGACGACGGAGCACGCGAGGGGGGGCGGCAGGTCCCGCCATGTTGCACGTATGTCGCAGGAGCCTGCGGAACCGGCCGGAACGGGGGCGGGTTCGATTCCCGCCGCCTCCGCGATCTTCATGGCCGCGCACTCCAAGCGGCATCGCGCAGATCGAAGTTGAAGGACCTCATGGTGAATCGCACCGGTAACTCCGTGCCACCCCGCTGACTGGAATCCAACTCCGCGGGTGAACATCCCCCTCGTCCCGCGGGGCAGTGGGTCCACCCCGGGAGCATGACGAGCTTCCTCCTCCGCCATGTAGGAGGACGCCCGATGACGCTGCAGGAAAGCGAACTGATTGCGACCCGAGGGGCCCGTCCGCCCCAGCTCGACCCCTCGCTCCAGCACGGCACCAAGGGGGTGAACGTCGGCACCGGGGAGCGGCTGCTCTCCGTAGTGGTGGGCCTGGGGCTCGTGGGCTACGGGCTGCGGCGCCGCACCGTGCCCTCCCTCCTGCTGGCGTTGGCGGGCGGCTCCATCCTCCACCGGGGGTTGACGGGGCGCAGCCGGGCGTTCGCCCTCATGGGCATGACGGAGGTGGCGGGCGAGCCCGGCGTCGCCTTCGAGCTGAGCGCCACCCTCCTCAAGCCACGCCAGGAGGTGTACCAGGCGTGGCGCGACTTCGAGCGGCACCCGCGCTTCATCCCGAACCTGCTCTCGGTGCGCAACCTGGAGGGCGGGCGCAGCCACTGGGTGTTCCAGGGACCCGCGGGCGTCCTCCTCGAGTGGGACTCCCAGGTGACGGAGGACACGCCGGGCCAGCGCATCGAGTGGAACACCCTGCCCGGCTCGAAGCTCCCGCACACCGGCACCGTCCGCTTCGAGGACGCACCGGGCGGCCGGGGCACGGTGGTGCACCTCGCGCTGCACTACCACCTCCCGGGCGGCCGGGCCGCGGCGGTGGCCGCGAAGCTGCTCGGCGAGGAGCCCAAGCAGTACCTCTCCCGGGGCCTGCGCCAGTTCAAGCAGCTCCTGGAGACGGGCGAGGTGGCCACGGTGGACTCCCAGCCCCACGGCCAGCGCTCGCGGCTGGGACGCACGCTGGCGCCGCGCTCCTGAGCAGAGGACCCGAGGACGGAGGAGAGACCATGAAGGCTGTGTGCTGGACGGGTGTGAATGACGTGCGGGTGGAGCAGGTCCCCGAGCCCTCGCTCCTCAATCCGCGGGACGCCATCATCAAGGTGCGGGCCACCACCATCTGCGGCTCGGACCTGCACCTCTATGACGGCTACATCCCCTCCGTGCTCAAGGGCGACATCCTCGGCCACGAGTTCATGGGCGAGGTGGTGGAGGTCGGCAGCGGCAACAAGAAGCTGAAGGTAGGCGATCGCGTGGTGGTTCCGTTCACCATCTGCTGCGGCGATTGCGACCAGTGCAGGCGCGGGAACTTCTCGGTGTGTGAGCGCAGCAACCGCAACAAGGAGGTGGCAGAGAAAATGTTCGGCCACACCACCGCG
>NZ_DASVSO010000612.1:0-9777 GCF_036388035.1 Archangium sp.
GTGCTCAACCAGCTCATCGCCCGGCGCCACGAGCTGGCCACGCTCCTGGGCTACCCCACCTGGGCCGCGTACGTCACCGAGACGAAGATGACGCGCACCCAGCAGACGGCGGCGGACTTCATCGACAAGGTGGCCGCCACCGCCGAGAAGCGCGCGAAGCAGGAGTACGCGCAGCTGCTCGCCCGCAAGCAGAAGGACGAGCCCAAGGCCACCGTGCTCGAGCCGTGGGACCAGGACTACTACGCGGACCGCGTCCAGGCCGAGCAGCTCGGCTTCGACTCACAGGCCCTGCGCCCCTACTTCGAGTACGCGCGCGTGAAGAAGGGCGTGATGGACATCACCGCGCGCATGTGGGGCATCACCTACGTGCCGGTGAAGGACGCCACCGTGTGGCACCCGGAGGTGGAGACCTACGACGTCACCGAGAACGGCACGCTGCTGGGCCGCATCTACCTGGACATGCACCCGCGGGAGGACAAGTACAAGCACGCGGCCCAGTTCGACGTCGTGGCGGGCCAGGCCGGCAAGCGCTACCCGGAGGGCACCCTGGTGTGCAACTTCCCGCGCTCCGGCGAGCTGATGACGCAGGACGAGGTGGAGACCTTCTTCCACGAGTTCGGCCACCTGCTGCACCACGTCTTCGCGGGCCGCCAGCAGTGGAAGGGGATTACGGGTATCTCCACCGAGTGGGACTTCGTGGAGACGCCCTCCATGCTGCTGCAGCAGTGGGCCTCCAACCCCACCATCCTCCAGGAGTTCGCCCGCCACCACCAGACGGGCGAGGCGATTCCCACCGCGCTGGTGGAGAAGCTCCGGGCCTCGAAGGAGTTCGGCAAGGGCCTGTGGACGCGCCGGCAGATGTTCCTGGCCGGGGTGTCGCTGGACTACTACTCGCGCGCGCCGGGCTTCGACACCACCGAGGCGCTCAAGAAGCAGCAGGAGAAGTACAGCCCCTTCCGCCACGAGTACCGGGACGGCACGTACTTCCAGCTCGCCTTCGGGCACCTGGAGGGGTACTCGGCCGCGTACTACACGTACGTCTGGTCGCTCGTCATCGCCAAGGACCTGGAGACCGAGTTCCAGAAGCATGGCTACCTCGACCCGGCCACCACGATGAAGTACCGCAAGACGGTGCTCGAGCCCGGAGGCTCCAAGCCCGCCGCCGAGCTGGTGAAGGACTTCCTCGGCCGGCCCTACGGCTTCGAGGCCTACCGCGCCTACCTCGACGCGCGGTAGCCCCGCGGACGGGCGGCCGCCCTGACGCGTCTCTCGGAACGAGGGGGGGATGCGTCGGGACGGGCCTTCCGGTATGAAGCGGCCCGGACATCGGGCGTTTCAAGGGGGCCCATGGAAACCGCTGAGATGTTGCAGCTCCGCATCCGCGCAGCCACCGACAAGGACATGCTGCTCGGCATCTTCTTCGATGCCGCGTTGAACACCCTCACACGCCTGCTGGGCGAGGCGGAGGTCGCGGCCATCCGCGCGGAGGTGTTCGGCAAGCGCAGCGTGGTGAGCTTCTTCCGCTACCCGGCGGCCGACATCCTCCAGCTCGTCGAGCAGGGCGTGAAGCGCAGCAAGCCGGGCTCGCGGAGCTACCACCAGGTCGCCATGGAGCTCGGCCGCTCGGCGGCGGGCACCTTCGTCGACTCGCAGTCCGGCAAGATGATGTCGTTCCTGGCGGGGGACAAACCCCACCGCCTCCTGGCGAGCGCGCCCGCGGCCTACAAGGCCGTCACCACCTTTGGTGAGCGCTCCTATGAGCGGGTGAGCGAGAACTCCGCCCGGATGCACTTCCGAGCGGACCTGCTCGGCCCGAGCTGGCAGCAGGGCGTGGTGGAGCAGGCCCTCGGCTCCATGTCCCAGATAAGGCCCCGCGTGCGTGTGGAGGTGAAGAACGCCTCTGGCACCGACTTCACCGCCCACGTGGAGTGGTAGGGGCCCCCTCACCGGAGAGCACCCGTGGACGCCGTCAGCACCCCACGCATCAAGATCTGCTGCATCGCCAGTGTCGAGGAGGCCCGGGCCGCCATCCGCGCCGGGGCCTCGGCCCTGGGGCTCGTCTCCTCGATGCCCAGCGGCCCCGGCGTCATCTCGGAGTCGCTCATCGCGGAGATCGCCGCCGCCGTGCCGCCGCCCATCGCCACCTTCCTGCTCACGTGCGGCCAGGACGCCGGGGACATCATCTCGCAGCAGCGGCGCTGCCGGACCAACACCGTGCAGCTCTGTGACCGGCTCACCTCGGGGAGCTACGCGGACCTGCGCGGGGCCATGCCCGGCGTATCACTCGTGCAGGTCATCCACGTCACCAGTGAGGAGTCGCTGGAGGAGGCGCTCTCCGTGGCACCGCACGTGGACGCCTTGCTGCTCGACTCGGGCAACCAGTCCTTGTTGGTGAAGGAGCTGGGCGGCACCGGGCGCGTCCATGACTGGAGCGTCAGCCGGCGCATCCGCGAGCAGGTGCGCATCCCCATCTTCCTCGCCGGAGGATTGCGGCCGGAGAACGTGCGCGAGGCCATCCAGCAGGTGGGGCCTTTCGGGCTCGACCTGTGCAGCGGCGTGCGGACCGCGGGCAGGCTGGACGAGGAGAAGCTCGGACGGTTCTTCGCGCGGATCTGACCCCCGGTCTCACCCCGCCTCGTCCCGAGCGGGCTCACTCAGCGGATCCGACAGGACGGTGAGGATGGGCCGTGCCTGCTCCAGCAGCGGAGCGAAGAGGGAGAGCTGCTCGGGGTCCGCGAACACCGCCGCGAAGTCCTCGGGAGCCAGCGCGCGCACCAGCCGGGCCGCGAACGTCTCGCGCAGCAGCCGGACATAGTACTCGACGTCGTAGTCCTCGCGGGGGGCACTCCGGGCGCCACCGGTGTCGTCGCCATCCGGGTCCGGCAGCAGCCCCGCGCGCCCTCCCGTCGCTCGGTAGACCCGGACGTGCTCGCCGACGGTCCAGTGGGTCCGCCCACTCGCCAGCACGGCCTCGTAGGACAGCTCGCGCCGGCTCTCGCGCACGGCGAGGTACTCCCTCGGGCTCTTCGTGAGCCGGACCCGTGCGGCCACCTCGAGAACCGGCACGGTCCGCCGGCGCAGGGCGGTCACCGTGTCCACGTAGACCTTCCGCACGCCCGGGAGGTCCCCCGCGAGAAGGCAGCTCAGCGCCCGGCGCAGGAAGCTCTCGCCGAAGGGCTCCGCCCGGCTGGAGCGGAACGCCACGCCGCGCAGGACGAGGGGCCCCTCGTAGGGCTGGAGCGCGTAGTTCTTCGGCTCGTGCGAGAGCATCGCGGCGTAGCGCCCGTCGAACTCGAGCCGGACCCGGGGCGGTAGCAGGGCCGCGACCTCGGAGACCACCCGGCGCTCGTCGGCCTCGCGCCAGTCGTCCGGCACGGCGAAGTACACACCATCCGTGTCGGCCTCCAGCAGCGTGACACCCCGCCGGGCCAGCTCGCGGCAGAGAAACCCCAGCAGCTCGCGCCCGCGCCGCGTCACCTCGTTGGCCGCATGCACGTCCGAGAAGCGCGTGAGCCCCACCGCGCCGAGGTAGCCGTAGGCCGAGTTGACCACGATCTTCATCGCCGCCGAGAGCGCCTCGTCCGTGTGCCGCTCCGGCGAGCCGGGCGCCGCGGCCCGTGCCCGCGCCTTGGCCGCCAGCCGCTGCTCCACGAGCCGATCGACCAGGGCGAGCAGCACGCCGAGCCGATCCCTCCGCGGGCCGATCCGATACTCGCGCATCAGCGAGGGATAGAGGCTGGCGACGTCGGCCTTGACGATGTGGCGCGCCACGCCCGTGGCGAACAGGTGGAGCGCCGCGCCGCTGTGGGGCGTGCCATCCCCTCCTTCGTGGGCGGGCAGCGCGGCGCCCTCCCGCAGGTAGGCGCGCACGAGGAGCGGGTCGAGCACCCCCGTGGCGGGCCCCGCGTCCGCGAGGCGCTCGTAGCGACGCGGGGCCATGCGGGCGAGCGCGAAGGCCGCTCCACCGAGCAGGCGCGCGAGACCGGCGGCCTCCGTCACGTCATCCCGGGCGTAGCGCCGCACGCGCTCGGGATCGTTCCGGAAGACCTCGGACACCCGGGCTCCTGGAATGTGCTCCCGCTCCGGCCCCGCGAGCCCCAGGTGCCGCGCGACGGCCTTGAGCCCATGGCCCGGCAGGTCTCGGGCCGCGAAGTCGTGCCGCATCACGGCGTCCAGCGTGTCGATCAGCTCGCGGCCCGGCAGCGTGTACCGCGAGCGGCGCATCGGGTCGGCGGCCTGACCCGCCCTGCCTCGTCCCAGGGCGGAACCGCGCGAGGCGGGGCGCAGCCGCAGGCCCGGCTTGCCCGCGCGTCCCAGCGCGAGCGGTACGCCGAGCAACCGCGCCCGGCGGGCGAGGAACGGCAGGTCGAAGCCGTGCAGGTTGTGGTTCTCGATGACGTCGGGATCCAAGGCGCGGACGCGCGCGACCAGACGCTGGAGGAGGTCGGCCTCGGCGGCGGCATCGTCGCCGGAGACCTCGAGGGTCTCGGTCCCCCCAGAAGGAGCTCGCAGCGCCACGAGGAAGATCCGATCCCTGTCGGGATCCAGCCCGGTGGTCTCGAGATCAAACTGCATGCGGTGCAGCTCATCGAAGCCCAGCCCGCGAAAATACGTGCGCCCCGACGCGATGAGGTACTGCTCCTCCGGTGGCAGCGCGAGCACCGTGTCGGCCCCCAGCTCCCGCAGGTTTCCAAACGGGCGGCCCAGGCGCCGTGCGGCGCCATGGAGCACGGCCGCGGCCAGCGCGCGTCCATCGTCCGCACGGACGACGTAACGAAGCGCGCCGGGCCCCTGGAGCTCCTCGTAGCTCACCCGGTTCGGCGCGGGCCCCTCACGCTCGGGCCGAAGCCTCTCGCCGAGGTGCGCCAGATCGTCCAGCGAGGCGAGGAGCAGCCAGGAGCGGAAGCGCACGTCGTCCCGTACGAGGGCACCGGTCCCCGGGAGCCGCCGCCAGACGAAGGCACGGCCATCGGGCTCCGCCCACACCGAGACAATGCCCGGCGTGGGATCCCACCCCCAGAGCCACTCGTCCTCCCGCGTGTCGGCCATCACGTTTCCGTGGCACTCGAATACCACGGCCCCGCGCGGCGAGGAGCCGGGCCGGAGCCCGAAGCGTCACGCGCCGCGACCGGAGGGTGTGGGGATGTTGGGGCCCCGGGGCCGAGGGGCACCGGGACGCGACCTCGCCCGCCACACCGCCGCCGTGTAGTCCACCACCGACGCGAGCGACGTGAGCCCCACGGCGATGACCAGCGGGCGCACCAGCACCGGCGCCACCAGCACCGCCAGCAGTGCGCCCAGTTGCAGCGTCGTCACCACCTTGCCCAGCACCCGCGCCTTGAACATCACCACGCGGAACCGTGGCAGGAGGCGCGACACCACGAAGCCCAACCCCGTCGCCACGTCCCGCATCACCAGGACGCCGAACTCCAGCGGTGTCAGCTGCCCCTCCAGCACGAAGGTGAACAGCGCCACCATCACGAAGCCCCGATCCGCGATCGGGTCGATGAGCGCCCCCCAATACGACTCCAGGTGCTTGTGACGGGCGATGTACCCGTCCAGGAAGTCCGTCAGCCCCGCGGCCACGACCAGAGCCACCCGGGCCCAGGGGTCCTCCAGCACGACGAAGAGGGCCGCGAGCGGCAGGCGGGACAGCGACAACGCATTGAGGAGCGTGAGGCTCGTGCGGCGGCGCATACCGCCTTAACCTAGGGATGGCTCCCGCCCGTTACCTGCGAAGAGGCAACGGCCTGCCTGCCCCTCCGCTCGCCCGCCGTGGAACCTGCCGCACGCGCCGTTGTCCAAGGGCTCCGAGAGACGAACCCCACCCATTCTGGAGGCAGTCCATGAGGCGGAGTCCCCTCGCCGTCACGGGAGTCGTGTGCGCGCTGGCTATTGGGAGCTGGACACTCGGCGGATGCCAGCGCTCCGAGGACGCGCCCAAGAAGCTGGACCGGGCCCAGGTGGAGCCGCCACGAGCGGAGCCCCAGGCCGGCGAGAAGGTCGCTGCTCCCGAGGCCAAGGTGAAGGCGGCGTCGAGCGCGCCCCCGGGGGACCCGAAGCAGGCCACGGCCAGGCTCTTCAATGGAGGCAATGGTGGGGGAGGCCTGGGCCTGGGCATTGGGGGCATCGGCACCAAGGGCCGGGGTGGAGGCGTTGGCGCCTATGGCTCGGGGAGCGTGATGCTGGGCGGCAAGGCCGGCGTGCGGCTCCCCACCGCCACCGCCACCTTTCCCGCCGAGCCGCGCGCCAGCAACACCGAGGAGTACCGTGACCCCGGGGTCAATCCCTTCGTCACCGCCGCCGAGGACCGGCTCTCCACCTTCGCCCTCGACGTGGACACCGCCTCCTACACCCTCGCGCGGCGCAAGCTCCTCGAAGGCGCGCTGCCCCCGCGCGAGGCCGTGCGCGTGGAGGAGTTCCTCAACTACTTCCGCTACACCTACCCCGAGCCCGAGGGCGCCCCGCTCGCGGTGCACCTGGACGCGGCGCCCTCGCCCTTCACCCCCGGCCGGCACCTGCTGCGCGTGGGCGTGCAGGGCAAGCGCCTCAGCCTCTCCGAGCGCAAGGCCGCGCACCTCACCTTCCTGGTGGATGTCTCCGGCTCCATGCAGTCCCCCGACAGGCTGCCGCTCGCGAAGCGCTCGCTGCGCATGCTCGTGGACAACCTGCGCGACGGGGACACCGTGGCGCTCGTCACCTACGCCGGAGGCGTGAAGCTCGCGCTGCCTCCCACCGGCCTGGAGCACAAGGCCCTCATCCACGCCGCCATCGAGGACCTCACCGCCGGCGGCTCCACCGCCATGGCCTCGGGCATCCAGCTCGCCTACCAGCAGGCGATGAAGACGCTCGATGGGGACTCCGTCTCGCGCGTCCTCATCCTCTCCGACGGCGATGCCAACGTGGGCCCCACCTCCCATGAGGAGATCCTCCAGCTCATCCGCGGCCACGTGAAGGAGGGCATCACCGTCACCACCGTGGGCTTCGGCATGGGCAACTACAAGGACACGCTCATGGAGCGCTTCGCCGACCAGGGCAATGGCAACCACTACTATGTGGACTCGCTCCTCGCCGCGCGCCGCATCTTCCAGGAGCAGCTCGGCGGCACCCTGGAGGTCATCGCCCAGGACGTGAAGCTCCAGGTGGAGTTCGACCCCGCCCAGGTGGCCCGCTACCGCCTCGTGGGCTACGAGAACCGGGACATCGCCGACCGCGACTTCCGCGACGACAAGGTGGACGCGGGAGAGCTTGGCTCGGGCCACACCGTCACCGCCCTCTATGAGCTGGAGTTGAAGCCCCACGCCGGAGAGGGCCTGGCCACCGTGCGCCTCCGCGCCAAGCGTCCCCGGGGCGAGTCGGCCTCCGAGCGCGTGTACCGCTTCCCCGCCGGAGCGCTCGCGGCCTCCTTCGCCGAGGCCCCCGGGGACCTGCGCTTCGCCACCGCCGTCATGGGCGCCGCGGAGATCCTCCGCCGCAGCCCGCACGCCGAGCGCTGGAGCTTCGACCAGGCGCTCGCGATTGCCCGGGGCGCCACGCCCGCCGGCAACGCCGAGCGCGAGGAGTTCCTTTCGCTCCTGGAGCGCGCCCGCTCGCTCGGGGGCCGCGTGGCGCGGCGAGGGGAGGAGCCGGCCGGGGGCCGCTGAGCCCCGTCGGGTGATGTACACGGCCCGGCCCCAGGGGGCCGGACGCGGGCCGCCACGCCTCACGCTGCCTCCTGGCACGTCCCCCGAGGGCACCGCGCCATCCCACGGTGAGCACGGCGCCGCCCTTCGGGCGCGGGGTTTCACGGACAAGTCGGGTTGGTCCGGCGCGCGCTTGCTGGCACCGCCGGTGCAGAGCCGGCGCACGACGGCCAGGAGGTTGGAATGAAGCAAGATGTGCGCTGGGGTGGCAGGGTTGTAGCCGGGTTGGCAGCCCTGGTGCTGCTCACCCGGTGCGGCGCGGAGACGCCCGCGCGCGAGACGGAAGACGCCGAGTGCCAGACGAGCGCGGGCCTGAGGCAGCTCGCCCTCGCCCCCGCGGCGGATGCCTATTGGGTGGATGGCCAGGAGAGCGCGGTCTTCGGCGAGGAGCGCAAGCTGGTGGCGGACAACTTCACCCGACGCTCGGCCTACCTGCACTTCGCGGTGCCCGAGCTGCCGGGCCCCGTGCAACACGTCACGCTGCGCCTGTACGCGCTGGATGGCAGCGTCGATGGACCGAAGCTGTACGCCGCCACCACGGACTGGACGGAGGGCCTCTTGTGGTCGCACCAGCCCCCCACGCGGATGGGAACCCCCCTGAGCGATGTGGGGCTCGTGCCGAACGGGAGCTGGGTGGAGTACGACGTGACGAGCACGGTGACGGGCTCGGGGGCGTATGGCTTCGCGCTCGTCACCGAGTCGCGCGATGGCGTGGACTTCGCCTCGAAGGAGCATGTGCGCCGCGAGTTCGCGCCGAGGCTCCTCCTGACGGTGGATGCGCCCGAAGGGAGTGGGTGCGGCCCTTGACGCCAGGGGGGTGGGCCATGCGGAAGTGGGGCCCATGACTTCCCCCAACCTCCCGAAGCTCGTCCTGTGCGAGCTGGGCGAAACCAACGTCCCCGGCCTGGAGAGCTACTCGCCGTTCTGCCTCAAGGTGCACCGAGGCCTGAAGTACCTGGGCCTCTCCTACGAGCGCCGCCACGGCATCCCCAGCAGCTTCAAGAAGTACCACGCCACCGGCCAGGTGCCCGTGCTGCTCATCGGCGACACCGAGGCCGTGGGCGACTCCACCGACATCCTCAAGCGCCTCCAGACGCTCGCGGGCCGCACCTTCCACGGCACGGACGACGCGAAGCTCGCCGCCGAGGGCGTCCTCTGGGAGGAGTTCGCGGACAACGCGCTCGCCGGCTTCTTCATGGCCGCCCGCTGGGCCGATGAGCGCAACTGGCCCCGGCTCCGCGACGTCATCTTCGGCAACATGCCCGGGGTGCTGAAGAGCGTCATCGGCGCTCAGGTGCGCAATCGCATCGTCAAGGGCCTGGTGGCGCGCGACATCTGGCGCGCGGGCCCCGAGGTCTGCTGGCGCCGCTTCCAGGAGACGCTCGACGCGCTGGAGGCCCGCGCTCCCGAGGAGGGCTTCTGGCTGGGCACCTTCTCCACCGCGGACATCTCCCTGTTCGCCCTGCTCCACGGCCTGCGCAATGAGCTCACCCCGTGGCAGCGAGACCTGATCGCCGCGCGCCCGCGGCTGTCGCGCTACCTGGACCGGGTGGACGCGGCCACGGGTGGCACGGGCTCGGCCGGCGCGTCGCGCTCGTCGGCGGCGTAGCGGCGGACAGTCCCCGGGCCGGGGCCCCTCGTCCCCGTTTACAGCCCCGCCCGGGTTGAAGTAGGGGCACGGCCCTATGCCCATCCTCGCTCTCGTCCGACACGGACAGTCCCTGTGGAACCATGAGAACCGCTTCACCGGCTTCGTGGACGTGCCCCTGACGGAGAAGGGCCGCGACGAGGCCCGGCAGGCCGCCAGGACCCTCGTGGGCCTCACGTTCGACGTGGCCTACACCTCGGCCCTCACCCGCGCCCAGGAGACGCTGGCCCTCATCCTCGAGTCGCTCGGCCAGCGCGTCCCCACCATCCGCGATGCCGCCCTCAACGAGCGCCACTACGGCGACCTCCAGGGCCTCAACAAGGAGGACGCCGCCAGGCGCTGGGGCGAGGACCAGGTGAAGAAGTGGCGCCGCTCCTATGACGTGCCGCCCCCCAATGGCGAGTCGCTGGAGATGACGGCCCGGCGCGTGCTGCCCTTCTACGACCG
>NZ_DASVSO010000613.1:0-3970 GCF_036388035.1 Archangium sp.
TTCGTTCTGAGCCAGGATCAAACTCTCCAATTGAATTTTGAAGAATTTTGAACCGGCATCGTCAGGGTCCGGCTAAGGAACTCCCGACTTCGCTGTTCAAGGTACCTCGGAATCGACTCTCGCCGACTCTCTTGAGGCACCGCTTAGAATTGACTGCGGTTTCCGCAATCTGTCTTCTTGGGCTTGCTATTTGGTTTTCAAAGACCGAGCCGCTTGTTGCTCTCGCGACTGTGTGCTACCGTCCTTCTACTTCTCAGCTGCACCCTATTCAACTTCGGGGCTGCGCTTTCTATTTCGAAGCGGTTTTTCTGTCAAGCGACCGATGTCGCTCCGTTTCACCGCTTCACCTCGTTGGAAAGTAACATCGCACCGGAGCGCTTTGTTTCTTCTCTTTCGAGGGGGGGCGCGGAACCTACTTCGTTTCCGCCTTCCCTGTCAACCGACTTCGTCGACTCCTTCTTTCCCGCCGATTCGGCTCTGTCGCCTTCGCGACTTCGCCGTTTCGAGGGGAGGCGGCTTCTACCACCGCCGCGTCAGGTGTCAACTCCGCTCGTTGACTTCGTATTTCATCTTTCAATCTCGCTCGGGAGCTCCCGTCGCCGTTGCGACTTCGCTTTCCCGTCCGAGGGGTGCGGCTTGTACCACCGCCGCGTCAGGAGTCAACCGCGCTTGCCAAGATCGTATTTCGTCTTTCGAAAAGCAGCGGAGGCCGGCCCAACGATCGGCCTCCCGCTCTGGAACCAGCCGTTCATACAGACGCTCGGCCGTAACCTCGCGTTCATGTCACCTGTAGCCGAGCAGGCAGGCGTCCGTCGCTCATGGCACGGGCTGTAGCGCTACCACCATTCCCTCGGGCTTCTCGAAGACCGTGAAGCCGTTGGCCCGGGCGCGCCGCAGTGTGAGTTCGTAGAGCGCGACGAAGGTCGGGTCCCTCGCGGCCTTGTTCCGGAGCAACTCGAGCCTCTCCTTCCACCACCGCGGCGTATGGCCGGCTCGCAGCGTGCCCCCGTTGGATACGCCCAGCGCCAATACCCCCGCAGTGTCCTCGCTCGCCGTCACCCCGGCGCTCCATTGCCTGGCGACCTTCCCCTCCTGGTCCCGCTGCGCCCACCACCCCGACGGCTTGCCCTGTTCGAACGCCCCCTCCACCTCCACCAAGCCCGACTCGAACCACGTTGAATGCGGGCCGTGCGCCACACCCTTCTGGTAGTTCTTGAGGAACCTCGGGTTGCCGTTGGGGTGGTAGAGGGTGCTCGGGCCTTCGAGCAGGCCGTCCGCGTACCCCTCCGCCAACAAGCGCTCCCCGCTCGGCTGGTACAACGTCCACGTCCCGTGCGGCCGGCCCTCCGCATAGGTCCGCTCCTCCAGCAGCACGCCCTTCTCGCTCAGCGTGCGGAAGGAGCCGTGCCGTTGCCCCGCGTGGTACTTGCCACTCGCGAGCAGCCGCCCGTCCGAGCCTCGCACCCACTCCGGCCCCTGCCTCCTTCCACTGGGCAGCACGCACGCGCTCACCCGCTCACCGCCTGGGCCCGACGTGTGGCGCAGCGCCGTCCCCGGCTCGCAGGCCCTCCACTCGCTCCGGAAGAACCACACTCCCGCGAGGGCGACACCGGTGGCCGCCAGCATCCCCGCCCAGACGAGGGCTGGGCCCGAGCCCTCCCCGCGCGTCCTTCCCACCGGCCTCCCACCGCAACGCGCCAGCACCCCGAACGCCCGTCCCACGCCGGCCAGCACCGCGGCGAAAGCCGCTCCCGACAGAAGCCGCGCCACCAGCGCCGCTGCGTGTACGAGCGCCCCGGGACTCCGGGCCTCGGCAATCGTCAGCGCCACCGCTCCCGCGTAGAGCAGCACGGCCAGCAAGGCCCGCTCGCCCAGCCTCAACCGGCTCCCCGCCTTCCGGGACTCGGCGGCCTTCCCCAGCGCCCTCAGCACGTACGGCCCGCCCACCAGGCCGAGCCCCGGCACGAGGACGAGCGCCACCGACTCCAGTCCGCCTATCTCGAGCGGCGAGCCGGCCCGCAGAGCCAGCCGGTGCCCCACTCCCAAGGCCAGGGCGAGCAGCCCCCAGGACAGCAGCGCCAGCCCCCACGCGGACGTCGGAAAGAAGTCCGAGGGCACTCCCGTGAGTGCCGGCCTCAGTACCACCATCTCCAGCAGCGACGGGAAACGCTCCGGCAGCGCCTCCTGGATGAGCAGTGCCCCGCCCGTTCCCACCAGCGTCAACACTCCGAGTGCGAATAACCCCCAGGCTGGCTCACGCGGCGCCTCCTCCACGTCCGCTCCGGCGGACGGAAGCTCCCGGGCCACCGCGACAGGTGCACTGGGAAGCGGCTCGGTCCTCGTCGACGCGAGCCCACCCGGAGGCATCACGCTTCCGGGGGCGGGGGGCTCCGTCCCGTCCAGCGCCAGTTCAGCTTCGGAGAGCGGTACGACCTGCTCCTCCTCGGGAGCCCCCGGCTGCATGGCCATCCGCCGGGCCGCGAGGGCGGGCGACGCATCCCAGTCCAGCTCCAGACCGGCCTCCTCGGTGGCAAGCGGCTCGCCGTCGCGTGCCACCGGGGCGCCACAGTGAGCACAGAAGTCGCCCCTACTCGGGGTGAGGGGTCGGTGACAGAGAGAGCAGGAAGACGGAGACGCGACGGTCATGACATTCTTCGCGGAGCATCCGCGGCACCCAGGCCGTGCGACTTCCATATTCCCGCGTCCTCCCAGCCTGCCGCGCCCGCTCCTCCGTTTCCAGTCCCCCCGCTTCATGCGCCCCACACGCTCCGCGTTCCTCTTCTGCGCCGCATGGTTGCTCCTGCTGGCGCCCCCGGTGCTCGCCCTTCCCTTCGAGGTGGAGACCTTCCGCCCCTCGCCGGAGCATCCGCTGCTGCTGCTCGCCCCGCGCGAGGCAAGCCGCTCCACGCTCACCATCGTCTTCGACGTGGGCGCCGTGGACGACAACTTCGAGAACGGGCTGACGCGGGTGTCGCAGCAGTCGCTGCTGCACGCCAACGCTCGCACCACCTACGAGAAGCTCGCGCTCTCCCTCTATAAGTCCGCCGCCACACTCGAGCTGCGCACCGGGCTGCACGAGAGCCGCTTCACCCTCACCGCGCCTCCGGAGGAGTTCGACGCGCTCGCCCGCACGCTCCTCACCGCCCTCCTCTCGCCCAAATTCGAGCCGCGTCGCTTCAAGGACGCGGTGGAACGGACCCAGCGCGACGAGCGCCCGCTCGACCAGGACAACTGGTTGGAGATGCTGCTGACGCATGCGCTGCTCGAGGATCAACGCTACCGGGACCCGCACCTGGGCTCAGTGAAGAAGATCGAGGATCTGGAGCCGCAGCGGGTGCGCCAGTACCTGTCCCTGTGGCTGGCGCCGCGCAACGCCACCCTCATCGCCACCGGTCGCTTCGACGCGCAGGCCCTGCGCAAGCTGGTGGAGGGCTTCCACGGTGGGGTCCCCCGTCGGCTCGCTCCCCCCAAGCTCTCGCTGCCCTTCGAACGCAAGGTGCCCGCCGGGCGCGAGGTCCAGGTGTTCGCCTACCCGCTGCGCATCGAGTCGGCCCACCACGCGGCGGCGGCACGCGTCCTCGCCTCGCTCCTGGAGGAGCGCCTCTACAACCGCTTCCGCAGCGCGGGCGTGGGCTACGGCTTCTCCTCCACGCCCGTATTGACTCCCGCGCTCGACGTGTTCGCGCTGATCCTCCCGGCCTCGGAGCGCTCGGGACTCGACCTGGGCCGCTTCCTGCGCGAGGAAGTCCTCGCGGTAGGCGAGGGCAAGCTTACCCCCGGCTCCTTCGAGCGCCACCAACAGGCCACGCTCCACCGGCTTCGGCTGGCCGATGGGGATCCGCTCCAGGTGGCCGAGGAGCTCCGGCTCGCACGCCACCGCCCGGGCTGGTATGGGGCGGACCTGCCGGCCGCGATCGAGTCGCTCACCCCGGCGGCCCTGAGCGAGGTGGCCTCGGGCTGGTTCAAGGAC
>NZ_DASVSO010000614.1:0-1862 GCF_036388035.1 Archangium sp.
GTACCCGAAGTCGAGGCGGAACGGGTAGGTGTTGAACTGGGGGAAGAGCAGCCGCAGGCCCACGCCCACCGAGTGGATGAAGCTCGGGCGCTCATCGAACGCCGAGCCCGTGTCGTAGAACAGCACGCCGCCCAGGTGCACCGTGTGGAGGATGAGGGGACGGGTGCGGTACTCCACGTTGACCAGGGCCGTGCGCTTCCCCGAGTAGGCCTCGGGCCGCGCGCCCCGCAGGCCATTGCCACCGCCGAGCAGCAGCACGCGCTCGTTCAAGTCGTCGATGTTCACGTCCAGCAGGCCCCGGACCACGAAGCGCCCGCCGAGCAGCTTCGGGGACACCTGCTGCACCTCGGCGGCCCAGCGGCGGTTGACCCACCTGCCCTGCCCTTCCCCACCGAGCACCCGACGCACGGAGGCGGCGGCGGCCACCGAGGAGAGGGCATCTCCCAGGCGGAGGCGATAGCGGGCGGTGAGACCCACCTCGGCGAAGTTCCCCGCCGAGGCCACCAGCGCGGGCGCATAGCGCGCCGTGGCGGTGACGTAGTGCCCCACCTGGTAGTCCTCGGAGAGGGCATACGAGTCCACGTCGCGCATCACCTCGTAGCGGGCCTGCCAGACGCGCGCGTAGCCGAGGACATAGGTGGCGTCCTCGCTGCGAGGCAGGAGGGTGTCCCGCAGCCAGGCGCGCCGGGCCTCGTCCAGCGCGGAGTCCGCCGGAGCCCCGTAGCGTCGGTGGTACGCACCCAGCCCCCCGCCCGCGTCCAGCTTGTAGCGCGAGCCCCAGGAGCGCAGGTACAGCGTGCTCCCGCTGAGCTCGCGAGCGTCGTAGACATAGGGCACCGTCCCGCCCTCGGGGTACGGCAGCTGCCACACCTCGGCGCCACGGAAGATGCGGACGGGCTGCACGCGCCACACCGCCTGCGCCTGGAAGCTCCAGGGCGTGTCGAGCGAGAAGAAGGGCCGCGACAGCAGCACACTGCCCCGGGTGCCCTCGAGCTGGCCGTTCTCGCGCCCGAGGATGAGGTTGGCGTTCTCGCTGAGGGACCAGCGGCTGCCGCCCAGGCGGGGATCCACGTACGTCTGCCCGAAGCTCAGCGAGTCCCGGCGCAGCAGGAAGTCGAGCGCCACCTTCTTGTTGAGCCCGAGGAAGTTCTGCTCGGTGGCCTGCAGGCGCAGGGACTGCACGAGCGGGCCCACCAACTGGAGGTCCTGGTTGAGCCCCAGGAAGTTCGCCTCCGTGCCCTGCAGCCGCAGGTAGCGCACGAACGAGCCCACCACCTCGAAGTCCTGGCTGACGCGCAGCGACCAGATGTCCTTGGTGATGATCAGCAGCGCCACCGCGTCCGGCGCCTCGCCCTTCACCGCCACCAGCCGCACCGCCGAGAAGATGCCCAGCTTGCGCAGGTTGCGCGCCGTCTCCTCCGCGAGCCCGGGTGCATAGGGCTTGCCCGGCTCCAGGAGCACCTCGCGCCGGACGACCTCCTCCCGGGTGCGCGCGTGGAAGAGGTTGAGCAGCGACGGGTACGGGTCACTCTGGGCGACGACGTCCTCGGAGGCCACCCACACCGCTTCCAGGTGCTTGCCCTCGGGGGCGGGCTCCACCGCGTGGCCATGCCGCGCCAGCCCCCACTGCACGAGCGCATCCTCGTAGCCCTCGGCGGGCGCGGTGGGAGCCGCGGCCAGCAGCGGCGCGGCGATCAGGGCGAGCCAGGCGAGCGACACCCCCCCATCCTGTCACGTCGCGGGGTTCGGGAATACGGTAGTGAACAACTCCCGGCTCCTCCGGTATCAAGGGGGTTCCCTGGACCTGGGTACAAGCGGGAGACTCGCGCCTTTCAGAGATGGGCCCCGTGTCGTCCGGACGC
>NZ_DASVSO010000615.1:0-14213 GCF_036388035.1 Archangium sp.
TCTACAAGTTGCTGGTGATGACCGCCCAGCTGACCAATCGCTATGAGAGCGACAAGGGCACGGACGGCTCCTACTACGACCAGGACCACATTGGCCGCTGGGAGAAGCTGAGCGACGAGGAGAACCTCGACATCGGCATCGATTGCTCGCGGTCCATCTGGTACGCCTTCACCCGCTCCGGGCTCCAGTACAACAAGGGCATGGCGAAGAACCCGAAGGTCGCCAGGAGCGTGAACCAGAAGGGCAGCTACCTCTCCACCTGGGACATGGTGGATGAGAAGAGCGCCTTCCTCGACCAGATCGCGCCCCAGGGGAAGATTGGCAAGAGCCCCATGCGGGACCAGTTCCAGAGCTGCAAGGACGATACGGCGCTGCGTCCGGGCGACGTGCTCGTGTACCGCCGCCTGAAGAACCCCGAGGGGAAGACGGACGGCCATGTGGTGATGGTGATCGACCCCAAGAAGTCCGTGGCCTGGGGCTCTCACGCCTTCGACAGCAGCGCCATGCTCTCCAAGGACAAGACGGCCGTGCCCGACGTCGGCGTCGAGTACCAGCGCATCCTCCGCGCCAAGAGCGGTCAGAAGGAGACGTGGGGCGCCTGGGACAAGTCGGACATGGTGCGTGTCGAGTGCTGGCGGCACAAGCAGCTCGCGAAGGAGTGGGACCAGGCACCGATGAACCGTCCGGGTTCCTTCGACCTGAGCCAGCCCTCGCCCGCCCAGGCGTCGAACACCCCGTGACGCTGACGAAACCGATTCAGGACAGAGGAACAATCACATGCTGAAGCGATATCAAGTGTGGGCCGTGGCGGGACTGGGCGCGATGCTGGGCACCGGATGCGTGGCCACCCAGGCCACCCAGACTCCCAACAACGTGGCCCCTCCCCCACCCGCCGAGGCCCAGGCCGAGGAGCGGATGGTGCCGCTGAGCCTCCTGGAGGAGGAGCCCGAGGCGGTCGCGCGGTGGGTCCCCTCGGCGGACTTCCCCGAGCTGAACATGAGCGACAAGGGGATCGTGCTCACCACGAAGTTCGAGGGGTTCGAGCGCAAGATGTACAACGACCCGGTCGGGCTCTGCACGGTCGGCTACGGCCATCTCATCAAGAAGGCCCTCTGCGACGGCACCGAGGAGCTGGAGTTCCAGCAGGGCATCTCGCGTGAACGGGGCGTCGAGATCCTGCGCAAGGACATGGCGAAGGCCGAGCGGGCGGTGATGGCCCTGGTGCAGAAGCCACTCACCCAGAACCAGTTCGATGCGCTGGTCGACTTCGTCTTCAACGCGGGCTCCGGAAACTTCCAGGGCTCGAGCCTGCTCAAGGCCGTCAACGCCGGGAAGCTCGACGAGGTGCCGAACCAGCTCCGCCGGTGGACGAAGGCCCGGGGCAAGGTGCTGCGGGGTCTGGTGACGCGGCGCGAGGCGGAGATCGAGCTGTTCGTGCAGGGCACGGCCATCTCGCGCGCGGCCCCGTCGTACGACGAGGAGCTGCCGGAGATCGATCTGTACGAGGGCGAGAAGTAGCCCCCCGGCGTGGACGTGGGCCGTCTCTTCGAGGTCATCGACGGAGCGCCGCGGCGGAGCCGCACCGCCCAAGCCACCTCTTCCGGGCGTCCTGCGCCCAAGTGAATACCCCGCTGATGCACTCCCCGCCCATGCAAACACCCTCGCGGTCTCGGGCCCTGGCTCCCTGGTTCCTGCTCCTGCTGCTCCTGCTCGCAGGGCCCAGGCCCGCCAGAGCGCAGGATGCGAACGTTCCCCGAGAGCCCAACATCACCCTGTTCCATCCAACGGCGAGCCCCGAGGCGGTGCGCCGCCATCTGGAACAGCAGGTCTCCTCGCTGTGGGCAGCGGTGGGCCTGCCCCCAAACGACCCGCCGCAACAGCAGGTCGCCGCGCCGGTGGTCATGGGAGATGCGCCCCCAAACGACCCGCCGCAACAGCAGGCCCCCGAGCAGTGGGTGACGGTGGAGGAGACGTCTCAAGTCGCGCTGATGGAGGAGAGGCACGGCGCCGACCAGTATCTCAACCCCGCGCGCGACACCTTGAAGGCACTCGAGGCGCTGCTCGCTCGCACCTCCGCGTCCACCGATCCCCAGGAAGCGGCGCGCGAGTACCAGGAGGCGCTGGTACAGCTTCATCGCGTGCAAGTGCTTCTCGAGCTCGCGAGCCATGCCGGCCAGTACGGGGAAACGGTGAGTGAGCTGACCTTCATGGGGGACCCCCCCCTTCAGGAGTTCAAGCTCCGACTCGTCACCCGTACCGGGCACACGGCCCCCCTCCGGACCTTCACGTTCTCCCCCGATGGACTCCAGTTCGCGACGGCGGGTGCGGACAAGCGGTTGGTGCTGTGGGACACCGAGACGGGCATGGAGTTGCTCAGTCATTCCGTACCAGATGTGGCGCACACACTGGTGCTGGGGGTCCAGGGACGCTTCCTGGCCGCATACGACGAGCAGGGGCGTGCCATCCGCCCGGATGTACCCTCCGAGGTCATGCCGGGGCACTGTGGGGACATGGGAAGGGTCCTGGCCTTCAGCCGGGACCCGGCGAAAACCCTGATGGCGGGAGACGCCCAACCCACACTCGGGAAGGTGGAGCTCATCCGAGGCGAGATGATGAACTGCCTGGCGCCCCACCAGGTGCGCGGGGCCGTGGGGAAGGGAGAGCGTCCCATTGCCCTGGCGCCCTCCGGGCAGGAGCTCCTGGTCTCCACCGCGGATGGCCGGGTCCGCCTGCAACGCGGCACCGGAGCGGCCCTGTGGACCTTCGGGACGAAGGGCGCGGTGGGCTCGGCGAAGTCCGTGAAATCGGCGGCTTTCGCCACGGAGGTTCGCCGTCTGGCGATGCTGCTCGAGGATGGCACCCTCCAGTTGCTCGATGCGGGCTCCGGAAAAGCAGTCGCCGCTGTCTCTGGAGGAGACAAGCCCCAGGGCGTGACGCTCTCGCCGTCCGGGCGGTACGTGGCGACGTATGGGACGGGGGGACTCCGGCTGTGGCGTGTTCCGACCCAGGGCGGGACGCTCCAGGAAGAGCGGCTCGACCTGCCGGGAGTGGACGCGTCGAAGGTTCGCCAGGCGGCTTTCGCCCCGATGGAGGGCCGCAACCGCCTGGCCGTGCTGCAGGAGGACGGCGTCCTTCATCTGATGGAGCTGGAATCGAACCGCCTCGTGACGATGCTGCGGCCCGTGGAGCAGGTTCCGCGCGAGTTCCGTCTGGCGTCCGCGGGGCAGTACCTGCGGGTCGAGCTCTCTGGCGGAGCCGCGCTCTGGTGGGATGTTCGCGAAGGCGCTGTGCGTGATGCGCCCGCGGATGCCGTCGCGGAGCTCGCGGGCCCAGCCGCCACGATTCGGTGGGAGGCGGACTCCCTCACGGCCTGGGGGAATTGGATGACCGCGGTGCTACGAGACCCGAACGGGGTGGCGGTGGGATACGGCCAATTCGGTCCTCATAGCAACCCCACGCGAGTCTTTCTCGCTCCGTCGCTGGATCGGGTGGCGGTGCTCGATACGGCGGGGCGCCTCAGCATCCGGGCGCTCAAACCCTCCGAAGACGGGCTCCTGCTGAAGACGCAACCCGGCGACACGCCGCTGCTGTCGATCCAGGACGTGAGCACCGCCATCTTCAGCCCGTCGGGGCAGCATCTGTATGTGGGCCGGACCAACGGCCTCATCCAGCTCTGGGACCTGTCGACCCAGACCCGGCTCGCGCATCTCGTCGCCTGGCCCGACGGCAGCTGGGCCGTGGCCGACAGTGACGGTCGCTTCGATGCGGCCAATGGCGGCGACATCGATGGTCTCTACTGGGTCCTGGGGCTCGAGCCCATCGCCCTGTCCCAATTGAAAGCCCGGTACTACGAGCCCTTCCTGCTCCCGAAGCTGTTGGGTCTCCAGGACGAGCGGCCGCGGGAGGTCCAGGGCTTCACCGCGCCGAAGCTCTATCCCCTGGTCCAGGCCCAGCTCATCGAGCAGGGCACCGCCGCGCCACGACTCCGCGTGACCCTCAAGGCGCGTTCAGGAGGGTTTGGACGAGCGCTGGTATCCCTCAACGGCAAGGAGATCCTTCAGCTCTCCCCTGCCCGCATCCAATCCCTTCTCCCCGAGGGAGCCAAGAAGGTCTCGTGCACGTGGAAGCAGCTCGAGGCGAGCTGTGACATTCCCCTGGTGCCTTTCGAGCCGTTCATCCAACGCCGTGCGAGCCGTCCTCTCGCGGGCCAGAAGGCCGCCCCGCCAGTCAATCTCCTCTCCGTCCAGGCCTACAACGCCGAGGAGTACCTCGTCAGCCGCCCGGTGACGCTCGAGTACATCCCGACCCGCACCACGGCCTCCCGGGGAGCGGAGTCGGTGGACGTGACGCCGAGCGCGAGCGAGCTGGTCGTCCCCCGGTTGTGGGCGGTGGTGGCGGGCGTCTCCGATTACACGGGGAGCGCCATCGACCTGCGCTTCGCCTCCAAGGACGCCGACGACTTCGCGCGCGCCCTGGACCTCACCGCCCGCCGGCTGCTGTGTGCCCGCGCGGATGGCTCCCTCGACAAGGACTGCGATCGCGTCCGCATCCGCCGCCTCTCCACCACGCCCGGGCTCCAGAACCAGTGCCTCCCACGCGCCCCGGGCGCGAAGCCCGGTGCCGAGCCGTTCACCGAACCGGGCGAGACGGGAGGCTCGTGCAAGCTCAAGAGCAGCGAGGACCCATGCCAGCCGGACAAGTCCAACCTCCTGCGCGCGCTCGAGGAGCTGGAAAAGGCCGCTCCCGAGGACATCGTCGTCGTCTACCTGGCCGGCCATGGCGCCACCTTCAAGGGCCGTGACCAGGAGGTCTACAACTACCTCACCACGGACGCCTGGAGCCTGGACATGACCGACCCGGAGCTGCGTTGCCGGGGCACGCTCTCCAGCACCACCCTCAGCGAGGCCCTGCGCCGCGTTCCCGCTCGCAAGCAGGTGATGATCCTCGACACCTGCCACTCGGGCGCCATGGTGATGAAGCTGACGGGTTCGCGCGGCATGTCCGCCAGCCAGGTACGTGCCATGGAGCAGATGAAGGACCAGAGCGGCATGTACGTGCTCGCCGGTGCGCCCTCCGATGCCGTGAGCTACGAGTCGCCCGAGTTCGCTCAGGGACTGCTGACGTATTCCCTCCTCAAGGGTCTGGCCGACAAGGACGCGCTGGCGCAGGAGGCGCTGGTGGACGTGGGGCGCCTGTTCGATGCCGCCTCCAAGCGCGTGAGCGAGGTGGCCAAGGGGATGAACCGGCAGCAGCGCCCCGTCATCGCCATGCCCCGGGGCGGCGGCAACTTCTACATCGGCCAGCTCAAGGACACGGAGCAGCAGGCGATTCAATCGCACCTGGTGCTCGAGCCGCGCCCGCGCTTCGTCCTTCCCGCCTTCTTTGACTCGACGACCTGGAGGTCGGAGCCCAAGCTGCGCGAGGCGGTGACCTCCGAGCTCCGGGAGCGCGGGTATCGCGACAATCCGGCGCTGGCGTTCGTCGAGGTGCAGGACCTGCCGGGTGCCTACGAGCTCGTTGGAACCCTCGACACGCCCGCCTCCAGAGGCACCGCGTCCAAGGTGACGGCGCGAATCTTCCTGGCCGGAAAGCAGGTCGGCTGCACCTTCCAGGTTCCGGTGTCAACCAGCGCGAAGCCCACGACCACCTCCCGTGGGACGACCACGGCATCACCGGGCCTGACCGATGACGTGCTTCGCTCCCTGGCGACGGGGCTGGTGGAGGGAGCGCTGAAGCAGCTCTCCACCCGAGGCACGTCCTCTGGGGCCTGCACCCTCAAGTGAGGCCACCGCTCACATCACGGCGCTCGCACCGGGCGACGCCAGTCTCCCTCTTCCCGCCGAAAGTTCCGCATGTTGCCCTCCAGTCTCGCCAAGCCCCTTGCCCTGCTGCTCCTGGCACTCGGCTCCGCCGCGGGCGGCGCCTATGCCTACCACCGCTACATCTCCGCGGATTACGAGCAGCGCCTCGCGGAATACGAGCGACAGCTCAAGGGCCAGCTCCGGCCCGATGAGCAGAAGATGCAGGCGTTCAACGCGGAGCTGGGCGTGGCGCGTGCTCAGCTCAAGACCCAGGCGGAGCTGGTGAAGCAGTACGAGGCCCAGCTCCAGGCGAAGGACCAGGAGTTCGAGAAGTTCCGCCGCGAGCACAAGCTCCAGGTGTCGAGCCTCTCCAACTCCCTCCATGGTGCCCAGAGCACGGATACGGAGGGGACCGGCCAGGTGCGGCGCCCGGTCAGGTGCCGCTCCCTGGAGCCCGCTCCCGCGCCCGCGAATTCCGCAACGACCCCAGTGAATCCAGGCACGACCCCGGCGACGGCCCCGGAGGAAAAAATCGACTACAGGTATGGTCAGGAGACGAGCCGCGCCTATCTGTATGACCCTGACATCAACACGACGGGTGGCGAGGTCCTCAAGCTGAACCAGTTCTTCCAGGTGAAGGGCACCGTCTTCAAGCAGGAGAATGGCTCGCTCAAGACCGAGCGGGTCGAGCTCATCGAGGTCAAGAAGAAGGAGGATGGGACCTTCGAGGCCCTGACGGACTCGACGATCCAGACGGTCAACGCCACCTTCGATTACGAAAACGAACCCGAGAAGGTGGTTCCTCCCGAGGAGGGCCTGAAGTTCGGCCCGAACCTGATGGCGACCCTCGGCAGCTCGTTCCGCTCCGAGGGGCCGCTGCGGTTCGGGGCCTCCACGCGGCTGGTGAAGCTCAAGGACTTCGGCCTGGCGGTGGGAGGCTCCTCGGACTTCAAGTCCCTGGAGGGCACCGGTGGAGACGCCTTCGTGACCTACCAACCGAGGCTGGGCAAGCGCGAGCTGGGGCTGGTGATGGGCGCGGGCGTCCACGCGCCCATCGGCGGAACCGAGCGGGTGCGCCCCAACGTCACGCTCAGCTTCGTCGTCTTCTGAGAGGGCAGACCCCTCCCCTCCTCGCGTGCAACCCCGGGAGGAACCCGGTCGCACGCCTGCTGAGCGAACCTGCGGGAATAGCCTGTCCACCGGAATGCACATCGTCTTCCCAGCGGGGCACCCCTGCACCGCGGGAGGATGGCGATGCGCGCGAGGCGATTCTCGAGACTGGCCGGTGTCCTGACCCTGTTGACGGTGGCGGCCTGCGGCTCCGCGAAGAAGCAGGAGGACACCTCCTCGGACTTCCGCGCCCTGAAGGACGCCACGGTGACGCTCTTTCCCGGGCACTGCGCGGGCGTGGTCGTCGCCGACGGGCGCCACGCGCTCACCGCCGCGCACTGCATCGACGTCCCTCCTGGAGAGCGCCAGCCGGTGGTGCTGCGCACCGGGCAGATGTTGAGCGGCGTGGTGAAGGTGGTGGATGCCGTGCGGGACGTCGCCGTCATCCGCTTCGACGAGGCGGCCCCGGTACACCCGCTGGCCGTGGCCACCACACTGCCCATGCCCGGCAGGGGGCTCCTCTTCGCCGGCCGCAATGATCGTCCGAACGAGCCGCAGACGGTGGAGCTGAAGCGGCTCGGACGCTGCCCCTCCCTGCCGGGCGTGCCCCAGGCGCTCTTCACCAGCCTGCGCGGCGAGAAGGGTGACTCCGGCGCGCCAGTGGTGGACCAGGAGCTCCGGGTGGTGGGGCTGGTGCATGGAGGCGCGGCATGCAGCGTCGCGGCCCCCACCGCCGAGTTCGCCTCCGTGCTGGACATCCTCGTGGCGGAGGTGGCCCGGCCCGGTGCCGAGCAGGGCGTCGGCGGCAGCGGCGCCGCCGGCAAGTAGTCTCCTCTCGCCCGACCGGGCGGACGAGCCCTGGCGCGCCGGAGAGGTTGTCCGGTGCGCCCCCGTGCCGAACTTGAGTCGAGCAGGTTCCAGGCGCTCAAACGACGGAGACACCCATGGCCGATCAACCCCCCAAGATTCCCACGGGCAAGACGCAGAAGGCCCCCACGGACCGGGAAGCCAAGGACCCGACGGACATCGGCGACGACCAGTACGCGGGATGGAACCGCGGGGAGAACTTCCAGCCGCGCAACGCGGGCGAGGTCTCGGACTCCATGGACGCGGCGGCGGCGAGGATCGCCAAGGATCTCCGGCAGGAGCAACCGACGGAGCTGAACGCCCGCCCCGACCAGGACACCCCTTTCGAGGCGCGCACGGAGCGCGGCGAGGAGTGGCTCGAGAACGAGGACAAGGACCCGCTCCGCAACCGGGACATCAACGAGGACGTCTACCCCCGTGAGGCCCCGGCCGACGAGCCTCGGGAGATTCCCGCCAACGCCCCCGACACCCGCCGGCGGCGCTGACACGCGGCCACACGGAGCGCGAGCGGTCCGACCCCCGGCACGGCCTCAGCCGCGCGCGGTCAACGGACCCTCGCGCTCCGACTTCACCGTGAAGCGCAAGAGGAGGAACAGCGCGGCGAGCGTCAGCGCCGTCATGCCGAGCTTCACCCACTCCAGCCACCCGGCCTCGAGGAGCACTCCGCGCCGCAGCACCCCGCCCTGGGCGTCGAAGCCCTCGTAGAGCCGGTAGGCGACGTTGCCGCCCCAGTGGATGCCGATGCTCAGCCAGAGCGAGCCGGTCCGCACCAGCGCGAGCGCGAACATCCACCCCAGCAGTCCCAGGTACAGCCACGCCTCCCACGTCAGGTGCACGTACCAGACGTGGTTGACGACGTAGGCGAGCGTGGTGAGCCCGACGAGGGCGCTCGCGGGCAGGTAGGGCGAGAGGTGGCGGACGAGGTAGCCGCGCAGGAGCACGTCATCCGTGGCCGAGGAGAGGAACATCGCCAGGAGGGACTGGAGCACCAGCACGGTGATGTCCCCGGCCGGGCGGAAGCCCTCGACGCGGAACGTCCCCAGGGCCCAGAGGAGGACGTACTTGAGCACCGTGAGGGACGCGCAGAAGAGGAAGCCCAGCAGCAGGTTGCGGCCCCAGCCCCGGTGAAGGGCGAGCCCCATGGCGCCCAGTCCGCCCGCCCCGGTGAGCCGCCCCACGCCATGGGCGAGCGGGAAGAAACCGGCGTACAGCGCCAGCCACACCCCGGGCGCGACGGGCGTGACGTTCGGCACGTTCAGGTACACGTCCAGCACGGCGAAGCCCACGCCCATGAGCAGCAGGTGCACCGCGAGCGGCCGCGACGGGCGAGCCCCCTGCTCGGAGGGGACGGGCACCGCGGACGGCTCGGCGGGGACAGGGCTCGGGACGCTGGAGGTACGCATGAGAGGGCGCGCACTCTAGGACGCGCGGCCCTCACTCCGATGGCCTTTCGGTGCGCCCCGCGCTCAGGGCCCGTGCGGCCCGACGTGCAGGCCAACGCGCACCCGCGCCTTGGTGGCCCGGAACTCCGCCAGCTTGCGCCGCACCTCGTTCATGTCCAGCGCGCGCACCTGCCAGAGCAGGTCCTCCAGCACCGGCTCCGGCAGCGCCCCCACGTGGTTGAGCAGCAGGAAACCATCGCGGAACACCATGAGCGCGGGCATCGCCTGCACTCCCAGTACGCCCACCAGCTCCGCCTCCGCGTCCACGTCCACCTTCGCGAAGGTGATGTCCGGGTGCCGCGCGGCCACCCGCTCGAACACGGGCCCGAAGAAGCGATAGGGCGCGCACCACTTCGCCCCCCAATCCACGAGCAGGATTCCTGGCCTGGCCAGTGTCGGTCCGAAGTTCCTGCTGTTCAGCGACACCACCGTCATGGGTCTCTCCCGAGGCCGGACCGCATCGGCCTCCCCCTAAGGTAGGTGCCAGGTGCCGGTCAGGAAGATTCTCCTGGCCGCTGAAGGAAAAGACGGACAACCCCCCTTCCTTATCCTGGCAAAACGAGCGAAACTGAACAGGTCCGCGTTAGCTGTACGGACCCGCGGACATCCATGGCCGGCCCCACCCCCGGCTCGCCTGCCCGTGCAAGTGGAGAGTGCCGTGAAGCCCAGAGTCCTGATCGTGGATGACTCGTGGTCCATGCGCCAGACGCTGCGGCTGCTACTCTCCCCAGACTTCGAGTGCGCGCTCGCGGAGAATGGGGTGTCCGCGCTCGACCTGGCCCGCCAGCAGCCGCCCGACATCATCGTGTCGGACGTGAGCATGGCCGGCATGGACGGCTACGAGCTGTGCCGCCAGGTGCGGGCCGAGCCCCCGCTCCAGAAGGTGCCCTTCCTCTTCATCAGCGGCCACTCCCCCCGCCCGGGAGTCGCCGAGGCCGCCGACGCCTACCTCGTCAAGCCGGTGCAGCCCACCGTCCTCATCGCGCGGCTGCACGAGATGCTCCAGCCGCGGATGCTCGCCGCGGCCCAGAGCCAGAGCTAGCGCCCGCCCCTCAGGGGTTCCACCACACGGCGCCCTTGTCCTCCATGGCCCGCACCGCGCGCTGGCGCACGTCGGCGAGTTGCGCGGGCGTGAGGGGCCGGAAGGACGCGGCGGCGGCGAGCGCGGCGTCCTGCTCGTTGGCGAAGCTCATCCCCAGCAGCGCCACGTCCGGGTCCAGGGTGAGCGTGTAGTGCACGCACTCCTCCACCCCGAGGTGCGGCAGCGTGGGGGCGCTCGCCTCACTCCCGCCCGAGCTCACCTTGCCGCGCGGACGCGCCTGGAGCGGCCGGCCGTAGCCCTCGGTGTCCCCGAGCAGCTTGCCGGCCCCGAAGGTCTTGAAGGACACCGTGCCCACGCCCTTGGCCTTCGCCAGGGGGAGGATCTCCTCCACGTAGCGCGGGTGCACGAAGGGCCCCACGGGAAACATCACCACGTCACAGCGGCCGGACTCGAGCGCGGCGCGCAGCACGTCCGGGTGGTGGCTGGAGATGCCGCGAAAGCGCGCCTTGCCCTGGCGCACGCACCGCTCCAGCTCCTCCAGGCCGCCCCCGGGCGCGGCGAGCTGTGCCCACGTGTCCAGCTTCGAGACGTTGTGGAAGACGAAGAGGTCCACCGCCTCCAGCCGCAACCGACGGAGGCTCTGCTCCACCTGGGGCGCCACCGGCTGGTCCAGGAAGTCCACCTTGTCGATGATGAACATCCCCTCGCGCCGGCCGTGCCGCAGGGCCTCGCCGACGATCTCCTCGCTGTAGCCCTCCTCGTAGCCGGGGGCGGTGTCGATGAGGTTGAGCCCCGCGTCCATGGCGCGGTGCAGCGTGGCCACGCACCGCTCCAGGGGCACCGAGCGGTCCGCCAGGTCGCCAATGCCCACCACGGTGGCGGTAAAGCCCGTCCGGCCGAGCTGCCGGCGGGGCTGGAAGCGGGGAAGCGGTCGTTCATCAGCCATGGAAGCCTCAGTCTGGGTGATGGGAAGGATATGCACCGGTGGGGGTCTTACATACCCCCGAGGTTCCACCTTCAAGGCGAAGGGCTATGCTCCGACGCCTTTTCTCCACTTTCCCCCCGAGGTTCTCCGCGTGATCAACGCCATCGTCCGCGTTCCCCCGCCGCAGAACGAGCCCGTGCTGTCCCATGCGCCCGGCTCGCCCGAGCGCGCCGAGCTCCAGGCCACCCTCGAGCGCATGGCCTCCGAGCAGCTCGAGATTCCGATCGTCATCGGCGGCAAGCACCTGCGCTCCACCAAGACGGACGCGGTGCGGATGCCGCACAAGCACTCGCACGTGCTGGCCACGCTGCACGAGGCGGACGCCAGCCACGTGGAGCAGGCCATCCAGAACGCCCTGTCGGTGAAGGAGGAGTGGGCGCGGATGCCCTTCGTGGAGCGCGCGGCCATCTTCCTGCGCGCCGCGGAGCTGCTGGCCACGAAGTACCGCCCCATCCTCAACGCGGCCACCATGCTGGGCCAGTCGAAGACGGCGCACCAGGCGGAGATCGACGCGACGTGCGAGGCCGTCGACTTCCTGCGCTACAACGTCCACTTCGCCCAGCAGCTGCTCGCCGAGCAGCCGGTGAGCCCGGCGCAGACGTGGAACATGATGGACTACCGTCCGCTGGACGGCTTCGTGTTCGCGGTGGCGCCCTTCAACTTCACCTCCATCGCGCTCAACCTGTGCGTGGCGCCGGCCATCATGGGCAACGTGGTGCTCTTCAAGCCCTCGAACACGGCGGCCTACAGCAACTGGTTCAACCTCCAGCTGCTGCGCGAGGCGGGCCTGCCGGACGGCGTCATCAACATGCTGCCGGGCGACGGCCCCACCATCGGCAACCCCGTGATGGCCAGCCCGCACCTGGGCGGCATCCACTTCACGGGCTCCACGCCGACCTTCCAGGCCATGTGGCGCACGGTGGGTGAGAACATCGCCCGCTACAAGCAGTACCCGCGGCTGGTGGGCGAGACGGGCGGCAAGGACTTCATCTTCGTGCACCCCTCGGCGGTGGACGACCTGGACGCGGTGGCCACCGCCATCGTGCGCGGCGGCTACGAGTACCAGGGGCAGAAGTGCTCGGCGGCCTCGCGCGTCTACGTGCCCGAGTCGATGTGGCCCAAGCTCAAGTCCCGGGTGCAGGAGATGATCGCCGAGCTGCGCATGGGCGACGTCACCGACTTCCGCAACTTCATGGGCGCGGTCATCGACGAGAAGTCCTTCAAGCGGACGTCCTCGTACATCGAGCTGGCGAAGAACAGCGGCGCCGAGGCGAGCATCGTCGCCGGGGGCGAGGTGGACCGGAGCGAGGGCTGGTTCGTGAAGCCCACGCTGGTGCAGCTCACCAACCCCAAGCACCGCATCATGCAGGAGGAGATCTTCGCGCCGGTGGTGGGCCTGTACGTGTACCCGGACGCGAAGCTCGAGGAGACGCTGCGCGAGTGCGACCAGAACGCCACGTACGCGCTGACGGGCGCCGTGTTCGCGAGGGATCGCAAGGCCATCAGCATGATGATGGACAAGCTGCGGCACGCGGCGGGCAACTTCTACATCAACGACAAGCCCACGGGCGCGGTGGTGGGCCAGCAGCCCTTCGGCGGCTCGCGCGCCTCGGGCACCAACGACAAGGCGGGCTCCATGCTGAACCTGGTGCGCTGGACGTCTCCGCGCACCATCAAGGAGAACTTCGTCCCGCCCACCCGCGTCCCCTACCCCTTCATGGGGCAGTAGGCGCGGCGGGAGCAGCGGGCTCGTGAGGCGGTGAGCGGGGGAGGCGGACCGTGAACGTGGTCCCCTCCCCCTCCTCGGAGCGCACCTGGATGGTGCCGCCGTGGGCCTCGACGAGCTGCCGGCTGATGTAGAGCCCGAGGCCCACGCTCCCCACTCCCCCGCCCCCCGTGCTCCGCCCCCGGCGGAAGGGCTCGAACAGGGTCGGCAGCAGCTCGGCCGGGATGGGCGGGCCTTCGTTGTGGATCTCGAGCAGCACCTGACCGTCTTCCACCCGCGAGCCCACCCGTACTGGGGTGCCCTCGGGGCTGTGCTGCACGGCATTGCCCACCAGGTTGGTGATGACCTGGGCCATCCGGTCCGCGTCCCACGCCCCTTGGGAGTCCCCCCGGGCCTCGAAGGAGATGGGCCGCTCGGGGTGCGCGAGCTGGACCTCCTCCACGACGTGCCGGGCGAGCTCGTGGAAGTCCAGGGGCCTGGGCTCCACCGGGATGCCCCCCACCCGTGCCTGCGTGGAGTCGAGCAGGTCCCGAATCAACCGGATGGCCCGATCCGCCGCCGAGGAGATGCGGCTCAGTCCCTTGGCCTGCCAGTCCTGGAGGCCCTCGCGCCTGAGCATCACGGTGGCGGACATGGAGATGGCCGAGATGGGGTTGCGCAGGTCGTGCGACACGACGGCCACCAGGTCGTCGCGAACCCGCACGGCCTCCTGTTCCTGCTGGAAGAGCCGCGCGTTCTCGATGGCGAGCGCGGTCCGGTCGGCGACCTCGCGGAAGAGGATGAGATCCTCCTCGGTGTAGGAGGCGTCGGGCACCAGTCGGAACAGCGTCAGCAGGCCGATGTTCCGCTCGCGGGCGCGCAGGGGCAGGAGCGCGAGACTGTGCGGTTGGATCCGGGAGAGGTAGTCCCGGTATTCCGGCGGCAGCATCGACCGCACCCGCTCCAGGAGCTCCTGGGTGATGACGGGGACCAGCAGGGGCTCGCCCGAGGCCAGCACCTGGGCCGAGACGCCCTCGGTCACACGCTGGGGTCGGGTACTCATGAGGACCCGGGTGGCCTCCTCCACCGTCGCATCCCGCGCGTACGCCGCCCGGGTCTCCAGCCACTGCCCATCCCGCGAGACGAGCCGCAGGCCACACACGTCCCCGACACGCTCCGCCAGTTGACGGCACGTGGTGTCCAGGACGGCCTCCAACGACAGCCGGGACTCGGCCAGGGCGCGGGACAGGCCGGCGAGCAC
>NZ_DASVSO010000616.1:0-3133 GCF_036388035.1 Archangium sp.
CCCTTCATCACCTTCGCGTCCTCTCGGTTGCGCTGCATGTCGTCGAAGGTGGACATGCCCCCCGGGGATGGCCAGTCCGGGTTTCTCGCGTTATTCCCCGCGAGCGCTCGGCTGCTCGCCTGGGGAGGGCCAGTTGGAAGACGGGCGCGCCTTCCCGTCTGTCAACCCTCCAGCTATTCGGATCACCGTGGGCAGGGATGGGTCCGCCTGCCCACCTTCAATGGCATGAATCCCTTTGATGAAGAGGAACGGCGAAGAGGCTTCCGTCCCGAGCTCATCGATGGTGTGCGCACCGCGGCCATCCCGCTGAAGGACGAGGACTCGGACTTCGACGCGCTCATCGAGAGCATCGGAGATGCGCGCTTCGTGCTGCTGGGCGAGGCCACCCACGGCACCCACGAGTTCTACCGGGCCCGCGCCACCCTCACCCGGCGGCTCATCGCCGAGCAGGGCTTCAGCGCGGTGGCCGTGGAGGCGGACTGGCCGGACGCACTGCGGGTCAACCAGTACATCCAGGGCGAGGAGGGGGACGCGGAGGCGAAGCACGCCTTCGACAACTTCCAGCGCTTCCCCAAGTGGATGTGGCGCAACACCGAGGTGCTGGAGCTGGTGGAGTGGCTGCGCGAGCACAACGCCGCGCAGGGGCCCACCGGGGTCCAGGCCGGCTTCTACGGCCTGGACCTCTACAGCCTGCACGCCTCCATGCGCGAGGTGGTGCGCTACCTGGAGACGCGAGACCCCGAGGCGGCCGAGCAGGCGAGGGCCCGCTATGCCTGCTTCGACCGCTTTGGCTCGGAGCCACAGGCCTATGGTCACGCCACGTCGTATGGCTTCGAGGACCCCTGTGAGGCCGAGGTCATCCAGCAGCTCATCGAGCTGCGCCAGCGCGAGGTGGCGCACGGGACGCGGGAGGAAGACGCGCTCTTCTACGCGCAGCAGAACGCGCGGCTGGCGATCGACGCGGAGGCCTACTACCGGGCCATGTACTCGGGGCGCAACGAGTCCTGGAACCTGCGCGACACGCATATGGCGGACACGGCCGACGCCCTGTCCGAGTACCTGAGCCGCCGCCACGGCAAGCCAGCGCGCCTGGTCATCTGGGCCCACAACTCGCACCTGGGCGACGCACGCGCCACGCAGATGGGTGACCAGGGCGAGCTGAACCTGGGCCAGCTCCTGCGCGAGCGCCACGGCCGGGAAACCTTCAACGTGGGCTTCACCACCTACTCGGGCACCGTCATCGCCGCGCGGGAGTGGGACGAGCCGGGCCTCAAGCGGCGGGTGCGGCCGGCGCTGCGGGGCAGCTACGAGGCGCTCCTCCACGAGGTGGGCCTCCCCGGCTTCCTGCTGCGGATGGAGGACCTGGGCGAGGCGGGCGCGGGCCTGCACGAGCGGCGGCTGGAGCGGGCCATCGGCGTCATCTACGCGCCGCACTCCGAGCGCCACAGCCACTACTTCTACGCGAACCTGCCGGCGCAGTTCGACGCGGTGCTCCACTATGACCTGACGAGCGCCGTGCACCCGCTGGACGCGGACGCCGGCCACGAGGAGGAGGATGCCGCCGACACCTGGCCATTCGGCATCTGACGACAGCCGAGCGAATGCACTGCGACGTGGGGGCACTCGGGATATAGGGGGCGAGCGTGATTCTCGAGAGCTTCCAGGTGGGTGAGGGGCAGCGGCCGACGGTGCTGCTGCACGGCTTCCTCGGTACGGGGCGCAACCTGCGCTCGCTGGCGACGGCCTGGAGCGAGGTGGACAAGGGCCGCCGCTTCCTCCTGCCGGACCTGACGGGCCATGGCGCCTCGCCCCGACTGCCCCCCGGGGCCACCCTGTCCACGGTGGCCGCGGACGTGGTGGAGACGGCGCGCGCCGCGGGCCTGGTGGGGCCGCTGGACCTCGTGGGGCACTCGCTGGGCGGGCGCGTGTCGCTCGCCGCGAGCCTGCGCGCCCCCGAGGACGTGGCCAGCGTGACGCTGATGGACATCTCCCCCAGCCCCATCCCCACCGCCCTGTCCGAGAGCGGCAAGGTGCTCGAACTGCTCCGGGCCGCGCCGGCCAGCGCGCCGGACCGCAAGACGATGCGAGCGGAGCTGACGGGGCGCGGCCTGTCCGGGCCGCTCTCGGACTGGCTCATCATGAACCTGGAGTCGGCGCCGGACGGCGGGGTGCGCTGGCGCTTCGACCGGGAGTCGCTCGCCGAGTTCCACGGGCGGGTGAACGGAGAGGACCTGTGGGCCGTGCTGGAGCGCCCGGGCGCCCGGGTGCGCTGCATCCGGGGCGGGCGGGCGCACTACGTCAGCGACGCGGACCTGGCGCGAATGGAGGCCCTGGGCTGTCCCGTGGCCACGCTGCCCCAGGCGGGCCACTTCGTCCACGTGGACGCGGCGGACGCGCTGCTGCGCTGGCTCACGGACTGGCGCTAGCGCGGGGCGGGTCTCCCCTTCATGGAACGCACCACCCTCTTCATCTGGCTCGCGGTCCTGGCCACCGGTCTCGCGGGACTGACGGGGGGACTCCTCTCGGAGCGATGGCTCGCCCGGCACCTGTCGGCGCTCGTCGCCTTCTCGGCCGGGGCCTTGCTGGGCGCGGTGTTCCTCGAGGTCTTCCCCGAGGCGGTGGAGGCCACCGGGCCCGCGGCCTTCCGGTGGGCGCTCGGCAGCTTCCTGGCGCTCACCTTCGTCGAGTGGTTCCTGGGTCCCCACCACCACGACCACTCCACCCATGAGCCCGGCCACCATCACCACGAGCCCCTGGAGTCCTCCTCCACCGTGGTGCCCTCGCTGCTGGCGGCGGACGCGCTGCACAACATCGGAGACGGCGCGGCGATGGCGGCGGCCTTCCTCGTCTCGCCCCAGGCCGGGTTGGCCACCGCGATGGCGGTGATTGCCCACGAGCTGCCCCAGGAGGTGGGGGACTATGCCCTGCTGCGCGCCGCGGGCCTCTCCCGCGCTCGGGCCCTGCTGGCGCTCGGCGGCGTGCAGCTCACGGCGGTGGCCGGCGCCGGCGTGGTGCTGCTGAGCAACGGGCTCGAGGCGCTGACCGGCGCGCCGCCGGTCGCCTGGCTGCCGTCGGTGGACCGGGCCCGGGGCGCCGTCTGGCAGACCCCGGTGCTGGCTAAGGGCGCCGCCGT
>NZ_DASVSO010000617.1:0-3490 GCF_036388035.1 Archangium sp.
TGCTGCTGGTGGTGGAGGATTTGAGCAACGTCCACGCGCTCGAGTCGCAGCTGGTGCGCGCCGAGAAGCTGGCCACCGTGGGCATGCTCGCCGCGGGAATCGCCCACGAGATTGGCACCCCGCTGGGCGTGGTGCGCGGCCGGGCCGAGTACGTGCTGGGCAAGCTGGGCGCGCAGCACTCGCAGGCCGCTGGCGTGCAGGTCATCATCGAGCAGATAGACCGGGTGAGCCGCACCATCCGCCAGCTCCTGGACTTCTCGCGGGTGCAGCCGGTGGCGGTGAAGGGCGTGGCGGTGGGGCCGCTGCTCAGGGGCGCGCAGGAGCTGCTGCGCGGCGAGGCCGAGCGGCGCAAGGTGAAGGTGGAGGTGGAGGTGCCCGAGGGGATGCCGGCGCTGTCGGCGGACCCGGACCAGCTGCAACAGGTGGTGCTCAACCTGGCCCTCAACGCGTGTGACGCGTGCGAGCCCGGGGGCACGGTGCGCATCGCCGCCCGGCTCGAGGCGCCGAGCGAGCCGGGGGCCTGGAGCGGGGTGCGGGTGACGGTGCGCGACGACGGGTGCGGCATTCCGTCCGAGAGCCTCAACCGCGTCTTCGACCCCTTCTTCACCACGAAGAAGCGCGGCCAGGGCACGGGACTGGGGCTGACGGTGGTGGCCCAGATTGTCCGCAACCACGGAGGCCGTATCGAGCTGGAGAGCGCGCCCGGCCAGGGCACGTGCGTGACGCTGTGGTGGCCCGCCACGGCGGCGGCGCCGAACGAGGAGCGACATGCCGTCTGAGGGACGAGTGCTGGTGGTGGACGACCACGTGGAGATGGCGCGGCTGCTGGCCGACCACCTCACGGACGCGGGCTACACGGTGGACGTGGCCACGAGCGGCCAGGAGGCCCTCGCCGCCGTGCGCGGGCGCGTGCTGGACGCGGTGGTGTGCGACCTGCGCATGGAGCAGGTGGACGGCTTCGACGTGCTGGCCGCCGTGCGGCAGGCGGACCCCACGCTGCCGGTGCTCATCATGACGGCCTTCGGCGGGGTGGAGAACGCCGTGGAGGCCATGCGGCGCGGCGCCACGCACTACTTCACCAAGCCCTTCCGCCTCGACGAGGTGCTGCTGTACGTGCAGCGCGCCATCGCCGAGCGCCGGCTGCGCGAGGAGAACCGGGCGCTGCGCCAGGCGGTGGGGGACCGCTCGGCCTACGCGGCGCTGGTGGGCCGCAGCGCTCCCATGCGCGCCCTCTACGAGCTCATCGAGCGCGTGGCCCACTCCCAGGCCCCGGTGCTGGTGCGCGGGGAGAGCGGCTCGGGCAAGGAGCTGGTGGCCCGCGCGCTGCACTTCGAGGGCCCGCGCAAGGACGGCCCCTTCGTGGCGGTGAACTGCACGGCCATCCCCAACGCGCTGCTGGAGAGCGAGCTCTTCGGCCACGTGAAGGGCAGCTTCACCGGCGCCACCACGCCCCGGCGCGGCCTCTTCCTGGAGGCGGACGGCGGCACGCTCTTCCTCGACGAGATTGGCGACATGGCGCCCGAGCTCCAGGCCAAGCTGCTGCGCGTGCTGGAGGACGGCGAGGTGCGCGCGGTGGGCGCGGACGCCTCGCGCAAGGTGGACGTGCGCGTGGTGGCCGCCACGCACCAGGACCTGGAGGTGCGCGTGCGCGAGGGCCGCTTCCGGCAGGACCTCTTCTACCGGCTCGACGTGGTGCCGCTGCGCGTGCCGCCCCTGCGCGAGCGCCGCGAGGACATCCCCATGCTGGTGGAGCACTTCGTCGCGCAGTCGCGCAAGCGCAACCCCCGCGCGCGCCTCACCGGCTTCTCCCCCGAGGCCCTCGCCGCGCTCGCCGCCGCGCCCTGGCCTGGCAACGTGCGCGAGCTGGAGAACCTCGTCGAGCGCCTCGCGGTGGTGACGGCCCAGGAGACGGTGGACCTGCCCACGCTCCAGCTCCACGCGCCCGGTGTGACCGCGGACGCGCATCCCCTGTCACGGGCCCAGTCGAAGCTCGTCACCCTGCGCCAGCTCGAGGGCGAGTACATCTCCTTCGTGGTGGCGCAGTGTGGTGGCAACAAGACGAAGGCAGCGGAAATCCTCGGCATCGACGTCTCCACCATCCACCGCCGCGAGCGCGAGCGGAGTGGAAACGGCTCGTAGCTTCGGGCGCGGTGGGTACACTGGGCACCTCTCTCTTTCGGAGGTTCCCCCTCGTGCCCCTCACCCGACTCCTCCTCGCGCTGGGCGCCGTGCTCCTGCTGGTCAACGCCTGCACGGAGGAGGAGGACACTCCCTTCAGCCCCTACCAGCCCTCGCCCCCCATCGTCGTGACACCAGGCAATGGAGACTCGGAGAGCGTCTCCCTCGATGGGGGCGTGGTCCTCAGTGACGGCGGTACCTTCGCGGCCAGGCCCTCGTGCGCTGGAGGCTCGTGCGCGGGCGCCTGTCCGGATGGCGGCGTCATCTGCGCGGGGCGGTGCGGCTTCCTGGCCGCCGTCCCGTACGCGCTGCCGGGCTCCCCTCGGGACATCGCGGCTGGCGACCTCAACAGCGACGGCGCCGCGGACCTCGTCACGGTGAACGGCGTGGGCAACACGGCGGCCGTGCTGATCAACCGCAAGGCGGGCCTCTTCCAGACGCCCACCCTGCTGCCCGCGGGCACGACTCCCACCTCCGTGCTGCTCGCGGACGTCACCGGGGACCAGAAGGTGGACATCCTCGCCGCCAACGCGGGCTCCCTCCGGGTGTTCCGGAGCAAGGGAGATGGCACCTTCCCGACGGCCACCAGCACCAGCGTGGGCCAGTCCAGCGACGACATGCTCCTCGGCTCCTTTGGCGGCAGCCAGCGCGTCGTCCTCGTGGGGGGCTCCAGCGAGAAGCTCCTCGTGCTGAAGTCCAATGGCAATGGCTCCTTCGCCACCCCGGTCAGCGTCGAGGCCCCCGCTTCCTCCGCCGCGCTGACGGCCGCGGACTTCAACGGGGATGGCCGTCTGGACCTCGTCCTCTCCCACCCGCCGTGCTCCCAGACGTCGGACGCCTGCCAGTCGGTGGGGGTGATGCTCGGCAACAGCGATGGCACCTTCCAGGCCCAGCGCTTCACACCCGTCGACGGCTCGCCTCACGGCCTCGTGGCGGCGAGGCTCGGCGTCGATCCGTACATGGACCTGCTGGTCGCCGACACGAATGGCAATCGGGTGCTCGTGTTCAGCGGCCAGAATGATGGCTCCTTCCTCCTCACGCCGACCGCGTATGCCGCCGGCAACAGGCCCCGGCAGCTGGTCCTGGTGGACCTCAATGGCGATGGCGCGGAGGACCTGCTGGCGGTCAACTCCGGGGACAGCCGGGTGAGCCTGTACATGGGACAGGCGAGCGGCGCCTTCTCGCCGCAGGTGTTGCTCAACGCCTTCCCCGAGGGCCAGGGGCTCCAGGGGATGACCGTGGCGGACTTCGACAAGGACGGCGCCCAGGACCTGGCCGTCCTCACCGAGAGCGGCATCCAGCTGCTGTGGGG
>NZ_DASVSO010000618.1:0-20407 GCF_036388035.1 Archangium sp.
CCGTCCGAGGCATGCTCCACAACGTCATCGACCGACTCAGCGCCGAGCACGGCGGGCGCTTCTTCGGCCACGACGGTGCCGAGCTGCCCTGGTAGGCCCTCCTCAGGGGTAGAGGATGTCCGTCTTCCAGCCGTCGCCCTCGCGCGTATAGAGGAGCCGCTCGTGCAACCGGCTCGGGCGCGCGTGCCAGAACTCGATGCGGTCGGGCACCACCCGCAGGCCCGACCAGTGCGAGGGCCGGGGCACCTGCTTGCCCTCGTACTGGCGCGTCAGCTCCTCCACGCGGGCCTCCAGGGACTCGCGCGACGGCAGCGGCTGGCTCTGCAGGCTCGCCCACGCGCCCACCTGGCTGCCGCGAGCGCGGCTCTGGAAGTACGCGTCCGCCTCCTCGTCCGACACCGGCTCCACGCGGCCCTCCACCCGCACCTGCCGCTCCAGCGGCTGCCAGAAGAAGCAGAGCGAGGCCCACGGGTGCGCCCGCAGCTCACGCCCCTTGCGGCTCTCCAGGTTGGTGAAGAAGACGAAGCCGCGCGCATCGAAGTCCTTGAGCAGCACCACGCGCGCGGACGGCCTGCCCTCGGGGCCCACCGACGCCACGATCATGGCGTTGGGGTCCACGGGGATGACGCGCTTGGCCTCCTCGTAGAGGGCCGCGAAACGTTCAATCGGATCCTTGGGTAGCTCCACCCCCCCACCATACCAACCCGCTCCCGGAGTGCGAGTCGCGCGTTTGCGTTTGACTCGCGCGACACACACGGCATCGTCTCATTCCATGAAGATCCTCTTCGTGGCCTCCGAAGTCGCGCCCTTCTCCAAGACGGGCGGACTCGGGGACGTGGCCGGCTCCCTGCCCGTGGCACTCGCGGAACTCGGCCATGAGGTGAAGGTCGTCACGCCGCGCTACGCCTCCGTCAAGGACGACCGGCTCACCCCCACCGGCCACCACCTGGAGCTGCGCTTCCCCTTCGGCACCGAGCGCGGACCCATCCTCTCCCTGCGCCCGTCTCCCAACCTCGAGCTGCTCTTCCTGGAGAACGAGCACTTCTATGGCCGTGCCGGCATCTACGGCGACGCCTGGGGCGAGTTCGGGGACAACCACCGCCGCTACGCCTACCTCTCCCTCGGCGCGCTCCAGGCCGCCCAGCGCCTGCGCTTCCACCCGGACATCATCCACCTCAACGACTGGCAGACGGGGCTGGCGGCGGTGTCGCTCCGGCGCGGCTTCCAGGGCACCCCCCTGTCGAAGGCGAAGACGGTCCTCACCATCCACAACCTCGCCTACCAGGGGCAGTACGGTAAGCACATCATGGATGACCTGGGGCTGACCTGGGACCTCTTCACCGCCGAGCAGGGGCTCGAGTTCTACGACACGGTGAACTTCCTCAAGGGCGGCCTCGTCTTCGCCGACGCCCTCACCACCGTCTCGCCCACCTACGCGAAGGAAATCCAGGAGCCGGAAGGCGGCGCCAGCCTGGACGGGTTGCTGCGCCGGCGCCGGGGCTCCCTCACCGGCATCCTCAACGGCATCGACGCCCACGAGTGGAACCCGGAGACGGACACCTACCTCCCGGCGCGCTACGGGGTGAACGCCATGGAGGGGAAGGTCACCTGCCGGCGCGAGCTGCTGCGCCGCTTCGGGCTGCGCGAGGACACCGAGGCCCCGGTGTTCGGCATCGTCTCGCGGCTGGCGTGGCAGAAGGGGGTGGACCTGCTGCTGGAGGTGATGCCCCAGGCCCTCCAGTCGGACATCCGCTTCGTCGCGGTGGGCAGCGGCGAGGGCCGCTACGAGGACGGGCTGCGCGCCCTCCAGCACCACTTCCCCCAGCAGGTGGGGACGTTCATCGGGTTCGACCAGGGGCTGTCGCACCTGGTGGAGGCGGGGGTGGACTTCTTCATCATGCCCAGCCGGTACGAGCCGTGCGGCCTCAACCAGATGTACTCGCTGCGCTACGGCACGGTGCCCATCGTCCGGGCCACGGGAGGCCTCGTGGACACGGTGGAGGGCGGGCTGGACGGGACCGGCATCCTCTTCGAGGCCTTCCACCCGGCGGCGCTGCTGGCGGCGGTGCGGCGGGCCCAGGCCCTCTACGCCGAGCCCGAGCGGCTGCGGGCCTTCCGCCAGCGGGGCATGAGCCGGGACTTCTCCTGGGCCGCGTCCGCGCGGAAATACGAACGCCTCTTCGCCTCCCTGGTCGCTGAATAGTGGGGGCTCTCCGCGAATCGTTGTAAGGTGCAACCGTGGCGCAAGCAGCGGACCTGGGCGGGTATGAGGTCGTTGGTCGGCTCGCGGTAGGCGGGATGGCCGAGGTGTACCAGGTGCGCGCGCGCTCCACGACGCAGCGCTCGCCCGGCGAGCCGGATGAGGTGGTGCTCAAGCGGCTGCTGCCCGCGTACCGCAACGATGGCGGCTACGTGAAGGCCTTCGTCGACGAGGCGAAGCTCACCGTGCGCCTGCGCCACCCCCACATCGTCCGCACCTTCCGCCTCTTCAAGGCGGGGCCGGACTACCTGATGGTGCAGGAGCTGGTGGCGGGCCGGACGCTGGGCTTCATGCAGGACCTGCTCATCAAGGCCGGGACGGCGATGCCGCCGGAGGCCGCCTGCTACATCGTCTGGTGCGTGCTCAAGGCGCTGGACTACATCCACCGCGCGAAGGTGGGGGAGGGGGGCGCCACCATCGTCCACCGCGACATCAACCCGGCCAACATCCTCCTGAGCGTGGCGGGAGATGTGAAGCTCACCGACTTCGGCGTGGCGGACGTGGAGGGCGTGATGCGCGGGGACATGGGCGCGCTGCGCGGCACGCTGCCGTACATGAGCCCGGAGCAGGTGCTGGGCCTGCCGGTGGACGCGCGCAGCGACCTGTACTCGGCGGGCGTGCTCCTCTGGGAGCTGCTGGCCAACCGGCGCCTGCACACCGCGGAGAACGAGGCGGAGATGATGCACCGGGTGCGCGACGCTCGGGCGCCGCTGCTGTCCAGCCTCGTGCCGGAGCTGCCGGACTACGCGGTGCAGGTGGTGCGCAAGGCGCTCTTCGCGGACAAGGCCCACCGCTTCCAGTCGGCCGCGGAGTTCATCCGCGCCCTGGAGGTGCTGGGCCGTCGCGCCGGGTGGCCGCTCGCGGTGGAGGCGCTCAAGCCGCTGCTGGGGGGCTGATGCGTCACCTGCTCCTGCTGCTGTTGCCGGTGTTGGGAATGGCCGGGTGTGCCGGGGTGACGCTGCGCCCGCACGCGATGGACGAGGCGGTGCGGGTGGAGGAGGTGGGCCTGGCCTTCACCCCGGCGGGCCCGGGTGAGCTCACCCTGCGCCTGGCGGTGGAGAACCCCACCTTCTGGGACGCGCAGGTGACGGGGGTGGACTTCGAGCTGCGCATGAATGGCCGGCGCTACGCGGTGGGCACGCGCGGGGTGCAGGTGCCCCTGGCGGCCAGCGAGCGCCACACCCTCACGGTGTCCTTCCCGCTGCGGTCGGAGCCGGGCGGGGCCGAGGCTCCCGCGCGCACGTGGCACGTGGAGGTGGGCGGCGGGGTGGCGCTGACCTTCGGGCAGACGGTGCGCCTCATGCCCTTCCGCGCCGAGCGCACCGTGCGGCTCCAGCACTTCCAGCCCACCGCGCCCGCGCAGGAGTGAGGCGGGAAGGGGAGGGGTGGGGCTCGTGACGAGGGCCGCCGGGTTATCCTCCGGGGGCGCATGAGAAACCGAACCCTTCCGTCCGATCCAGCAGACCTCACCATCGGCGTGGCCGCCTTCGCCTTGATAGTGCTGGTCGCCGTGTTGATGCAGTGGCTGCAGTCGCGCCGGGAGGCGAAGTGGCGGAGCGCCCTGGAAGTACTCTCCGAACAACTGGGCTTCGGCCGGGAATCCGAGGCGAAGGATGCCTTCGTCGGTGAGCATCAGGGGTGGCGGGTGTGGATGGGATTGCAGCCGCACGACGTGGGCAAGGAGTCCAAGGTGTTGTTGCCCACGCTGCGCCTGGACGTGCTCGCCGAGCTGCCTCGGGACTTCGTGGCCGTCCCCCGCTCCTGGACGCGATTCCTCCGGCGGGCCCTGCTGCGCGGCATCTTCACCGCGAGGGACCGGGAGCTGGACAAGCGCTTCATCTTCCAGTGCGACTTCGTCGAGCAGGCCAAGGGGCTCGTGATGGACGCGGGAGTCCGAGCGGCCCTGGTCCGCCTCGGGGACGGGCCCGTGGTGGGCTTCATCGAGAAGAACCAGGTGGGCCTGGCCTACATGAAGGAGGTGCCCGACGCAGCCACCCTGCGACTGCACCTCGATGCGATGGCCGCCGTGGCGTCCGCCCTGCGCACGGCTCTGGGTGACGGGAGGACGGGCCGCACTGCTTCACGATGACGCACGGACCTCCGGGGCGCCTCACGCCCTTCCGGGTCCCAGGCGTTGTCTCTGGGAGACTCGGCGTACGGGACGGAGGTGCAGTTGAAGGACGCCACCACCGCGCTGAACGCGGCGGGGGTGGGCTTGGTGACGGCCACCGCCTCGTTCTGAGCGACTCCCTCGCCTGTGGAAGCCAAGGGGCTCCTCGGCCAGGGGGCCCCGCCTGACGTCTGAGGACGTGGCTTGACCTGATGGGTCAAGTCGCCTGGACTGACGGGTCAAGTCATGTTACAGGGTCCTACGTCCGAGGTGATTCAGCACCATGTCCTACCGCGTCGATCCAGCCGATCCCCGTGCGCCACCCCAGGAGGTCTGGGAGCGGCTCACGCCCGAGGAGCGCACGCGCATCGTCGACAGCCTGCCGTCCGAGTTCCCGGTCTCCGAGGCCCATCCGCCCGAGGGGGATCCGCACTTCGAGGCCAAGGTGCGCGCCCGTGAGGTGCTGGGCGGTTTCTTCTCCCGCATCGGACGCAAGGTGTACCTGGGCTGTGAACTGCCCGTGTACTACCCGGGCGAACCCATGTTCGCTCCCGACGTCATCGCCGTCATGGACGTGGAGCCCCACTCGCGCATGCGCTGGCTGGTGAGCGCCGAGGGCAAGGGGCTCGATCTGGCCCTGGAGGTCCACGTCGCGGGCGAGCGGCGCAAGGATCTGGAGCGGAACGTGGAGCGCTTCGCCCGGCTCGGCATCCGCGAGTACTTCCTCTTCGACCGGGGACGGCTGAAGCTGACCGGGTGGCGGCTGGCGGGGGAGGGGCGGCGCGTCTACCAGCCCATCCAGCCGCAGCAAGGCTTCTACACCTCCGAGGTGCTGGGCCTGGAGTTGCAACTCGAAGGGGAGCGGTTGCGCTTCTTCCACGGCCGGGCGCCGCTGCCGGAGGCGGACGAGATGATCGCCACGCTCGAGCGCATGGTGGGAGAGGCGGAAGTCCACCGCACCGAGGAGGCCCAGGTGCGCGCGGAGCTCGAGCAGCGGCTCGCCCAGGAGGAGCGTCTGCGTACCGAGGAGGTTCGTCGCCGCGAGGAGTCCGAGCGCAAGCTGGCGGAGGCGCTCGCCGAAGTGGAGCGGTTGCGCGGCGGCCGGCGCTGAGTCGGGTGGCGCCGGCCCTTCATTGCCGGCTCAGCGCAGCGGCACGTCATAGTAGGTGCGCCGCTCGCTCGGCTTCTCCCCAGGCCAGATCGCCCACCCTTCCCACGCTCCCCCCTGCTTGCGCATGCACCGCGTGTGCACCCGCACCCGCTGGAGATCCCTCTCCACCTCCAGCAGGTTGAACAGCCTCGGCACCGACTCGGGCCGATCATGCCTCGGCGCCCCGAAGCTCCCGGCTCCCAGGACGTGGAGCCTCCGCTCGGCGTGGAGATGGTTCACCAGATCGGCCCGGTCCTCATGCACGTGCCCATGCAGGCACATCCGCACGTCCTCCTGGAGCAGTCGTTCCAGGAAGGCATCGGCCTGGATCTTCTCGTTGCCTGTGATGGGGTGGTGCCACACGGCCAGCCGCAGCACCTTCGCGTCTCCCGCGAGCTCGCCCTGCTTCCGCGCTCGGGCGAGGTCCTGGTTCGCCCTCGCGAGCCCTCGCGCGAGCGCCGGGTCGCAGAGGCTGGAGCGCTCCGGGAAGTACTCGTCGATCTCCCAGGCCGAGTTCATGGCCAGGAACTGCAGCCGTGACTCGCTGAAGAGAAACGGAATGCACTGCTCCTCGGGTGCCAGGGGATAGGGCTTCTGGATGAGCGGATGGTAGAAGTTGTCGGAGAAGCCGCTGAAGCGCTCCGGGTACCTCGCCTCGTCACGGAGGAGATAGCCGTCTCCCGAGTCCCGGTACCTGCCGGGGACGAGCTCGCTCGCGTCCACCAGGCGCTTCTTCCGCCACTGGTAGACCTCCTCGTTCCAGTCCAGGTCGTGGTTGCCAGGCACGAGGATGCAGCGCTCCGCCGTCAGCTCGAACTGCTCGATGAGTCTGGAGACGAACTCACGTGCCTTCTCGAACTCCTTCGGTGCGGCCCGCTGCGTGATGTCTCCGGAGATGACCAGGTAGTCCAGGCGCTCGATGCCCATTCCCCTGCGCAGATCGGCCGCCAGCGGCTCGAGCAGGCTGAGCGGATCATCCCCGGCGCCGAGGTGCAGGTCGCTCAGGTGGAGGATGCGCAGCGGCGTCTCCTGGCCCGAGTCCACCGCCTTCCCCTCCGTCATGCGCACCGTCGCCTCCGTGGCGCTCTGGGAGAGCTGCTCCCGGATGATGGTCCGCAGGGCCTGGACCTGTTTCACCAGCTCCGGGTTGAGCTCCCGGGACTGCTGCGCGCCCGGGGTGATCGGCGTCCGGTGATCGCACTCCTGGCAGCCCACGTCCGACGCGCCCTTGGCCAGCCGGGTGCGGACGGTCTCCTCCGGGAACACCTTGCCGCAGACGCAGGTGATGGTCAGCCGCTCCAACAGCTCCACGCCGTGCTCCCGCAGGTGCTGCTCGATGACGTTGACGAACAGCTCGCGCGTCTTCGTGTCCGTCCCCTCATCGAAGTAGAGGTCGAGCTGGGCGATCCCCCTCGCGCCCTGGCTCCTGCTGCGCACCCGGCGGATGCCCGAGGTGTCCCGGCCCGCCTGCCCGAACTCGGCCCGGTCTTCCCACAGGCGCATGGGGCCAAAGCGCTGGCTGATGGCCAGGGACGTGACCAGCGAGGCGTAGATGTTGTCGATGGGGCCGAAGAAGTCGTAGTGCAGCGAGATGGCGTGCGAGAAGTCCGAGCCCGTCCCGGCCGCCCCCGGCTGGAAGAGCGAGGGGAAGATGAGCAGCCCCTCGTGGCGCAGGCACACTCCGTGGGAGATGAGCAGCTCGATGACGCAGTTGAGGACGGCCCCCTCCTGGTCCTCCGTCAGCCGCTCCTCGTCCTTGATGCGCGGGAACTTCATCTTCGGGGACAGCACCTTGGCCACCTCGATGGCGGGCACCCCGTGGGGGTTCTCCCGGGCGGCCACGATGAGCGAGCCCGCGTACCGCTCGAGCTGCTCGACCTCCAGGATGAGCACCCGCGTCCCCCCCGCCATCCGCGTGTCCGCCACATGCCCCTGCCGGGTGAGATGGCCCACCACCGCCTGGAGCGCCTCCGGCTCGAAGGCGCTGCCCAGCTCCCGGCGCAGCTCGCGCTCCAGCTCGAGGAAGTTCAGCACCACCCGCTTCGCCTCGCGCAGCCGTTGGATGAGCTGCCGGATGGACTGGAACAGCTCGGGGCGGCTGACCTTCTGCAACCCCTCCCAGTCGATGGCCCGGCCCAGGGCCTCCTTCAGCTCGGCGATGCCCTGGCCCTTCCTCGCGCTCGTCAGCACGTAGGACTCGAACCCGAGCCGTTGCACCAGGCCCTCGAGCGCGGGCCGGTTCACCGGGGACTCGGCGCTGTCCACCTTCGTGCCCACCAGCAGCTTGCGGATGCTCCGCTCTCCGGACTGGGCCTGCAGGCGCCGGTTCCACCCCTCGACCTCCTCCAGGGCGCCATCCCCGCGTCCGGGCTCCATCACCATCAGCGCCACGGTCGAGTCCCGCAGGAAGAGCTGGTGCACGAGCTGGTACTCGCTCTGCCCTCCCAGGTCCCACAGGATGATCTCCCGTCGCGGCGCGTTCGGAGCCGCGTCCCCGGAGGACGGCTCCGCGGGCATCGACCAGAAGCGCATGCCGTGGGTGGAGTCCTGCTCCTCGTATGCGTCCTTCACCAGGCGCAGGGCCAGACAACTCTTGCCCGCGCGCCCCTCGCCCACCAGCACGACCTTGGCGCTCACCTCGTGCACCGTCTGCGACGGCGCCGGGGCGCGCAGCAGGGTGGCGACGTCCAACTCCCAGAGCCGCACGCCGATGCCTCCGGGTCCCACGCTCGCCAGGACGTGCCGCACCGGAGAGAAGGCCAGTCCGGCGGAGTGCGGGCTCGTGGAGGGCGCCTCCAGCTCGGCCACCGGCTCCCAGGTGTCCGTGCGCCACAGCCGGATGGCCCCATCGCTCGACCTGGAGGCGAGCAGCCGGCCGTCGAAGGAGAAGCTGACGCTCGTGACCTCGGTCCGGTGGCCTTCCAGCACGGCCATGAAGCCGGGCTGCCGGACATCCCGGATGTAGAGGGCGCGGTCCCGACAGGCCATGGCGACCACCGAGGACCATCCGGGCATCCACGCGAGGTCCAGGACGGCTCCCCCGGGAACCTGCCCCGTCAGCTGCCGTGCCTCGAGGGTGTCCGAGCTCCTCACGACTTTCGGGAGCACGAGCGCGGGAGCGCCCTCGCCACCACACACCAGCATCTTCCCATCCGGCGACCAGGCCAGGGCGTACACCGCGAGCAGGGTGGGCGGGAGCTGCACCCGGCCCGCCTCGGCCCAGGTCCGGGTGTTCCAGAGCTGGAGGACTCCCGCCCCCTCCGTGGCCGCGAGCAGGCCCGTGGAGGACCAGGCCAGTCCCTGTCCTTCACCCAGCAGGGCTTTCGTCACCCGGCTCTGGAGTCCATCCGTCCTCCACAAGCGCACGTGTTTCTGGGAGCGGGAGGCCAGGAACTGTCCGTCCGGCGAGAAGCACAAGTCCTCGAGCCCGGAGATGTGGGGAGTGATCACCCAGTCCGGTACGTCCCGCGCTGGCTTCCAATAGGCGATGTCGCCACCCGCCAGGCCCATGCCGAGCGCATCTCCCGCGGGTGCCCAGGCCAATGCATCGACCACCGTGTGGCCGGTCTCCAGCAGCCTCTGGAACTTCACGCCCGGCGGGAGCCGTGGAGTCGCCGGCTCGCTGTGCACGGCCCGGAAATCCGCGGCGGGTGGGCGGCGCTGCAAGGGGGCCGCACTGGGACGGCCCACGGCCCCTGGGGACTCCGGTTTGGCGCGTGGAGCGGGGAGGAACGTTGCGAAGGCCTCGTCCGGCCCGGAGACCCACCGTTCATCGGGCCCCAGGGAGAGCGCGCCTTGGGTGACCGAGGCAACGCGCGGGAAGAGCCTGAGCGGGCCCCCCGTCCCCGACACCTCCAGCACCCCCACGGTGTAGCCCCAGAGATTCCAGGAGTCCTCGCCCACGGCGTTGGGATGGATGGCACCGAAGAGGGAAGGAGCCTGGATGGCAGGGGAGCGGCCCGAGAGGACGAAACGGGTTGCCCCTTCCTTGCGCTGCGCGTTGCCACACAGGTGCAACAGAAGGCCGCTCGAGGGCGTCAGCGCCTCTTGAAGCCGCATCAGGGACATGGGCCTCAGCATGGAGGGCGGGCGATGCGTCAGTAGCACCACGGCGTCATGCCCGAACGCCCAGGCCCGCGCGCTCTTGCCTGTCGCCGCCTCGACTTGCTCCCGACTGAGCTCAGGCCAATCCCGCTCATCCGTACGGGTGACGTCCCTCAAGCCCGAGTTGAGTCCGATGACCCCAATCCTCGAGCCCGCCGACTGGACCGTGGTGGCGAAATCTCCTGGAAGCAGCCCTCCGCGCAGGCCCTGGTAGACAGGGGACGGATGCGCATCCCGCCACGCCCCGAACCACGTGCTGAAGAGGTCGAGTGAACCCCGGATGTTCTGCGCGGCGGGAGGTGCCTGCAAGAAGTCGTGGTCGCCCGGCACGACGAGCAGGCAGGGATCGGAGCCCAGGCCGCGCAGAAAGCTCCACAGGGATTTCAGGGTGGAGCTCAACAAGCTGAACTCCATCGTCCCGCCCGCCTGCGTGAGGTCGCCCGAGATGAACACCAGGTCCCACGGGCCCGAGCGCGCGTGCATCCTGCGGAGATCCTGCTCGAACGCTTCCCGGTATTCGGGCCGAAGCAACCGCGAGCTGCGAATCCCCATGTGGAGATCCGAGAGGTGAAGCCAACCAAGCCGCGCCACGTGTCCCCCAGTGGAGTTACCGGAGTCGAGAATGCACCGGTCGGGCACGGGTGGGAAACCCGGCCGTCGGGCTCAGGCCTTGAGCTCCTGGTTCGCGGGCTCCTTGGTGCCCGTGCCGTCCTTGCCCGGGGAGTCTCGCGTGGGCGCGGGCTCCTTGGTGGGCGCCTTGAGCTTGTTCATCCGCACGCGGTCGACGCGCGCGCCCTCCTTGGCGTGGACGGTGAAGGCCCAGCCGTTGAAGGTGAAGCGCTCGCCCACGTCCGGCAGGTGGCCCGCCAGCGAGGACAAAAAGCCTCCCAGCGTGTCGAAGTCGCCGTCCGGCAGCGGGAAGCCGAAGGCCTTGGTGAACTGGTCCACCTCCATCGCCGCGTCCACCAGGAAGCTGCCGTCGGCCTGCTTCTCCACCAGCTTCTCCTCCACCTCGAACTCGTCGCCGATGTCACCGACGATTTCGCGGAGGATGTCCTCCAGCGTGACAATCCCCATGAAGCCGCCGTACTCGTCCACGACGATGGCCATGTGGATCTTCTTGCGCTGCATCTCGCGCAACAGGTCTCCAATGGGCTTCATCCACGGGACGAAGTGGGCGGGGCGGATGGTGTCCTGCAGCACGATGAGCTCGGGGTGCTGCAGCAGCGGGATGAGATCTCTCGCGTGCAGCACGCCGAGGATGTGGTCCACGTCGTCGCGGTAGACGGGGATGCGCGAGTGGTTCTCCTCGGCCAGCAGGCGCAGCACCTCGTCGGGCGGGATGGAGATGTCCACGCACACCACCTCCGTGCGGGGCACCATCACGTCGCGGCAGCGCTTGTCGGACAGCTCGAAGATGGAGCGGATGAGCTGGGGAGCGCTCTGGTCCACCTCCTCCTTGGCGGCCTGGGCGGCGAGCAGCTTCTCCAGCTCCTCGAGGGGCGGAGGCGGCGGCTCGAAGCGCAGGTTGCGGCCGAAGCCGCGGGCCACGAGGTTGATGGGGCCCATGAGCAGGCGCATGGGCGGATAGAAGAGGAACACCAGCAGCGAGACGAGCCACGAGAGGCGCAGCGCCCAGCGCTCGGGGTTGGCGTTGGCTAGGCCGCGCATCGTCACCTCGACGAGCGTGGCCAGCAGGCCCACCAGCAGGGAGCCGGCCAGCACCGTCGCCACGTCCAACCAGGGGGCCTCGCCCAGACGGGTGAAGTCGAGCAGCTGCGGGGGAACGAAGGCGCCGATGGCCGCGGCGAGGAAGCCGCTGAGCACCATGCCCACGCGCAGGGCCGTGGCCGTGGCCTCCCGCTCGGTCTTGTGGCGGAGCACCCGGCGCCCGGAGCCCGGAGTCGCCTGCGCCAACTCCTGCGCGCGCAGGTCGGAGGTCCCATAGAGGGCGGACTCGGAGGCGGCGACGAAGCCCCGAAGGAAGACGAGGGCCAGGCAGGCGGTCCAGAGGACCAAGGTAGACATAGGGCTTCTCTACATACCCCGTGGTAAGAGGACACGCACACTTTCCGAGAGGGCCCCGATGCGCGTGCGTCCACCAGTGAGCCACTCCCGCTCCCCCTGGCGCCGGGCCGGGGGCCGGGCCCTTTCACTGCTCGCCCCCCTGGTTGCCCTGCTGCTGTGCCTGCTTCCTCCGCGCGCCGCCGCGTGGCCGGTGGACCTCGCCATGCCGCTGGAGGTGGGCAAGGAGCGCTTCCACAAGCTGAGCGCGGTGGAGTGGGTAGAGGTGGAGGACCCGTCCATCGCCACGGCCGAGGTGCTCGCGGGGAGCAACGAGCTGCTGCTCACCGGGGTGAAGCCGGGGCGCACGCTGCTGCTGCTGTACGCGGAGGGGAAGTTCGCGGTGTGGCGGCTGTCGGTGGGGGCGCCGGGGCGGCCTCTCGAGCCCGAGCCCTCCGCGGAGCCGCTGGCCGCCGCGCGCAAGGCGTGCCCGGGCTTGAAGAGCACCGAGGGCGCCGAGCGCTCCCTGACGACCGCGGTGAATACCGGGCGTTGCCGCGAGGCGCTGCGCACGCTGCTCAAGACGGACGCATTCCTCGCCCGCGAGCTGGAGCTCACCTTCGAGATGACCGTGCTGCAGGAGCAGCTCGTGGCCCTGACGGCGGGGCTCAAGGGCTCGGGCCTCACGGTGAGCTACCACGGGGCGGGGCTGCTGCTGGAGGGCACCACCTCGCCCGAGGGCCACCGCCGCGCGCTGTGGGAGCTGTTCCGCCAGTCCGTGGGACGCGTGGCGCTCGAGGACCGGGTCACCGTGCAGCGGCCGCCGCCGCCCGAGGACGCGGGCACGCCCGGGGCCTCCGGGCGCTGAGCTAGGACGCCGCCGGCTCCGGCTGGGCCGCCGTCCCCTCGAGCACGGCCCGGGCCGCGTCGATGGCCTCGTGGGTGCCGGCCAGCGCGAGCACATCTCCCGCCCGCAGCGGCTCGTGCGCGGTGGGGATGAGCGCTCCCGCATCCGCCCGGCGGATGGCGAGCACCGTGGCGCCCGTCATCCCGCGCAGGTTCAGCTCCGCGAGGGTCCGTCCCACGGCCGGGCTGGAGTCCTCGAGCCGCACCGGGGTCGGCTCGCCGAGCCCGGGGAGGATCTGCTGGATTTCCCTCAAGGGCTCGCCGGGCCGCTGCTCGCTCTTGCCTCGGGACTGGGTGGCGAGCGCCTCGACGATGACCTGGGAGCCCGCACGCACGTGCCCCTGGAGGTTGGTGGCGCTGCGCCAGAACGCCACGCCGAGCACGACGAGCAGGAGGAGCAGCACGGCCGCGCCCTGGAAGCCGCGCAGGAAGGGCTGCGTGATGGCGACGAGCGGCGCGCCCACGGCGAGGACGCTCGCGAGCTGGAGCGTCACCACGAGCGCCCGGCGCGGGGCGGCGGCCATGTCCACGCGGCCCGCGGGCGCCATGGGGGGAAGGGCCGTCTCCGCGAGCAGCACGCCCAGGGCCCGCGCGAGCCGGACGACTCCCACGCAGAAGGGAAGCGCGAGGAAGATCGCCAGCCCCAGGCCGAGCAGGCGCGCCACCGAGGCGCTCAGGCCGATCCGGCTCTCGATGGCCGTGGAGAGCCTCCCCAGGGAGACGGACGTGCCGATGACGAGCATGCCGAGCAGGGCCGCATCGACCAGCAGGAACTTCACCATGCGGCGGATCCTCGCGCCGCTGGTCTGTCGCGGCGGGGCGGCGCGGAGGTTCTCCACCCAGCTTCCATAGAGGGTCGCGAACGTCTGCAGCGGCTTGGGCAGCTTCCGGTCCACCCAGTTGGCGACCGGACCCGAGGCCCGGATGAGGAAGGGGGTGGTCAGGGTGGTGATCGCCGAGACGGCCACGGCCACGGGGTAGAGGAACTGCCCGGTGGCGTTCAGCGTGAGCCCCAGGCCGGCGATGATGAAGGAGAACTCGCCAATCTGCGCGAGGCTCAGGCCCGACTGCACCGCCGTGCGCGTGCCGTTGCCCGTGAGGAACACGCCCAGGGCCACGCCCACGAGCTTGCCCAGGATGACCACCCCGGTGAGCACGGCCACCGCCGCCCAGTGCTGGGCGATGAGGCCCGGGTCGATGAGCATGCCCACCGAGACGAAGAAGATGGCGGCGAACATGTCGCGCACCGGCTGCACGAGGTGCTCGATGTCCTTCTCCACCCCGGACTCCGCGACGAGCGAGCCCGCCAGGAAGGCGCCGAGCGCCACCGAGTAGCCGAACTCCTGGGCGAGCAGCGCGATGGCGAAGCAGATGCCCACGCTCGCCACCAGCGTCGTCTCCGGGCGGTTCAGGCGATGGACCGCACGGACGGTGCGCGGGATGATCAGCAGCCCCACGCCCACCAGCCCCACCAGGAAGGCGGCCAGGCGGCCCACGGTGAGCGTCAACTGCCCCGCCGACAGTCCCGCGCCGGTGGAGATGGCCGTGAGGGTCGCCATGAGCAGGATGGCGATGAGGTCCTCGACGATGAGGACCCCGACGACGATCTCCCGCAGCTTGCCCCGGATGCCCTGCTCGTCGAACGCCTTGGCGATGATGGTGGTGCTGGAGATGGCGATGATGGCGCCGGTGAAGATGCTCTCCCTCGCCGTCCAGCCGAAGGCCCGGCCCACGACGAAGCCCAGCCAGATCATCAGGCTGCACTGGATGATGGCCGTGAGGCCCGCCGTCGCGCCGACCTGGAACAGCTTGCGCAGGCTGAACTCCAACCCGAGCGAGAACATGAGGAGGATGACGCCCAGCTCCGACAGCGTCTGGACGATGGTGGCATCCGCGACGAGCGGGATGGGGACGTGGGGGCCGATGATGAGCCCCGCGATGATGTAGCCGAGCACGACGGGTTGACGCAGCCGCTGGAAGATGACGGACGTCACCGCGGCGACGCAGAGCACCATCGCGAGGGCCTTGAGGAAGTCGTGAGCACCGTGCATCGTTGAAGCTCCCTACTGACGAGGGCAGAGGCCAGGCTCACCAGGACCCTCCATCGGGCGCTCCGTTGCTCGCGCCGATATACGAGGTCAGTGTCTCCCATGTCGGGACGTGGCGTTGCGGCTCATTCATGCAATGTCACAGGTGCACCGGGAGTACAACCCGGAATGCCTCGCGGAAATGCTCCGAGGAGTACGTCATGTCGTGGGTTCTTCTGGTCATCGCCGGGTTGCTGGAGACGGGCTGGGCCGTCGGGCTCAAGTACACCGAGGGCTTCACGCGGCTCGTGCCCAGTGTCCTGACGATTCTCGCCATCATCGCCAGCATGGGCCTGTTGGGGCTCGCCGCCCGGGACCTCCCCATCGGCACCGCCTATGGGGTGTGGGTGGGCATCGGCGCGCTCGGGGCGGCGGTGCTGGGCATGGTGCTCTTCCACGAGCCCGCCACGCCCGCGCGCCTGTTCTTCCTCGGGCTGATGCTCGTCTCCATCGTGGGCTTGAAGGTCACCAGCGGCCACTGAGTCGCCCTCCAGGCGGCCAGCTGTGTCCTCGCGCCCGGCGCCGTCCCCTGGCGGCCGAGACGTGCGCCGGGTGGCTCTCCGAGGAGGCCACCCGGCCGCGCCTACCACTACTTCGTCGGCTGCTGGGTGCCGGAGCCCGTGGTGCCGCCAGCGCCGGAGCCCGTGGTGCCGGTGCCCGTGCCCGTGCCGGTGCCCGGGGTGGTGGGGGCCATGGTGCCGCCCGTGCTGCCGGGGGCCTTGGCGCCGCCCGTGCCCATGCCCTGCGGACCCAGCTTGCCGAGCACCGTGTACGCATGCTGGCGGTGCTGGGTGACGCTCTGGGTCAGGGTGGTCATCATCGAGGTGAGCTCGGCGTTGCCGGCGAGGGCCTGCTGGCCGGCCATCAGCTTGCCGAGCGTCTCGTCGTGGTCCGCCACCATGTTGGACATGTAGTAGGAGTCGAAGGGCTCGCCCTTGAGCGTCTGGAGCTTCTCCATGTTCGCCTTGTCGGCGGCCAGGGTCGTCTTCTCGATCTCGTTCATCGGCTTGGGCATGTCCGCCAGCTTCAACTTCCGGCCCTGGGCCATGGTCATCAGTTGCTGGTCGGCCGTGGTGTGCTCGCGCACCATCTGCTCGCCGAAGGCCTTCACGTCCGGGTTGCTGGCGTTGTCCTGGGCCAGCTTGCCGAGCTTGATCTCCTTCTGGTGGGTGTAGTGGATGCGCTCGAGGAGGGCCTTCTCGTCGGTGGGCACCATGAACCCCCGGAGCTCGGCCGTGCCGCCCTTGGCCGCGCCCTTGCCCTGCGCCTTGGCCCCTTCCTGGGCGAGCGCCGCGCCACCGAGGACCAGCGTACCGGCGAGGAGGAACCCCTGGATCGTCTGCTTCATGTGCTGACTCCGTTCGTGTGTCGTGAAGATGCGGGCGCGCACATTGGCCGAGCAGGCCAGCCATCTTCTTGCTCCATGATCCAGATCCGTTGATGGCCGCACGTTGGGGCCCTCGACCTGATGGCTGGCGGACGCTCCACCTGTCCCGAGTCGGACGGAGCGTCTGGTCCTTGAAGAGTGGGCAGGCCACACACAGATTGCCTGCGCATCCGTTTGAAAGGACTCCAACGCGTATGACCAGGGAAGTATGGCCGGGCAAACCGTATCCACGGGGCGCGACCTTCGATGGGACGGGAGTGAACTTCGCGGTCTTCTCCCAGGCAGCCACACGCATCGAGGTCTGCCTCTTCGATCCGCAGGATCCCTCGAAGGAGATAGACCGCTTCGAGCTGCCCGCGGTGACGGACAACGTCTGGCACGGCTACGTGCCGGGGCTGGAGCCGGGCACGCTGTACGGCCTGCGCGTCCACGGCCCCTACGATCCGCAGCAGGGCCACCGCTGCAACCCGTACAAGCTGCTGGTGGACCCGTACGCCAAGGCGCTCCACGGCGAGGTGGACTGGTCCCAGCCCGTCTTCGGCTACACGCTCGGCCACGAGCAGCAGGACCTGATGCGCGACGAGCGCGACAGCGCCCCGGGCATGCCCAAGTGCGTGGTGGTGAGCGACTTCTTCGACTGGGGCAATGATCGCCGCCCGGACGTACCCTGGCGCAAGACGGTCATCTACGAGGCCCACGTGAAGGGCCTCACCATGCGCCACCCGAAGGTGCCCGAGCACCAGCGCGGCACCTACGCGGGCCTGGCCCACCCGGCCGTCATCGAGCACCTGCTCAAGCTGGGTGTCACCGCCGTGGAGCTGCTGCCCATCCACGAGTTCGCCGACGACTCCTTCCTCGGGGAGAAGGGTCTGTCCAACTACTGGGGCTACAACACCCTCTGCTACTTCGCCCCCGAGCAGCAGTACGCCAGCCGCCGCACCCCGGGCGGCGCCGTCAACGAGTTCAAGGCGATGGTGAAGGCGCTGCACACGGCGGGCATCGAGGTCATCCTCGACGTCGTCTACAACCACACGTGCGAGGGCAACCACCTGGGGCCCACGCTCTCGCTCAAGGGCATCGACAACGCCTCCTACTACTGGCTGATGCCCGAGTCGCGCTACTACCTGGACTTCACCGGCTGCGGCAACAGCGTCAACGCCTCCAACCCGCAGGGCGCGCGCCTCATCGTGGACTCCCTGCGCTACTGGGTGGAGGAGATGCACGTGGACGGGTTCCGCTTCGACCTGGCCACCGTGCTCGGCCGCGTGGGCAAGGGCGAGTTCGACCCGCGTGCCCCCATCTTCCAGATCATCAACCAGGATCCGGTGCTCGGCCGGGTGAAGCTCATCGCCGAGCCGTGGGACGTGGGGCTCGGCGGCTACCAGGTGGGCGGCTTCCCCGCGCCGTGGCGCGAGTGGAATGGCAAGTACCGCGATGCCCTGCGCCGCTACTGGAAGGGCGACGAGAACCTCGCGGGCGAGGTGGGCTACCGGTTCGCTGGCTCCTCCGACCTCTACCAGGAGGCGCGGCGCCGGCCCCAGGCCAGCATCAACTTCGTCACCGCCCACGACGGCTTCACCCTGCACGACCTCGTCACCTACAGCCACAAGCACAACGAGGCCAACGGCGAGCACAACCGCGACGGCGCCGACGACAACCAGGCGTGGAACTGCGGCGTGGAGGGCGAGACGGAAGACACGAGCGTCACCGCCCTGCGCGAGCGCCAGAAGCGCAACCTGCTGGCCTCGCTCTGCCTCTCGCAGGGGGTGCCCATGCTGGTGGCCGGCGACGAGATGGGGCGCACCCAGGGCGGCAACAACAACGCCTACTGCCAGGACAACGAGCTGTCCTGGGTGGACTGGAACCTCGACGCGCGCCGCCAGTCGCTGCTGGAGTTCACCTCGCGCCTCATCCACTTCCGCCACCGCCAGCCGGTGTTGCAGCGCCGCCGCTTCTTCCAGGGCAAACACATCTGGGACTCGGAGTACAAGGACCTGACGTGGTTCCGCCCGGATGGCACGGAGATGACCCAGGAGGACTGGGACAAGCCCTTCGTCCGCTCCCTCGCGTTCCTCCTGGGGGGCGACGCCATTCCCTCACCCGACGAGCGCGGCCAGCGCATCATCGGAGACGCCCTGCTGGTGCTGCTCAACGCGCACCACGAGGCGGTCCGCTTCACCGTGCCGCCCCCCGCCGAGGGCTCCCGGTGGGTCATCGAGTTCTACACCGCCGATGACCAGCGGGGCCCCGAGGAGCCGGTGCCCTCCGGCCACTTCGAGGTGGAGGGCCGCTCGCTCGTGGTGTTCCGCGAGGTGAAGCAGGTGTGAGGCCCGGGGCGGCTCACCAGCGGTGCCGGGTGAAGAGGCAGTCGGCGAGCACGGCCTCGCCGAGGCCGTAGTTGGCCGCGCGCGGGACGAGGTCCGGCACCGGGGTGAGGAGGGTGTCGTTGGACAGACGGGTGAAGCCGAGGGTGGACTCGATGAGCCCGCCCAGCTTCGCCTCGTGCGCCTGGAACTCGGGGGGAAGGGGGGAAAGCGCACCCAGGATTCCCCTCCGGGGGCACTCCTCAGGTGGGCGAGGGCTGCTCGGTTGGCGTGGAGCAGCCGGGTGCGGCGCTGGCCCTCTTCTGATTCCCTTAACCAGGGTCGTCGTTGCGCAAGCCGGAAGGGTAGTAGCAGTGAACGAGACGGACGAGCGCGTCGGCGAACGGTTCTGGCTTCATGCGGGGAAGTTCCTCGCTCCCTGTCGCGGAGAGTGAACACCCGGTCGGGTTGTTGCCACTGCGGAAGAGTGTCTGCCTGGGAGGCTCACGGGAACGTCACACCCCGCAGGGTGATGGTGCGTGGACCGACCGCTTCCCCCAATTGCAGGAGGTAGGTGCCCCCGGTCTCCTCCACCTCGGCCTCCACTTCCACGGTGACGCGGCTCCGCCCTCGCGGCGCCATGGGCTCCAGCGGCCACACGCGCAGCACCCGGAGCCGCGCGCCCGTGGTGCTCACCAGTCGCGCCCCCTCGCCGTCCACCGTCCAGGGCTGGGCGCCTTTGTTCTCCACCTCCAGGGCCACGGCCCACCGTCCTCGGGCGCGGTAGCTGTGGGCCCTCTTCACCCGGAGCACTTCGTCGGGGCGCTGCTGGGTGAGTGGCCAGATGTCCCGTGCCTCGACGCCCTGGTTCTCTACCACCAGCCCGTCTTCGAGCAGGCCCACGAGGCCCCCGGGGTGTCGCTGCTCCGCCTCCACGCGCGCCAGCTCCACCTCGCAGCGCTCGGCCCGCTCATGCTCCTGCCGTGTCTCCTCCTGGTAGGACTCCTCGGAGCGGGGCTGGCGGTACACGTTCACCTGGGACTCGGCCCTCGTGGCTCCCACCACCAGCCGGAAGGAGGCACTCGACGGCAGCGCGCCATCTGCGAAGCGCACCGTCAGTCGCAACTCCTTCCCCAGTGGCAACTCGCCGGAGGGCAGGAGGGTGACCAGACCGTGGGCCTCGTCCCGTGAGACCACCCGGAAGAGCGCGTGCTCCTCCACCACCACCCCGCCGGGCAGCAGCGGTGCGTTGAACACGAAAGTGGTGGTGTGATGGGGGCTGATGCGCACCCGCTGCTCCTGTCCCACGGGATCCATCCGGGCTTCCAGGTGGCGCGCGCCCACCGCCTCCCAGGTTTCGGCGACGGAGGGCACGGGGTCGGGAGCGCCCGCGAGGAGCGCGAGCAACAGGCGGGTGGTGGGCAAGACGGGCATGGGCGGGAATACCTCCGGAGTGGATACCGGAGCAGGGACTTCCCACGTTGGCCCTTGCCGCGTCCACCCGGTGTCCCCCCCCTCGTCGCCCGGTCTACTCGAAGCGCTCCACGGGCTTCACCCCCCCAACAAAAGCGATTCGGATGGTGCCCGGAGACTCGCTGGGCCTCACATCGTCGCGGCCAAAGCCGAGGCGGGAATTCCGATCGAGGAGCACCATGCAGACGGGGTACGTCTTCCCGTCAGGCGTGTGCGCCTGGGTGAAGCGGCCGTGGATGCGCTCCGCGCCGAAGAAGAGCTCTCCGGAGACCACGGTGTCATCCGGCAGCGTCGTCCCGGTCTCATCCAGGATCATCGTGGTGCCCGGGCCCTCGCGTACGGGGACGTACCTCGATTCGAGGGTCTCGAGGGTGCCACCGGGGAACTCGGCCGACCGCCGCTCGCCGAGGCGCAGGCCCAGCGCCTTCATGGTCTCCACGGCGCGGGGCGGGCACGCGGCGGGCGGGGGCAGGGGTCGCGCCAGGGGCACGGGCGCCCCGGTACAGCCCGCGGCGAGGGTGCAGGTGAGCACCAGTCCGCCCACCTTGCCGGCCGGGCCGCTCGTCTCCTTCGGTTGCGACGTCCGCTGCGGGGAAGTGAGGGCCTTGGGGGGAGTCTTCACG
>NZ_DASVSO010000619.1:0-19890 GCF_036388035.1 Archangium sp.
CGGCCGGCTCGGCGGCGGCGACGGGCGTCACGGTGGTGGTGGCGGTCACCACCAGATCGCTCGCCGGGGCGGACATCTGCTGCTGCGGCGCCGGCGTGGCGACCGCCGCGGGAGCCGGAGCGGGAGCCGCGGCGGGGGCACGACGGCCACCCCGGCCCAGCTCCGCCTCGGACTTCAGCCGGGCGATCTCCGCCTCGGCCTGGGCCAGCTCGCCACGGACCACCTCGAGCTGCGTGGAGGCGTTGCGCTCCACCTCGGCGCGGGCCCGGGCCAGCTCCTTCTCGCCCTTCTCCGACTCCTTCTGCTCGTAGTTCTTCCGCTTGGCCTGCTTGAGCTGCTCCTTCACCTCCTGCAGCTGCGAGCGCTGTTCATCCAGCTCCTTGCGCTTGCGCTCCAGCTCCGACTCCAGACGCGCGCGCGCCTTGGTGTCGGACTCCAGCTCGCCCTTGACACTGGAGGACGAGGAGGAGGAGGGGAGCGCCGCGGCAGCCTGCTTCTGGCCGAAGAAGATGTAGCCGAGCGAGGCGATAAAGAGCACCGAGACGACGATGAGGAGTACTTCCGTCACGAGGGGGACCTCCAAAAACGATGCAAAAAGCGGCGCAGCCTAACGTCCGGGGGCGAGACGTCAATAGGACTCGTCGTCTGCCCTCCCGCCAGTGGACCGGGCACCACCCCGCCTGCCCGCCCCTGCGCTCCCGGGGGGTGTTCCTCAAGTTAGGAGACGGGGAAACGGGGTTCTGGGAGGCCCGGGTGGCGGTGAGTAGGGCAGGGGGGCTTTCTCAAAAGGCCGGAAAACGCGATGCTGAAGGGCTCGCGCACTTTTTTGGAGGAACCACCGCGTCATGGCGCACCTGGAGCTCATTCCCAAGGAGAACGTTTCCAGCTTCCGCAAGCTCGCCATCGGGAGCTGGAAGACCGCGTACGACCCGACCGTCTACGGGACGCTGACGCTGCGGATGGACAAGGCCGTCGCCTACATCGAGGCCTTCCGGCAGAAGACGGGCATCCGCCTCACCGTCACGCAGATGGTGGCCAAGGCCATGGCCGAGGCCCTGCGCCGCTGCCCGGATGCCAACGCCATCCTGCGCTTCAACAAAATCTACCTGCGCCAGCGCATCACCATCTCCACCCTCGTGGTGCAGACGGACGGCGGCAAGGTGGACCTCACCTCGGCGAAGATCGACGACGCGGAGCAGAAGACGCTCCGGGAGATCTCCGCCGAGATGGAGGCGGCGGTGCAGAAGGTCCGCCAGCGCAAGGACGAGATGATGGAGAAGGGCAAGGGGACGGTGCAGAAAATCCCCTACATGCTTCTCAACCTCTTCACCTGGCTCATGTCCTTCTTCATGTACACGCTGAACTGGAACATGACCTGGGCGGGCATGCCCAAGGACGCGTTCGGCTCGGCCATCGTCACCAACGTGGGCACGCTGGGGCTGGACACGGCCTACGTGCCGCTGGTGCCCTACACGCGCGTGCCCATCTTCCTCGCCCCGGGCGCCATCAAGGACGCGCCCGTGGTGGAGAACGGCAAGGTGGTGGTCGGGAAGATCATGAATGTGAACGCCACGTTCGATCACCGCTTCATCGACGGCTTCCACGCCAGCATCCTCGCCAACACGCTGCGCGAGATGCTGGAGAACCCCTTCGAGCACTTCGACAAGCTCGACGACGTGGCCCCCGTGCTGCCCGCGGCCGAGGGCAAGGCGCCCGTGTCGGCCGCGTAGGTCGCCTCCTCACGCCCAGGCGTTGCGCCAGCCGCGGGAGCCCTGGCGGGCCCCCAGCTGGCGCAGGCGGCGCACCCGCTCGGGGATGGGCGGGTGGGTGGAGAAGAGGTGCATGATGGCACCTCCCGACAGCGGGTTGACGATGAAGAGGTGCGAGGTGGCGGGCGCCCGGTCATAGGGCATCAGCTCCGCGCCTCGCTCCAGCTTCATCAGCGCGTCCGCCAGGGCGTCCGGGTCCCCGCACAGCTGCGCGCCGGTGGCGTCCGCGCCGTACTCGCGTGAGCGGCTCACCGCGAGCTGCAGCAGGGTGGCGGCGATGGGCGCCACCAGCAGCACGCCCAGGTTGCCGAGCGCGTGGCCCAGCCCGCCCTCCTCGTCGTCATCGCGGCTGAGCAGCGAGCCGCCGAACCAGAAGAGCATCTGCGCCGCGTAGCTGATGACGCCGGCCAGCGTGGCCGCCACCGTGCCGATGAGGGTGTCGCGGTTCTTCACGTGCCCCAGCTCGTGCGCCAGCACCCCCTCCAACTCCCGCCGGTCCAGCAGCTCCACGAGGCCGGCCGTCACCGCCACCGCGGCGTGCTGGGGGTTGCGGCCCGTGGCGAACGCGTTGGGCGTCCGGGTGGGCAGCAGGTACAGCTTCGGCTTGGGCATGCCCGCGCGCGCCGCCAGCCGCTCCACCATCTGGTGCAGCCACGGCGCCTGGGCGTACTCCAGCGGCTGGGCCCCATGCATGGCCAGGGCGATACGGTCGCTGAACCAGTACGAGACGAAGTTCATGATGACGACGAAAAAGCCCGCCATGACGAGCCCCTGGGGGCCCCCCAGGCGCTGGCCCACGAGCAGCACCAGCGCCGTGAGGCCGGCCAGCAGCACCGTCGTCTTCAGCGCGTTGTTCAGCCGGTGTCCCCAGCCGCTCCCGCGCGGGCCCGGAGCCTCTCGGGGCGTCGACGAGCCATACATTCCGCCAGCACTCATAGACGTTGCCTTGCCTTTCCTTTCCCGTTCCCGGGTCCAGGAAGAACGTAAGCAGGCGACGAGGCGGGTCAAACGAACCGGTCTTAGAGGTAGAAGCGGTCCACCACGCCCGCGGTCCGCTGGAGGATGGCGCTCCAGCCGACCCAGCCGTCGACGGGCCCCTGGCCCGCCTGGGCCTCGGCCCCCAGCGCGCCCAGCGAGCCCGTGCAGCCCTGCACCGTACACAGGCCCGACTCCCGCAGGTGCTCCAGCAGCCCGCGCAGCGTGGGGAAGCGGCGCGTCTCGAGGCGATCCGCCACGTCCTCGCGGGGCGGGGTGAAGTCTGGCTCGTCCAGGCGTCCCTGGAGGAAGCGCTCCAGGGCCCACCAGAAGAGGTACACCTCGGCGCGCCGGCCGGACGCCACCGCCGCCGCGGCGATGGACAGCCCTTGATGGACCCGGTCGTAGTCTCCGCTGTGGAGGAAGACGACCACCTTGGGCGTGGGAGTGCTCACGGCGCCCTCATACCGTCCGGCCCCCACCCCGTCCATGCACACCCGGTGGGGGCGCGTGTCGCACAAGCGCGGCTTGCGCCTGCCTGCCCCGCTTGCTAGGGAATCCTGGATCGCGGACACTCTCAATCTTTTTGGAATTTTCCAGACACATGCCTTCGAAGAGTCAGGCGGAACTCACGGGCGAGGAGGTGACGGCGAAGCGGAAGGACGCCCACCTCGACCTGTGCGCCACCGGTGATGTCGAGCCGGCGGAGAACAGCACGCTGCTGGAGTGCGTGCGACTGGTGCATTGCGCGATGCCGGAGCTGTCCGTGGACGAGGTGGACCTGTCCACGGAGTTCCTGGGCAAGCGCCTGCGCTACCCGCTGCTGATTACCGGCATGACGGGAGGCACCGAGCGGGCCGGGGTGGTGAACCGGGACCTGGCGCTGCTGGCCGAGCGGCATGGGCTGGCCTTTGGCGTGGGCAGCCAGCGCGCCATGGCGGAGAACCCGCAGCTGGCGGAGACCTTCCAGGTGCGGCAGATCGCGCCCACGGTGCCGCTGCTGGGCAACATCGGCCTGTACCAGGCGGTGCGCATGGGCGTGGACGGGGTGCGCCGGCTGGCGGACGCCATTGGCGCCGACGGCATGGCGCTGCACCTCAACGCCGGGCAGGAGCTCACCCAGCCCGAGGGCGACCGCGACTTCCGCGGGGGCTACAAGGTGGTGAAGGGGCTGGTGCGCGAGTTCGGCGTGCGCCTGCTGGTGAAGGAGACGGGCTGTGGCATTGGCCCCGACGTGGCGCGCCGGCTGGCGGAGCTGGGCGTGCGCAACCTGGACGTGTCCGGCCTGGGCGGCACCTCGTGGGTGCGGGTGGAGCAGCTGCGCGCCACCGGCGTGCAGGCCAAGGTGGGCGCCGAGTTCTCCAGCTGGGGCATCCCCACCGCGGCCGCCATCGCCTCCGTGCGGCGCGCCGTGGGCCCGGACGTCCGCCTGGTGGCCTCGGGTGGGCTGCGCACGGGACTGGACGTGGCCAAGGTGCTCGCCCTGGGAGCGGACGTGGCCGGCACGGCGCTTCCCCTCTTCAGGGCCCAACAGGAGGGCGGCCTGCAAGGCGCCGAGCAAGCGCTCGATACAATCCTCTCCGGTCTGCGTCAGGCGCTCGTGCTCACCGGCAGCAAGAACTGCGGTGAACTGCGGCAGCGACCCCGGGTCATCATGGGGCAGTTGAAGGATTGGCTCTCGGCACTGTAGGGATTATTCCCGCGCGGCCCGAAGTGCCTTCCGCGGTGGAGAACAGAAGACATGTCTGAAACGCTGACGTCCCGGTTGTCCGGTTTCCACAAGCTGTCGATGGTCGAGCGGCACGAGAAGCTCTCCCAGATGCTGGGCCTGGACGAGATGGACCTCGCGCAGCTCCAGGGCCTCAGCGCGCTGCAGCCGGGCCTGGCCAACCAGATGATCGAGAACGCCGTGGGCACGTTCTCGCTGCCGCTGGGCCTGGGCCTCAACCTGCAGATCAACGGCCGGGACTACCTGGTCCCCATGGCGGTGGAGGAGCCGTCGGTGGTGGCCGCGGTGTCCTTCGCCGCGAAGATCGTCCGCGAGGCGGGCGGCTTCACCGCCGAGACCGATGACCCCATCATGATCGGCCAGGTGCAGCTCACCCGCTACGGGGACCCCACCGAGGCGACCCGGCGCATCCTCGCGGCCAAGGAGGCCATCCTCGCGCTGGCCAACAGCTTCCACCCGTCCATGGTGAAGCGCGGCGGGGGCTGCAAGGACATCGAGGTGCGCGTGCTGCCGGCCCCCGAGGGCCCGCGCGGCGAGCCGCTGCTCGTGGTGCACCTCATCATCGACACGCAGGAGGCCATGGGGGCCAACCTCATCAACACCATGGCCGAGGGCGTGGCGCCGCTCATCGAGCAGCTCACCGGCGGCAAGGTCTTCCTGCGCATCCTCTCCAACCTGGCGGATCGGCGGCTGGCGCGCGCCACGTGCCGCATTCCCGTGGAGATGCTGGCGGACTTCGACATGCCGGGCGAGGCCATCGCCGAGGGCATCTACCAGGCGAGCCGTTTCGCGCTGGCGGATCCATACCGGGCGGCTACGCACAATAAAGGCATCATGAACGGCATCGACTCGGCGGCGATCGCCGCGGGCCAGGACTGGCGGGCCATTGAAGCGGGCGCGCACGCCTTCGCCTGCCGGGACGGGCAGTACCGGCCGCTGTCGACGTGGCACGTGGATGACGGGCACCTGGTGGGCCGCATCGAGCTGCCCATGGCGCTGGGCACGGTGGGGGGCCCCATCAAGGTGCACCCGGGTGTGCAGGTGGCCATGAAGCTGCTGCGCGTGGCGTCGGCGCGCGAGCTGTCCATGGTGTTCGCCGCCGTGGGGCTGGCGCAGAACTTCGCCGCGGTGCGCGCGCTGGGCTCGGTGGGCATCCAGAAGGGCCACATGGCGCTGCACGCGCGGTGCGTGGCGGTGACGGCGGGCGCGCGGGGGGACTGGGTGGAGAAGATCGCCGAGCTGCTGGTGACGGCTGGCCACGTGAAGGTGGAGAAGGCGCGGGAGATCATCTCCGCGCTGTCGGCCGAGGATTTCCGCGCGGCGACCGGTACCGAAGGTTGAACCTTCCTCTCCCGCCGGGAGAGGACCGGGGTGAGGGTCGGGCGGGCCCGGAGTCGACTCCGGGTGCGTCCCCTCTTCCTCTGGAAGAGGGCTGGGGCGGGAGTCTTCCCGTGCTCCAACCCAGGACGGGACACGCAATGGACACGGACAACGCTTCCTCCCTGAAGGGCTTCGGCGCGGGCAAGGTCATCCTGCTCGGTGAGCACAGCGTGGTGTACGGCTACCCCGCCCTGGCCGGGCCGCTGTCGCGCGGGGTGACGGCTCGCGGCGAGCTCTCGAGCAAGTGCCAGCTCGTCATCCCCGAGGCCCTCACGGCCGAGCAGCGCAAGGTGCTCAAGGCGGCCTTCGGACGGGGGATGGCGGTGTGCAATGAGCCCGGGGTGAAGGTGTCGTTCGACACGGACCTGCCGCTGTCCATGGGCCTGGGCAGCTCGGGCGCGCTGTCGGTGGCGTGCGCGCGGGTGCTGCTGCAGGCCGCCGGCCGCAAGGCGACGGCCTCCGAGGTGGCGGCCGTGGCCTGGGAGATGGAGCAGGAGTTCCACGGCACGCCCTCGGGCGTGGACCACACGACGAGCGCCATGGAGCAGCTCATCCTCTACCGCCGCAAGCCGGGCGCGGATCAGGGACGGGCCAAGGTGGTGGAGAGCCCCAAGCCCGTGAAGCTGGTGGTGGTGATGGCGGGCGCGCGCAGCCCGACGAAGCAGACGGTGGGCGCGCTGCGCGAGCGCCAGAAGCGTTGGCCGGATCGCTACCAGCGCGTCTTCCGGGAGATCGGCCTGCTGGCCTCGGAGGGCGCCGAGGCGGTGGAGGAGGGCGACCTGGAGGCGCTCGGGGACGTGATGAACGTCAACCACGGCCTGCTCGCGGCGCTGGGCCTGTCCTCGCCGGGGCTGGACGACATGGTGCACCGGCTGCGCAACATGGGCGCGCTGGGCGCCAAGCTGACGGGGGCCGGCGGCGATGGTGGCGCCGTCATCGGCCTCTTCCAGGAGACGGAGCCGGTGGTGCACGAGCTCACGCGGCTCGGCATCCGGTGCTTCGACAGCCAGCTCGCGGGTCCGCGGGCCGAGGGCGCCAGGGGGGCGGCATGAAGGCGACGGCCCGGGCGCACCCCAACCTCGCGCTGGTGAAGTACTGGGGCAAGCGGGACGACGCCCTCATCCTCCCGCACCAGTCGAGCCTCTCCATGACGCTCTCGCCGCTGTCGGTGCGCACGTCGGTGGCCTTCGGGGTGGGCTCGGCCGACGAGGTGGAGCTCAACGGCTACGTGGCCAAGGGCAGCGAGCGCGAGCGCGTGCTGCGCGTGCTGGACGTGGTGCGCGCCGAGGCGAAGGACGCGAAGCTCGGCCCGGCGAGGATGGTGTCGCGCGGGGACTTCCCGGCCTCCGCCGGCCTGGCGAGCAGCGCGGCGGGCTTCGCGGCCCTGGCGGTGGCGGCGCGCGCGGCGGCGGGGCTGCCCGCGGACCCGAGGGCGGCGAGCCAGCTGGCCCGACTCGGCAGCGGCTCGGCGTGCCGCAGCGTGCAGGGCGGCTTCTGCGAGTGGATGCGCGGCGAGCGCCCGGATGGCACGGACAGCTACGCGGTGCAGCGCTTCGACGCGAAGCACTGGCCGGAGCTGCGCATGGTGGTGGCCATCGTCAGCCGCGACGAGAAGGAAGTGAAGTCGCGCGACGGCATGAAGAACGCCGTGGAGACGAGCCCCTACTACCCGGCGTGGGTGAAGGACGCCGAGGCCGAGGTGGTGCGCGCCCGCGACTTCCTCGCCCGCAGGGACCTGCAGGCCCTGGGCGAGATGTGCGAGCGCAACGCGTGGCGGATGCATGCCACGTCGCTCGCGGCGGATCCGCCGCTCTGCTACCTCATGCCCAAGACGCTGGAGCTCATCCACTCCCTGCGCGAGCAGCGCAAGAAGGGCGTGCCGGTGTGGTTCACGCTCGACGCGGGACCCAACCCCTGCATCCTCACGGACGCGGCGAACGAGTTGGCGGCCGAGGCGGTGGCGCGGGCGTGTGGGGCCACCGAGGTGGTGCGGTGCGTGCCGGGCGGTGACGCGGAGCTGCTCGGGGAGCACCTCTTCTGATGGAGCGCGCCCTCTCGGCCCCGGGGAAGCTGTTCGTGTCGGGCGAGTACGCCGTGCTGTGGGGCGGCGTGGCGCGCGTGGCGGCGGTGGGCCCGCGGACCGCGGCGCTGGTGCGCCGACGCGCGGACAGCCAGGTGCACCTCTGCCTGGAGGAAGGGACGCTGTCGGGGCGGACGACGCCTCGGGGCGTGCGGTGGGAGCGCGAGGTGCCGGCGGGCTTCTCCTTCGTGGCGCGCACGCTCGACGAGGCGCTGCGGCTGCACGGGCGCGAGTCCGTGGGCTTCGATCTGGCGGTGGCGCCCTCGGCGGTGGGGCCCAACGGGAAGAAGCTGGGCATGGGCGGCAGCGCGTGCGCCACGGTGCTGGCGGCGGACGCGGTGCGCTTCGTGCTGGAGGAGAAGTTCGACGCGCTGAAGGTGGCGCTGGTGTCGCACGCGGCGGCCCAGGGTGGGAAGGGCAGCGGCGGCGACGTGGCGGCGAGCTACGCGGGCGGCATCGCGCGCTACCGGCGCTATGAGGTGGCGGGCCTCATCGACGCCTCGAGCGCCGGGGGCTACCGCGCGGCGTTGGAGGCGGCCCCCGCGGTGGACGTGTGGCGCCTGCCGACGCCCAGGCTGTCCCTGGGGTATGCCTTCACCGGGGAGAGCGCCTCGACGCGGGTGCTCATCTCGCAGGTGGAGGCGAGGATGGGTGAGGCCGGGCGCCGCGCCTTCGTGGAGCGCTCGGACGCGCTCGGGCACGAGCTGGAAGTGGGACTGGGGGGCGGGGACTTCCGCGCCTTCTCCGAGGCCGTGCGCGAGCAGCACGCGCTGCTCCAGGAGTTGGGCCCGCTGGAGACCGAGCCGATGCGCCGGGTGCTGGGCATGGCCTCGGCGTACGGGTGCGTGGGCAAGCAGTCCGGCGCGGGGGGTGGGGACGGGTGCATCCTGTTCGCCCCGGACGCGGAGAAGCGGGCCGCGCTGCTGGAGGGCCTCCAGGCACGGGGCTTCCACACACTGGAGCTCTCGGTGGAGCCGGGCGTGCGCGGCGAGGCGCAGCCGGAGGCACGGCTCCGCTCCTGGCTCGACGCCGCGCGGGGGTGAGGTTGCTCCGTCAGGGTGTATCCCGGCGAGGGCTTCCCCTCCTGGTCACCCGACAGTGGCTCGTCGGGGGCCGTTCCCCGAGGGGCTTCTTTCACGCGGAAGGCATTGAGTAAAAAGGCGCGGCCATCCCTGCCATCCGGAGCCGCCTCTTGGGTTTGAAGGCCCTTTCTCTTCGTGCCGCCGTTCTCGTCCTCGTCACCGCCTGCACCCCTCAGCCCGGTCCCCAGGGAGAGCCGGGACCCCAGGGTCCCACGGGGCAGCCCGGTTCCTCCGGGGCGTCGGGAGCCCCAGGCGCGGAGGGCCTCAAGCCCGTGGTCCTGACCGCCACCGAGTCGCCGGGCGTTGCCTGCCCCGCGGGCGGCGTGCGGTTCGTGGTCGGCACGGATGCCAACCGCAATGGCTCGCTCGATGATGCGGAGATCGACTCCTCGCTCACCCGGCTGGTCTGCAACGGCGTCCAGGGCCCGAAGGGCGACACGGGCACCCAGGGTGACAAGGGCGACACGGGGACGGCCGGGGCGAGCGGACTGAGCACGCTGGTGGCGAACTCGGACGAGCCCGTGGGTGGTGGCAACTGCGTCGCGGGCGGCACCCGGATGGAAGCCGGGCTCGATGCCAATCGCAACGGGACGCTCGATGAGGGGGAGCTCAATGTCTCGCTCACCCGTTTCGTCTGCAACGGCCAGCACGGGTTGAACGGGTTGAAGGGCGACAAGGGCGATGCGGGGCCCCAGGGCGAGAAGGGCGACCCGGGCGTGATGTACGTGCGCACCAAGGTGGTCAGCCCGGGGACAACCCCCGCGACCAGTGGCACCGCGCTGCGCGCCGCCATCGACAGCATCGCCGATGGCAAGACGTGGCTCGTCAAGGTGGAGCCGGGCGTCTATGACCTTGGGTCCCTCCCGCTCCAGCTCAGGCCGGGCATCCACCTCCAGGGCTCCGGTGAGAACTCCACCCTCGTGCGTGCCTCCATCAGTTCAACGTCGGTCGGCACCGTGATGGGCACCGCGAACTCGGAGCTGAGCTCGCTCACCGTGGAGAACATCGGTGGGGGGAGCGATTCCATCGCCATCTACAGCGAGGCCCCGAGCTTCACGTTCCACGACATCGTCGCCACCGCTCGTGGTGGCAGCGCCGCCTCCTTCGGCATCGTCCTCAAGAAGGCGCAGGGCTCCTTCTCGAACGTGCGCGCCATCGCGTCCAGCAGCGGCTATGCCAGCGGCTTCCAGTGCTTTTCCTGCACCGCGAACCTCTTGGAGTCCTATGCCGAGGCGAATGGCGACACCCTGACCGCCAGCACCCAGGCCATGGGTATCTACACGTCCAACGGTACCGTCTACCTGCGCAACGTGACATCCAACGCCAACGGTGCCCACTTCAACTGGGGCGTGTACGCCGACGGCAATGTGTCGCTCGTCAACGTGGAGGCCCAGGGCAGTGGTGGCACCAAGGGGATCGGGCTCTTCGTGGGAGAGGGGAACGGCAACGTGCGCAACAGTGTCCTGACGGGTACTTCTCCGACGGAGTCGCAGGGCATCTCTTCCTCGACCAGTGGCACCACGACCCGCTTCATCACCGTCCAGAACTCCATCGTCACGGGCGGGTTCGCCAGTATCTGGCGTGCGCAGTACTTCGACGTGCGCATCGGTCAGTCGCAGCTCAACGGCCCCCCCTTGCCAGGGGCCGGGGACACCACTGGCAAGTACACCTGCTTCGGCAACTACGACGGGAACTTCGGTCCCGTCTCCTGCCTCTGAGCCCTGGCGCGAGCGGGCGGGGTGTCGGAGCATGAGGCCACTCATGTGCCACCCCCCCCACCGCCTGTTGTTGCTCGTGTCGTTCGCCGTCCTCCTGGGACTCCCGGGAGGCGCGGCGGCGGGCTCCGTTGAACCCCGTGTGCCCACGCGCGAGGAGCGGGCCCGCTATCCCTGGCTCTCCACCGAGCGTCCCATCCGTCCGCTCGCCGAAGCCCTTCCACCCCCGCCCGGCTACACGCGGGTGGCGCTCGAGGCGGGCTCCTTCGGGGCATGGCTGCGCGGCCTGCCGCTGCGTCCGGAGGGCACGCCGGTGCGGGACTTCCGGGCGCAGGAGATCCTCGCCCGGGATGACTCCTCCCTCGCGGCGGTGACGGAGCTGGACGTGGGCTCGGCCAACCTCCAGCAGTGCGCGGACTCCATCATCCGCCTCCATGCCGAGTGGCTCTGGTCACGAGGCCAGAAGGAGCGCATCGCCTACCGCTTCACCAGCGGGCACCTGGCCTCCTGGACGCGCTACGCGGCCGGCGACCGGGCCCGGGTGTCCGGCTCCAAGGTGACGTGGGTGAAGGGCGGGCCGGTGGATGGCTCGCGCGCCTCGTTCCGCGCATACCTGGAGCTCGTCTTCACCTACGCGGGGACGCTGTCGCTGGCCGCCGAGACGCAGCGCCCCCCGCGCGAGGACGTGCGGCCGGGAGACTTCTTCGTGCTGGGCGGCAGCCCGGGGCACGCGGTGCTCGTGCTGGACGTGGCGCGCAACGCCGAGGGCAGGCGGGTGGCGCTGCTCGGCCAGGGCTTCATCCCGGCGCAGGACTTCCACGTGCTCTCGCCGGGCGAGGACGGCCCCTGGTTCTCCCTGGAGGGGGAGGAGGTGGCGACGCCCTTCTGGAAGCCCTTCCCCTGGTCCTCGCTGCGCCGGCTCTGAGGCTCAGAACATGTGCCCGAAGTTGAGGTACATGCGCTGCCGGCCCGTCTCCGGGGAGATGGCGTAGTCGAAGCGCACCACCGCCGCGCGGCGCGTGAGCCGCAGGCCGCCGCCCATGCCCGGGTGCCACCGCCACCACGGGCCGTCCGTCACGTCCGGGTGCCACACGCGCCCCAGGTCCACGAAGGCCACGCCGCCCACCGTCACCGGCGCCTTGAACAGGTTGAAGTCGAAGGCGCGGAAGCGCAGCTCCGTGTTCGTGAAGGCCTTGATGTTGCCCGCGAACCGGTTGCGCTCGATGCCGCGCACGCTGCTCATGCCGCCGATGCCCTCGGAGGTGCTCACGCCGCCCGTGTTCACCCACTCGAAGAAGGGCACCTCGCCGAACAGCACGTCCAGCGTCAGCCGCTGCGCCACGAGGAAGCGCGAGTTCAGCTTCCAGTAGCGCCGCTCGCTCAGCGTCACGCCCGCGTACTGGTAGCGGCTCCCCGTGGCGCTCCCCGACACGCGCAGGCCCAGCTCCTCCACGCCCCCGCGGCTCGGATCCGTCTCGTTGTCGCGCGTGTCCCAGAGCACGCCCGCCGAGAGCTGCCCCGTGGGCCCGCCCTCGATGCCCACCGGCTTGAGCTCCTCCAGCACCGAGGCCTCGAACGAGTCCACCTCCGTGTACCGCCAGGAGTAGCCCACGTAGGACTGGAAGGGGTGCGTCTCCCCGAAGGGCCGGCCGCGCAGGCGCAGCCACGCGCCGGGCGAGCCCCTCTTGTAGTTGAAGCGCTCCTCGTTCTCGTCGCCCCGGAAGTCCTGCGCGGACACGTTGCCCGGCCCGTAGAAGGGGCTGCGCAGCTCGCGCCGGTACTCCAGGCGCAGCTCCAGCCGCATGGGCCCGATGAGCTGCGGCCCGTCGTAGCGCAGGTAGTGGCTCTGCTGCCCACGGCTGGTGAACATCGCCTGGAGGGCGATGCCGTGTTGGTACGGGGTGTGGCCGGGCGCGTACAGGTACGCTCCGGCCACGCCGCCATACGTGAAGCCCATGTCCGAGTTGTAGCTCAGCAGGGGCAGCACGATGGCGTCCGCACCCCGCTCCTTCTTCTTCGGCTCTTCCACCGGAGCGGTGGTCGCGGAAGCAGGGGCACTCGGGGCGGCGGCCGTGGCGGTGGCCAGGGTGGTCAACAGCAGCGCGGTCGTCAGCATCACACTTCAAGGTGACACTGGGAGAAGCGGCGCGACCATCTGGACGCTCAAGACCCGTGCCCGTCTGGCTGCCCTCCGGCGGAGCTCCCAAGACCGCACGGCTGGTGGCCATCCCGGTGCGCATCTCATGGCCGCGAGGGGAGGGGAGGCTACAACGTGAACGAGGTCATCAACCCGCAGCTTCAGTCGTGGGCCCGAGAGTATGTCCGCCGTGTGGGGGGCAAGGTGTGTCCCGTGGCGAACACCCGCCGACGCCGGTTGCTCGTCGTGCACCTGGACGGAGTGCCCAAGGTTCATCTGGCGGAGGCCGTCCGGACGGGGCAGATGCCCTTCTTCTCGAAGCTCGTCCGCTCCGGGGCCTACTGCCTGGATGATGCGTTCTGGGGCTCGCCTGCCTCCACGCCCTTCTTCCAGGCGGGCTTGTTGTATGGCGTGCGCCATCCCAACCTGCCGGCCTACAGCTGGTTCGATCGGGAGCTCGGCCGCAAGGTGCAGATGAACACCCCGCGCGACGCGCTCGCCATGGAGCAGCGGCTGGGGCGCCGCTCCGGGACGAGCCTGTTGGCCGGCGGTGGCCACACCTACTTCTCGCTCTTCCAGGCCGAGGCCGACAACCGCCTGTGCATGAGCACGGTGGCGAGCCTCAAGGTGATGGCGCGCAGCTTCAAGAGCGAGATGGACGGCATCCTCGTGGCGCGCACGCAGACGCCGCTCGCCTACCTGCGCTCGCTCGGCGGCGACGCGTGGAAGGCCTTCGCCGAGGTGTACCGCTGGGGCCGCGCGCTCCGGGACTGGCGCCACGAGCGCGGCTTCCTCATCAGCCGCGTCTTCCTCCAGCGGCTCGGGTGGAGCTTCGCCCACACCAAGGCCCTGGTGGACATGGTGCGCGGCGTGCCCGCCATCTACCTCGTCTTCGGCAATTATGACGAGGTGGCCCACCGCCGGGGTCCGCAGTCGGAGCAGGCACTCGCGGAGCTGCGGCGCGTGGACGCCTACCTCGCCGAGCTCTACGCCGTGTCCAAGGCGGTGGAGCCCGGCTACGACATCGTCTTCGTCACGGACCACGGCCATGTGGACAGCCACCCCATCGAGCAGCGCTCGGGGCAGCGCCTGGAGGACATCCTCCTGCGCGGCGAGCCCCTGCCGCTCTCCGAGGACGTGGCGCGGGGCCTGCTCGACGGCCGCCCGCACCCGGTGGACGCCGGGCCGTACGCCCCGGCGGAGCCGGTCGTCGTCGAGTCCGGCAACTTCTCCCACGTCTACCTGACGCGAGAGCAGAAGCCGCTCGAGGCCGCGCAGCTCGTGGCGCGCCACCCGGAGGTGCTCGCGCGGGCCATGCGCCACCCGGACATCGGCATCGTGACGATGCGCCGGGGCGACTCGGCGGTGGCCGTCATCCAGGGCCGGGTGTACGGGCCGGAGGAGATCGACAGCGCGCCGCTGTCGGCGGAGTTCTCGCGCCGCGCGGTGGCGGACTTCCTGCGCGAGCTGCCCCACATGGCCACCGCGGGAGACCTGGTGCTCTTCGGTCAGGCGGTGTCGCGGGGTGGCACGGTGGGCTTCGCCTGGGAGTTCGGCTCGCATGGCGGCCTCACCCGCACGGAGACGTCCAGCCTCATCTGCTGGCCGAGCGACTCGCCGGTGGACCTCTCTGGGCTGAGCCACTGCGTGCAGCTGCATGAGCGGCTCTCGGACGTGTACCGCGAGCCGGGCCGGCCCAGGGGACCGACGGTGTACGCGTCGGAAAGGATGGCGGAGGCGACATGAAGCGGCCCGGGGGCCGGACGTTCCTCAAGGCGCTGGCGGTGGTGGTGGGGGTGGTGCTCTCCGTCTTCCTCATCTCCAGCGTCTTCTTCCGGTGGAACCTGCGTGGGGGCGGGCCGCTGCTCATCCAGCGCTTCCCCCTGGGGAAGCTCGTGCATGACCTGCCCGGGCACCTGCGCTGGCTCATCCCCTTCATGCTGCTGTCGGTGTCCATCATCCCCCTGCGGGCGCTGCAATGGCAGCGGACGCTGAGCAAGCGCGTGCCCTTCCGCGAGCGCTACCACTTGGTGGCCATCGGGGCCTTCACCCACAACGCGGTGCCCGGGAAGCTCGGGGACTTCATCCGCTCCTTCCTGCTCGCGCGCACCCAGCGCATTCAGTTCCTCCAGGCGCTGGGCTCGGTGGCGGTGTGCAAGCTGCTGGAGTTCGCCGCGCTCATGGGGCTGGTGGCCGTGTCCTTCCTCGGGCCCTTCGGCGAGACCATGTCTCAGTTCGCCGGCTCGCTGCGGATCGCCGTGGGGACGCTCGTGGGGCTGGTGGTGCTGGTGGTGCTGCTGGCCCACTACGCGCTGCCGCTCGCCCGCGCGCTGGAGCGCAAGCACAAGCTGCCGCGGGTGCGGCACCTGCTGGGGCACGTGTCCGAGGGGTTGGGCACCGCCCGCAGCTTCCGGGGCATGGCCCAGGCGCTCTTCTTCTCCATCGGGCCGGTGCTGGCGCCCGCTCTGGCCTATGGGCTGGCCCTGCGGGGCATTGGCGTGCGCGGGGGCCTCTTCGCCGGCGCCGTCGTCCTGGGCGCCATCGCGCTCGGCCAGGCCCCGGGGGTGCCGGCGGGCATGGGCATCTACTTCGGCGTCACCAGCTGGGCGGCGAGGGACTTGCTGGGGGCCGCGCCCGAGGACGCGGCGGCCTTCTCCACGCTCACCTGGCTGGGCACCGTGCTGAGTCAGGTGTCGGTGGGGGCCCTCTCCGTGCGCGTGCGCGGCATCCGCATCCGGGACCTGCGCAAGGGCGGGAGCCTCGCGCGTGAGGCCACCAGCCACGTGGCCCACGAGGCCGTGCAGCCCGTCCACTCCCCGGGTTGACGGGGGCCAAGGGGCTGAAAACGAAAAAGGCCCCGACTTTTCAGTCGGAGCCTTTTTCAGTGCCCAGGAGAGGACTCGAACCTCCATGCCCTTGCAGGCGCTAGACCCTGAATCTAGTGTGTCTACCAATTCCACCACCTGGGCGGCGGTGCGTCTCAGCGGTGCGTCGCGTTGACGGGTGCGGTGTATAGATGCCTCGGCCGTCCCCGTCAAGCAGTTGTTTCAACATCACTTCTTCAACGGCCATTTCCCCTCGGACTCGAGCCGGCGCCGGACGGCGGGGTTCTCGTCCATGAAGGCCGTGAGCGACTCCTCGGTAATCTCCACGAGGATGTCCTCATTCCCCAGCTCGGTCTGGCAGGACAGGCGGGAGTACGGGCGCACGTCGAAGCCCATGTCCAGCCGGTCCATCTCCTGATCCGTCTGCTCGGAGAGCGTCTCCAGGCCCTTGCGCACCCAGATGTGGCAGGTGGAGCAGGCGCACACCCCGCCGCAGGAGTGACCGACCTGGGCGCCGCACTTCTCGGCGGCATTCAGGAGGGTGGTCCCCGTCGACACCTCCACGGTGACGTCATCCAGGGGGCTCTTGAAGTGGACCTTGGGCACGTCAGAACTCCTCGACCGAGTGGCCGGCGACGACCTTCGTCAGGGCCTGGTTCATCACCCGCTCGACGAAGGGCTTGCACACCTCGTCCAGGGCGTGGATGGACTCCTTGAGGGCGTGGTGGTCCTTGCCCTGGGCCAGCTCGCGCACCTTGGCCAGGGCCGCCTCGATGACGGGGCGCTCCCCGTCGGCCAGCAGCTCGGCGTGCTCCCCGAGCTGGCGCTGGGCCTCGGTGAGGACGCGCTCGGCCTCCACCCGCTGCTCGCGCAGCTGGCGCACCTGCACGTCCTCCTCGGCGTAGTCGATGGAGTCGAGCAGCATCTGCTCCATCTCCTCATCCGTGAGGCCGTGGCTGGGCTTGACGGTGATGGACTGGGTGGTGCCGGTGCTCTGCTCGCGGGCGGTGACGGCGAGCAGGCCGTCCGCGTCCACCTGGAAGCGCACCTCCACGCGGGCCATGCCGGCGGGCATGGGCGGAATCCCACTCAGGGTGAAGCGGGCGAGGCTGCGGCAGTCCTCCACCAGCTCGCGCTCGCCCTGGAGCACGTGGATGTCCAGGCCCGTCTGCCCGTCCTTGAAGGTGGTGAAGACCTGGGCCGCGGCGGTGGGGATGGTGGAGTTGCGCGGAATGAGCTTCTCCACCAGCCCGCCCATCGTCTCCAGGCCGAGCGACAGGGGGTTGACGTCCAGCAGGAGCACCTCGTCCTGCCGGTCCACGTTGGTGAGCAGGTCCGCCTGCACGGCCGCGCCGAGGGCCACCACCTGGTCCGGGTCGATGTCGCTGAGCGGCTCGCGGCCGAAGAGCTCGGCCACGAAGCGGCGCACCGCGGGCACCCGGGTGGCGCCGCCCACGAGGATGACGCCGTCCAGCTCCGAGGCCGCCACCCCCGCGTCCTTGAGGGCGCGGCGGCACACCACGCCCGTCTTCTGGATGAGCGGGCGGATCCACTCCTCGAAGTCCGAGCGCCGCAGCGTCTGCGTGTGCGCGCCCACGGTGAGCAGCACCTCGGGGGCGTCGGTGAGGGCCTCCTTGGCCTTGCGCGAGGCGGCCAGCACCTCGGCCACCAGGGAGGGGGCGGGGGAGGACTGGCCCAGGGCCTCCAGCACACGCTGGGCGATGGCCCGGTCGAAGTCGTCGCCGCCCAGGGCCGAGTCACCGCCGGTGGACTTCACCTCGAAGACGCCGTCCACCAGCTTGAGGATGGAGATGTCGAAGGTGCCGCCCCCCAGGTCGTACACCGCGTAGGTGCCCTGGCTGCCCTTGTCGAGGCCGTAGGCGAGCGCCGCGGCGGTGGGCTCGTTGAGCAGGCGCAGCACCTCCAGGCCCGCGAGCCGGCCCGCGTCCTTGGTGGCCTGGCGCTGGGCGTCGTCGAAGTAGGCGGGCACGGTGATGACGGCCTGCTCCACCCGGCTGGAGAAGTGGCTCTCCGCGCGGCGCTTGAGGGCGCGGAGGATCTCGCCGGACACCTCGATGGGCGTCACCGGCTGGCCACCGGCCACCTCGAAGCGCACCACCTTGCCGCCGCTGGCGAACTTGTAGGCGCCCAGCTTGCGCGTCTCCGCGTCGTCCGGGCCGCGGCCCATGAAGCGCTTCACGGACACAATGGTGTCGGTGGGGTGCTCGGCGGCGAGCTGCTTCGCGCGCGCGCCCACCACCACGCCCCCGTCCTTCCCGTAGTGCACCACCGAGGGCAGGAGGTTGGAGTCGCCCTCGTCCGCCGCGAGGCAGCGGGGCTTGCCCTGGAGGACGCTCGCCACCAGCGAGTTCGTCGTGCCCAGGTCAATGCCCACCGCATGCCCCTTGGGCTTGAGGGGGTCATGAATCTGCAGGTAGCCGTTCTTGCTCACGCCAGCATCTCCTCCTCGAAGGCTTCCACCTGCTCGAGGAAGCGCGTGAAGTACCGCACCCGTCCCAGGGCGTGCGATGCCTTTTTCACCGAGGACTCCACTGGCACCCCCTGCTCCAGGGTGCGCAGCGTGTCCACGGCCTCCTGGTGGGCGGCCTTGCGCCGGCCCTCCACGTCCGCGGCCATCTTCTGGGCCCGCTCCAGGTTCTTCGAGGCCATGGCCTCGTCGAGCGCCTCGCGCAGCTCCATCACCTCCTCGAGGAACTCGAGGGGCATGTCCTTCTGCGCTCCGGCGTCCTCGCGCTCCAGGTCCACCCCGTGCAGCTTCAGCAGGTAGAAGGCCCGCTTCGTGGGGTCCTTGAGCGTCTTGAGGGCCTCGTTGAGCGCCGTGGTCTGCTCCAGCGACAGCCGGCGCTCGCGCGCCTGCGCCTGGGCGAATTTGTCCGGGTGGAGCTGCAGCGACAGCTCCCGGTACTGCTTCTCCAGCGCGGGCACGTCCACGGCGTAGGCCCTCGGCAGCCCGAAGACGTCGAAGTGGGTGGCGCCGGGCGGCCGGGCGGCGATCTTTCCGCAGGCCGGGCAGAACGGGCGCCCCGCCGTGTCCTTCTCACAGTTCCAGCACTTCACTTCACGTCCCCTTTCCGGGGGCAAAACGAAAGGGCCCGGCTTTGCGCGGCCGAGCCCCCAGCATGACTCCCTCCCCTGGGAGAGGGGCGGGCTACACGGAGAAGCTCTCGCCGCAGCCGCAGGAGCCCTTCACGTTGGGGTTGTTCAGCTTGAAGCCCGAGGCCATCAGCGTCGACTCGTACACGATCTCCGTGCCGAGCAGATACAGGTAGCTCTTCGGGTCCACGAACACGCGCACCCCGTCACGCTCGAAGATCTTGTCCTTCTCGCGCGGCTTCTCCGCCCACTCCATCACGTACGCCAGCCCCGAGCACCCGCCGCCACGCACCGCGAGGCGCAGCCCGGCCTCGGGCGTCTGCCGCTCGACCAGCAGCTTCTTGAGCTGCTCCACCGCGCTGTCGTGCAGCGAGATGCCTCGCGCCGGCTTCGCGGCCGGGGTGGCAGGCGTCGTCTGCGTCGGGCTCGTCTGGGTCATCGCCTGCTCGCTCATCCCGCGTCTCCTTGCTCTGGCCCTGGCTACGCCTTGTGCTGCCGGGACTCGCGCTTCTTCTTGAAGTCCTCGATGGCCGCCTTGATGGCGTCCTCGGCCAGCACCGAGCAGTGGATCTTCACCGGCGGCAGCGCCAGCTCGCGCGCCACGTCCTTGTTGGAGATGGTCATCGCCTGGTCCACCGTCTTGCCCTTCACCCACTCGGTCACCAGCGAGCTGGACGCGATGGCCGAGCCACACCCGAAGGTCTTGAACTTGGCGTCCTCGATGATGCCGTCGTCGGAGATCTTCAGCTGCAGGCGCATGACGTCGCCGCACGCCGGAGCGCCCACCAGGCCGGTGCCCACGTTGGGATCCGCCTTGTCGAGCGTGCCGACATTGCGGGGGTTCTCGTAATGGTCGATGACCTTGTCGCTGTAAGCCATGGGAACTCCCTTATGAAGCCTTGTCACCGGGCCCGTTGCCCGGCAACCGTGCCGGGGTCGGGGGCCCGCCTGCCCTCCTAGCAGGGGAGGGCGCCGGACGGGACTAGTGCGCCGTCCACTCGATGCTCTTCAGGTCGATGCCTTCCTTCGCCATCTCGTACAGCGGGCTCATCTCGCGCAGGCGGTTCACCTTGTCGACCATGAG
>NZ_DASVSO010000620.1:0-3387 GCF_036388035.1 Archangium sp.
ACGCGCCAGGTGTCATCCGTGGCCCGCCGCTCCTGCACCCTCGGCGGCTCGCGGACGCCCTGCTCCAGGGCCACCCGCAGGCCCTCCTGCTCGCTGGCCACGCCCGCCCACGCCTCCACCGCGTTGCCCGCCGGGATGAGGAAGGCGGGCCTCTGGTCCGCCAGCACCAACTGCACCCGGCCCCGCGCCTCGGCCGCGCTGGCGTAGGTGCCGAGCCGCACGCGGTACGGCCACAGCCGGCCGCTCGCGGGAATCTCGCGGTCCGGCGACCACTCGAAGGCCAGCACGGACTTCTCGGGGTTGCGATCGAGCTGCTTGCGGAAGGCCCGGTCGTCGTCCAGTCCCTCCAGGCCGGGCGTGTCCTGCACGAGGCCCGCGCGCGGGCTGAGCTCCGTGAAGGGGAAGTCCAGCATCACCAGCTCCGCGCCCTCCTCGACGAGCCGGTGGGTCAGTCCTCCCACCAGCTCCCGGGGCCACGGGTTGGAGGCGATGCCGGGGCGCGCGTCCTGGCGGGCCTCGGCGAGCGTCTCGTCGTCGATCGCCACCACCACGACGCGATCCGAGCGCGAGGAGCGGGCGCCCAGTGCGCGGGCGCGCCAGTCGTAGGCGCCGCGCTCCCAGGACTCCAGCCAGGCCGAGGGACGGGCGAGCACGGCGATGGGCGTCGCCTCGCCGCCCAGCTGCGCACGCGGGACGCGGTAGTAGACGAGCAGCCCGAGGATGGCGCCGAAGAGCGTGGCCTGCAGGAGCGAATAGCCGAGCCGCTGCAGGAAGCGGAGACCGGCCGAGTAGATGGGAAGGCTTCGCACGGGAGCGGGCAGAATAGCGCGTTCGGCCCACCCACCCAGCCCTCCTGTCGCCCTGGTATGCTCGCCCGCCGGGCCGACCTTCCGGAAAGAAGCAATGAACCGACTCTTGCTGTCCACCGCCGCGACCGCTCTCCTGCTCTCCCCTCTTGCCTGCGACTTCGAGAAGACAGGCAACCAGTTCCTCGCCAAGAAGGTGATGGTGGGGACGCTGCTGTCCACGCCGGACGTGGCCTTCTCGCCGACAGCGGCGGCGGGGATCGACGCCGGCACGCTGTCCGACGGCGGCACCTTCGATCAGATCACCCTGCCGGGCCAGACGGCGGCTTTCGTCTTCTTCGGCACGCGCGAGGGGGAGCAGGGCGCTCCGGAGCCCATCGCCAACGCCACCGTCCGCGTCGAGGCGGCCACCGGGGGCCAGATCAACCTGGAGAACGAGGGCGCGGGCACCTACGGCCACACGAGCGACTTCGGCGAGGACGCGGGCGTGAAGTACCAGCCCGGCAAGACCTACCGCTTCGTCGCCGTGCAGAACGGCACCTCGCACGTGGGCACCGTGGAGGAGGCCCCGGCCCTGGAGAGGATTGAGGCGCTCCACCCGGCCGAGGGCTACCTGCGGCGCCCGGCCAACCAGCCCCTCACCCTGCAGCGCCCGGCGGTGCCCAGCAACCAGGAGCGCACCCACGGCTTCGTCACCGTCGTCCCGCTGAGCAAGAACGGCGACCAGGGCCAGCCCACCTACACCAGCGCTCCGAAGGAGCCGCTGCGGCTCCTGGAGCTCGTGGCCCTGCCGAATCCCCCGTCGAAGGCGGCGAGCCTTGAAATCCCGGGCAGCGCCTTCCCCCAGAAGGACAGCAACTACCTCGTCATCTTCCAGACGATGAAGACCGGCGGCCCCGAGTCCGACAACCTCTTCGTCGGCAGCGCGCTGCTGGTGGGTACCGCCGACGTGGGCGTGGTGCACACGCAGCCGTAGTCCGCGTCAGCCCGCCTCCACCTCGAGCTCGAGCCTGCCCTCGAGCTTGAGGCGCAGCAGATGCCCCGCGAAGCGCTCGGACTCCTCGCGGGTGAGGATGCCGCGGAAGCCCGGGCCCTCGGCCACCTCCACCTCCATCACCGGCCCGCGCTGGAGGAGGCGGAAGAAGTCCTCGCCTCCCTCGGGGCGGGGCACGAAGACGGGCAGGAAGCCCTTCACCGGGAGCACCTCTCCCGGCGCTCGCACCCGGGCGATCAGGGCCGGGGCCTCCGGGCGCACCTCGCCCGGCGCGACCCCCTCCTCCGGGTAGAGCGGCGCCGGCGGGAGCGACACGTCCTCGGTGGAGTCGTCGAAGAGGAAGCCGTGGCGCGAGGGGATTCGGCCGCTGAAGAGGTACAGGAGCAGCACCGGGGTATCGCCGCTCACGCGCTCCACGTGGAGGATGGCCCGTGTGGCCCCCACCTTGCGCAGCAGCAACCGCAGGCGCAGCGGCGAGGCCCCCAGGTGGCGCCTCACCCGATCCTGGAGGGTGGAGCAGAGCTCCCCGAAGGCCGCCTGGTAGCGCGCCTCGCTCTCGGCCTCTTCCTTCGCGAGCGCCTCACGCGCCCGGGACAGCTTCTCCTCGGCCTGGCGCAGGAAGTCGCGCATGGACGCATCCGCGGAGACGAGCGCCGCCTCCGGGGCTGGCTCCCCTGAGGCCGCCCGCTCCCGATCCGCCGCGCGCACCGCGCCCACCAGGAAGGAGCCCTGCTGCTCCAGCCGCTCGCGCTCCTCGCCGAAGCGCAACCGCGCGGCCCCGTGCGCCAGCCGCAACTCGAGCCAGGCGTCATAGGCGGACTCCAGCGTCTCCACGCCCCGCACCCGGGCCAGCACCCCCCGTGTCACGGCCTCCGCGCTCGTATCGGGCAGGCGTGGCGCGCGTGGCGCCTCTGGCGGCCGGGGCGCGGGGGGGGTGCGCGCCAGGGTGGCCTTCTTCCCAGGGGCCGCCACCGCGGGCAGGTCTCTCGGCGTGTCCCGCCGCGACGGCATGTCCTTCCGTCCGGGCGCGGCACGCCCCCGTGTGGGGGACTCCGCCTTGGGGGCCTCGCGAGCGGATGCGCCCTTCGGCGCCGGACGCCCGCCACGCGCGGGCTTGCGCTCCTTCCTGGAGGTCATGGCACGAGCTCCCGCGCGGCGAGGGCCACGTCGAGAAGGAGGGTCCGCCGCGCTCCGCAGAGCGGCTGCCAGACGAGGGAGACGCGCATAGGCGCCGCAGTCTACCTCCCGGAAACACGAAGGGGCGACCCGGAGTCACCGGATCGCCCCTCGCTCTCGCCCGAGTCCCGGGCGAGGCACGGACCCCCGACGCTAGACGCCGTGGGAGATGGTCTCGCGGCGCTGGCCGTTGCCGGCGTTGGCCTGGGAGTCCTGGCCCTGCAGCCGGTTGCGCAGGTCATTGCGCAGCTCGGGACCGGCCTTCGGCGCCATCAGCACGCCGAGCCCCGCGCCCAACAGCAGGCCCACGGAGAAGGCCCCCAGCGTGGGAAGCAGCCAGTCCACGGTATCCTTCCGGGTCTCCAGGCCGAGCAGGTTGAGCAGATCGTCCTTGTCCATCTTCTTCAGGTC
>NZ_DASVSO010000621.1:0-2225 GCF_036388035.1 Archangium sp.
AGAAGAGAGGGAAGGGGGACGCGGTGGGTGAGACCCGGAGTCCGTGCCCGGCCGGGTCGCTGGGTGGGTGGGAGAAGTAGTGTCCGGCGACGCGACTTCCCGAGTCAGAAGTGTTATGTGTCGGCGCCATGCCACCTCGCAATGAGCTGTGTCCTTGCAGCAGCGGACGGAAGTACAAGCAATGCTGTCTGGGTGAGACCCGGCGCTCCGGAGGGAGCGCCCCCCCATCCCCGAGCGACCCGCCGCCCTCCGGGGTGGATGCGGTCACCGCCGAGGCGGCGCGCCTGGCTCAGCAGGTGCTGGTGTCCCCCAACCGCTTGCAACGGGCCTCCGACGGGATGGTCCTGCTGCGGAGGATGTTCCAGGAGGGTGGGCCGCTGGCGGCCCTGCGCTGGTCCTGGGACGAGTTCGTTCCCGTCGTCGAACGGCACATCTTCCGGGTGACGGACGAGGTGGAGGACATGGACGAGCGGAGGGCGCGGCTGTTCGAGCGCTGCGCTCCGGAGTTGCTCGACCCCGAGCGGGTGGAGCGCTTCGACCGGGAGTTGGGCCGGGTGCTGATGGAGCCGGGGCGGACGCTGGAGGAGCGGTGCGCCCTGGCCGTGGCGGTGTTGAATGTACGGATGGCTCCACGTCATCCGCCGTACACGTCCAGGCGGCACCACACGGTGGCGTGGCTGATGATGGCGCAGGTCTCCGAGTGGGCGGCGCGCTACGAGCGCATGCGCGTGTCCGTGAGCCAGGGCGCTGGCGAGGAACCCGACGGGTGGCAAGGGCCGGGAATGAGCGCGCGGGCCCTGCGGCGGGCCGTGGAGGAACCGGAGGCGCTGATGGGGGCCGTGAAGGACGCCGTGGCCGCCGACCCGCTGATGCTGGAAATCGCGGAGAACTACGAGCAGGCGATCCTGCACTCCATCCTCTACGGCCGCACGCCCGAGGTGCTGCACGGAGAGGAGTGGCTGTGGATGACGGTGGTGCTGCGCGAGTCCCTGCGGGTGGAGCCGGAGCAGGCGCAGGACGTGGATGTGGAGACGCTGTGGGTCAGGCTCGACGAGGAGGTGAAGCAGGCCGTCCTGTCGAGGGTGGAGGCGGCCAGTCGGGACCGGTCCTCGCTCCCGGAGGCGCAGCAGTGGTTCGGGTGGGCGTACAAGGTCCTCCGGGTGCGTCCGCTGGCGTTCTTCGGTGCCTTCGCGAAGGCACGCGAGGCGCCCCTGCGAGAGCGTTTCGAGGGGGAGGCCGACCTGGTGTGGGAACTCCAGCGGCGCGAGCGGTGGCGCGCGGAGGACCTGGAGGCCTACCGGTTGAACCTGGAGGCGCGCGGTGCCCACGGGGCCGAGCAGCGGGTGCGGCGGCTCCAGGCCTTGCTGCGCGGGGAGTCCGCTCCGGCGGACCCCGGCTTCAAGATGTGAGGGGCATCAGGGGCGGAGCGTGGAGGCGTGTGAGCCCTCGGGTGCCGATTGACGAACGTGTCAGGCGGCACCTGTACTTCGGGTCGTGCTCCAGGTTCGGGGGCACGGCCAGGAAGGCTCCGCATGTCACGCTGGGTGGTTCCGCTGCTGTTCGCGCTCCTCGTGGGGTGTAGCGGGGCGACGCGAGTCGTCCGCCTCGACACGGGCACGGGCCCTCCCCTCGTGCATGTGGCGCGCGGGGGCGTGGAGCCGGTGGAGCTGGACGAAGAGGCGTTCCAGGAGGCCATGGGGGAGCACGTTCGCGCTGTGCCGTCCGCCGCTCGGCCACTGGAGTACGCCCGGCGGTTGTTCGGCGTACCCGAGCGAAGTGGCTGGTTCCGGTACGAGGGCAGGGGCCGACGGCTGACGCTGCTGGACGCGCGAGAGAGCCAGGAGGTGGGAGTGGCGCCAGCGGACGCGGAGCTGACGCGCCGCTACCTGCTGTGGTGCGAGCGGACCTGGGGCGCGGGGGATTGTCTGCGCCTGCTGGTGGACGGCCCCGTGCTGGACGGCGATAGCAGGTACGCGCTGGCCATGGCCATGGCCCAGGGCTCGGTGCTGGGAGCCATGAAGGGCGAGCTGGGGCGGATGGTGAGCCCCACGGCGGTGGTCGCCACGCTGGTGGGGGCCCTGACGATGTATGCCGTCTTGTTGTCTCTCCCCGAGCCCGTCTCGAAGGGGGTGGCCGTGCTGATGACGTTGGGCGCGGTGGCGTACCTGGGCTGGGACACGGTGTGGAAGCTCATCGAGGGCTGGCGGGTGCTGATGGAGGAGGTG
>NZ_DASVSO010000622.1:0-28229 GCF_036388035.1 Archangium sp.
GTAGGAGCGCAGGTGCATGGCCACGTCCACCATCCACGGCACCCAGTCCCCCGTGTCGATGACCGCGTCCACCGCCCGCTCCCGGTTGCGCGCGTACCACTCGCGCCAGTGCCGCACCTCCCCCGAGCTCAGCCGGCCCGACAGGCCCTGCGCCCTCAACAGCAGCTCGAAGATGCCCCGGTGGCAGTAGATGTACTGGCCCCCGCCCTTCCACGAGAGCGCCTCGCGCGCCACCTCGGCCAGCTGCGCCTCGTGGCCACACGCCGCCTCGTACACCAGCAGCGGCAGCGGGCTCCCCCGCGCGATGTCGAAGCCCATCTGGCTGTAGAAGCGCGGGTTGAAGTCGATGAGGAGCTGCTTGCCTCCGGCGCGGATGAACTCCACCTCGAACGTGCCGTGGTAGCCCAGCTTCTTGCACAGCGCCCGCACCTTCTCGGCGAGCTCCGGCTCCACCGGCACCTCCTCGAAGCACAGGCCGATGCCCAGCTTGCGCGGGCGCTGCAGCACCTTCACCGCCCCGCGCGCCACGAACAGCTCGCCCGTGCGGTCCACGAAGCCGCTCAGGCTGAAGATGTTCTGCGCCGCCTCCGTGTAGAAGGCCTGCACCATCGGCCGGTTCGCCCTCGGGTCGTAGTCCAGCAGCTTGCGCCCGTACTGGTTGCGCTCCAGGAACTCCCGGTAGCGCGGCAGCAGCTCGCTCGCGCGCTCCACCTGCGAGCCCTTCACGTGGCTCTCGAAGAGGATCTGCGTCTGCGGCTTGAGCAGCGCCGGGAAGCGCGCCTCGGCCGCCACGCGCTCCAGGTCCTTCTCGCTCTCGGGGAACCAGGTGTCCGGCACGTCCAGCCCCACGTCCTTGCACAGGTCGTGGAGCCGCTGCTTGTTGAGCAGCCCGTACACGACGTCCACGCCCGGCTGGTACATGCGGAAGTGCCGCCCCAGCTCCTCGCGGTGCAGGGCGAACAGCCACGCCATGTCATCGCTCGTCGGGTAGAGCACGTGGCCGGGCTCCCGCTCGCCAAAGCGCAGCAGCCACTCCAGGAAGGCGTCCGAGTCCCCCACGTCCGGGCACTCCACCCGGCGCGTCACGTACCGGCTCCAGCGCGCGGGCGCCAGCAGCTTGGACTCGGCCATGGTGACGGGGATTCCCAGCCGACCCAGGCAGCGCACCGCGGCGAGCGTGCCGTAATAGTCGGCCATCGTCAGCAGGATGGGAGGACGGGCCAGTGTCGTCATGTGTTGCATTCCTTGGATGTGCCTCGCTCGGGCTCACGGTAGCTCAAGGAACGGGTGCGGTCCCCCCAGCCAACAGCCTGCGCTAGGCCTGCCCGCCGGGCTGCTCACCTTCCCCTACCACCTTCACCTCGGCCACGTGGGTGAAGAAGACGGGAATGCCCACCACGTAGCGGCGGAACAGCCGCTTGGGCTCCACCGCGAGGCGGAACAGCCACTCCATCCCCACCTGCCGCATCACCGCCGGCGCTCGCGGCACCTTGCCGCCGAGGTAGTCCAGGATGGCGCCCCCATTCACGATGAGCACCGGGTGCGCGAGGGCCTCGCGCAGCTTCACCGACACCTCCTCCTGCTTGGGCATGCCCATCGCCATGATGATGAGGTCCGGCTTCGTCTCGACGGCCCGCTGCACGTACGTCTCCGGCGGGTCGAACCCCTCCTGGCACGCGACGATGGTGAGCCCCATGTCCTCCAGCTTGCGCCGCGCCTCGTCCAGCCACGGCGAGCGCGTGCCGAAGAGCGCCACCTTCCGCCCCTGGAAGCGCCGCGCGATGCGGGGGATGAAGTCCGTGCCATTCATGTTCCGCCCGAACGGCCGCTGGAAGGCCTTGAGGCCCAGCTTCACCCCGATTCCATCGCGCAGCAGCATGTCCGAGCGGAACAGCCCTTCCAGCATGCCTGGCTGATTCCACCCCAGGTTCATCGCGTGCGCGTTGACGAAGGAGAGGATGAAGGGGCGCTCGGGGCGCGCCAGCTCGTCGAGCAGCGCCTCCTCCGCCGCCTCGTCGTCGATGATGCGGATGCGGTCCAGCAGCTCGATGAAGCTGCGGGCCCGCTCGGACCTCGTGCCCTCCTGGCTCTGCATGACTCCTCCTGGGCGCGGGAAGATAGTGGAGCCGGCGGGACAGCGGAACGACTTGTCGCGCGGTGTGACTCCTCCCACGTCAGGTGATGGGGGAAGTCGCCTCGTGGCGCCGAGTGTCCGCCACCCACCGGCTCCGCCCCACACTCCGCCACCTGGTGAACGGTTGGTGGACACTTCCGAGGAGTGGCTGACGAACGGCGGGGGCCCGTGTGCAGCTTCTGAAGTCCACGGTGCACCGCCCATCGCTCGGAGGATGGCATCTCATGCAGGACCTCCTCTTCCTTCCGGCTCACCGGCTCGCGGCCCTGGTGCGCGCTCGCGAGGTGTCGGCTCGCGAGCTGCTGGAAGCGCACCTCGCGCAGGTGGCCCGACACAACCCGCGCCTCAATGCCCTCGTCACGCTCGACGAGGAGCGGGCCCGCGCGCGCGCCCTCGAGGCCGACGAGGCGAGCGCCCGCGGCGAGTCCTGGGGCCCCCTGCATGGCGTGCCCATCACCATCAAGGACTCCTTCATGACGGCCGGGGTGCGCACCACCAGCAGCTACAAGCGGCTGGCCCACCACGTGCCCACCCACGACGCCACCGTGGTGGCACGGCTGAAGAAGGCCGGCGGCATCCTCCTGGGCAAGACGAACCTGCCCACGCTGACGTTGGACCTGCAGACGAGCGGCCATCTCTTCGGCCGTGCCAGCAACCCGTGGGACGAGACGCGCACCCCCGGAGGCAGCACCGGCGGCGGCGCGGCGGCGGTGGCCTCGGGCATGTCGCCCCTGGAGGTGGGCAGCGACCTGGCCGGCTCCATCCGCGTCCCCTCGCACTACTGCGGCGTCTTCGGCCTCAAGCCCACCGAGCACCGCGTCCCCATCTCCGGCCACATCCCCCCGCTCCCCGGCCGTCCCCGGGGCGTGCGCTACGAGGGCGCCGCCGGGCCGCTCGCCCGCAGCCTGGAGGATCTGAAGCTGGGGCTGAAGCTGCTCGCCGGCCCGGATGAGGAGGACTGGGACGTGCCCCCCGTGCCCGTGCGCGACGTGCCCCGGCGCGAGCTGCACTCCTACCGCTTCGCCTGGACGGATGACTTCGGCGGCCTGCCCGTCTCGCGCGAGACGCGCACCGCGCTGGAGACGCTCGCGACGACGCTCGAGCGGCTCGGGTGCCGGGTGGAGCGCTGCGGGCCCCCGGGGGTGGACTACCAGGAGCTGTGGGAGGTGTGGGGCCGCGTGCTCGGCGCGGAGCTCGGCTCCGAGATGCAGGCCCTGGCGCGCTTCGTCTTCAGCGTGCGCTTCAACGCCATGCGCGGCGACACCCCGCTCAACCGCGGCATCGTGCGCGGGGTGAACAGCGACATGGCCGAGTACATCGAGGCCCTCTCCCTCCACGACCGCATCACCGGACAGGTGGAGAAGTTCCTCTCGCAGTGGGATGCGTGGCTGTGCCCCACCAGCGTGAGCTCGGCCTTCCCCCACCTCGCCAGCGGCGAGTGCATCGAGGTGGAGGGACAACCGATGCCCTACCTCTCCGCCACCAGTGCCTATACCGCCACCTTCAACCTCACCGGGCACCCCGTGGTGGTGCTGCCCGTGGCGAAGCTCGTGAACTCGCCCCTGCCCCTGGGCATCCAGGTGGTGGGCCGCCGGTGGCTCGACGAGGAGTTGCTCGCCGTCTGCGAGGCCCTCACCGACGTGACGGGCCCGTTCCAGAAGCCCCCGGGGTACTGAGCCCCTGGGGGAGACGGGCTTTTCATGGGCCGAGCATCGCTCCTGCTCGAGGACGAGCGCCGTCCCCCTTCACCCACTCGAGGAAGAAACCATGTCCTCCGCCAACGACCGCGCCAGCCGCGGCGACCCGACTTCGCGTGGACACGCCTGCGCCTCGCGGATTCAAATCGAGATTCGGGGTCTGTACACTCCGGGTGAAATCGCCATGACCACCGATTCCCCGGCCGCCCCCTCCCAGGACCTGTGGGCCCCGCAGGTCCGCGCCAACCCCTTTCCTCTCTACGCGCGCCTGCGCGAGACGGAACCCGTGGCCCGGCTGGTGGACCCCCACCGGCAGATGCCCTTCTGGCTCCTGACGCGCTACCGGGACGTGGTCGAGACGGCCCGGGACGTCCGCCTCACGAATGACACCGAGAAGCTGCCCGAGGAGGTCCGCAAGAAGTTCCGGGGCGGGCCCTCGCAGACGCTCAACCGGCACCTGCTCGTGATGGACCCGCCGGATCACTCGAGCTGCTCGAGGCCATGCGCGCCCGAGGCTCCGCGGATTTCGTCGAGGCCTTCGCCTTCCCGCTGACCATCACCGTCATCTGCGAGCTGCTGGGCGTCCCACTGGAGGACCGGCCTCGGTTCCGCACCATGACGCAGGCGTTCTTCAACCCTCCCGCTCAGGGAGGCATGGAGCGGATTCGCGAGAACCTCGAGCGCTTCCAGGGCTACCTGGAGGGCTTCATCGAGCTGCGCCGACAGCAGCCCCAGGAGGACCTGGTCACCGCCCTGCTGGCCGTGGAGGAGCAGGGAGACCGGCTCACCACCCAGGAGCTGTTGAGCATGGTGTACCTGCTGCTCGTCGCCGGCCACGAGACGACGGTGCACCTGCTGAGCAACGGCATGCTGGAGCTGCTGCGCCACCCGGACCAGCTCCAGCGGCTGCGCGCGGACCGTTCCCTCGTTCCCTCGGCGGTGGAGGAGCTGCTGCGCTACTGTGGCCCCCTGGAGCTGAGCATGGCCCGCTTCGCCGTGGAGGACTTCGAGCTGTACGGCCAGCCCATCAAGGCCCACGAGGTGGTGCGGCTGGACTATCTGGCCGCCAACCGGGACCCCGAGCAGTTCCCCGAGCCGAATCGCCTGGACGTGACGCGCTCGCCCAACAAGCACGTGGCCTTCGGCCAGGGCATCCACTTCTGCCTGGGCGCGCCCCTGGCCCGGTTGGAGGCGGGCATCGCCTTCGACCTGCTCATGGAGCGGCTCCCGCATGTGCGGCTGGCGGTGCCCCCCGAGCAGCTCCAGTGGCGCACCAGCGCCCAGGTGCGCGGCGTGACGAGCCTGCCCCTGTCCTTCGAGCCTTGAGCCTCGGTCAGTCCACCTTCAGTCCCGGCTCGCCCTCTCCGAGCGACTCGAGCACCAGCTCCGCCGCCTTCTCCAGGCCGTGCCCCGGCGCCAGCTCCTGGGCCACGAACAGCACCGAGTGCAGCCGCTCCGCCAGCTCGCGCGCGCCGAGCGTCTCGCCCTTCACCGCCTCCTCGCACAGGTGCAGCGCCAGGTCCACCAGCAGCAGCCGTCGCCGGTCCACCCAGCCCTGCGACAGCTTCGGGCTCGACTTGTCCGGGTAGGCCTCGTGCACGCGCTCGTGCACCTGCTTCAGCGCGTGCAGGATGGACTCGCGGTGCTCCTGCTTCAGCCGCACTTCACGAGGGGTGCGGCGATCCTCGGGGTCCGCTGGGTTGTCGCTCATGGGGTCTTCCTTCAGGGGGCCGAGGGCTTGGGCGCCACGGACGGCGCGGAGGGGGCCTTGGGCGTCTCGGCGGGCGCCTCGGGACGCGGCAGCACGCCGGGCACCTCGGCCAGCACGTAGGCCACCCACGCCACCGCCGCCGTGCTCTGCGCCAGGTCCTTCGGGTCCACCTTGTCCAGCGTGTCCGCGTGCGAGTGGTGGAAGTCGAAGTAGCGGCTGCTGTCCACCCGCACCCCCACGAAGGGCACCCGCGCCGGAATCAGCGGTGAGAGGTCCGCGCCTCCCGCATCGCCCGCGAGAAGCTGCCCCGCCCCCAGTGCCTCCAGCGGGCGCAGCCAGGGCCGCACCAGCTCCTCGCCCCCAGGGCCCGCCCGCAGCGTCACGCCCAGCGGCCGGAAGCCGCCCGAGTCCATCTCCAGCGCCGCCACGTGCTGGCCCAGCTCCGCCGCGTGCGCCTCGGCGTAGGCCCGGCCGCCGCGCAGGCCGTTCTCCTCGTTCGCGAACAGCACCACGCGCACCGAGCGCCGCGGCGCCGGCTTCAGCTTCGCGATGAGCCGCGCCGCCTCCATCACCATCGTCACGCCCGCGCCGTCATCGTGCGCCCCCGTGCCCACGTCCCACGAGTCCAGGTGCGCGCCCAGCAGCACCACCTCTTGCGGCTTCTCCCGGCCCTTCACCTCGGCCACCACGTTGAAGGAGTCCGCGTCCGGCAGCGTCTGGCAGCCCAGCTTCAGCTCCACCTTCACCGGCCCGCCCGCCAGCAGCCGGTGCAGCAGCTCCGCGTCCTCCACGGACACCGCCACGCTCGGCACCTGCGGCACCCCCTCCTCGTAGCGCATGGCGCCCGTGTGCGGCGAGCGCAGCGACGCCGTGGCCAGCGAGCGCACCAGCATGCCCACCGCCCCGCTCTTCGCCGCCACCGAGGCCCCTCGCGTCCGCAGCCCGGCGGCCTTGCCGTAGTCCGCGGCCTCGCGCATCGCGTGGTTGAAGAAGACGATCTTCCCCTTCACCTTGTCCCCGAGCGTCGCCACCTCCTCCAGCGAGCGGACCTCGATGACCTCGGCGGTGAGGCCCCCGGCCGGAGTGCCCACGCTGCCGCCCAGTGCCAGGAGGGACAGCGGGTGCTCGCCGAAGCGCTCCGAGGCCAGCACCCGCCCGCGCTCCTCCCCGCGCACCCAGCGCGGCACCTTCACCGGCTCCAGCCACACCTTCACGCCATCGGCCTCGAAGCTGCGTCTGGCCCACTGCACCGCGGCCTCCGCGCCCTCGGAGCCAGAGAGGCGCGGGCCGATGCCATCCGTGAGCTCGGCGAGGCGCGCATAGGCATGGCCCTCCGCGAGCGCCGCGCCAATGAGCTGCCCGGCCACCTGGGTCGAGGGGCCCGAGTCCTTCGTCGCGGCCGCCGGAGCGGGGGCCTTGGGCGAGGCGGTGAGCAGGGAGAGCAGTGCGGCCGACAGGGGCAGAGCGGAGGGCACGTCGTGACTCCGGGACGAGAGGGGGAGTCGCACTCTCGTCCCGGGCGCGGCGCCTCGCAAGCACTACCCCGTCACGGGTTGACTCCCCGTGTGGCCCGGTCACTTCCCCGTGTCACGACCGGGTCGCCTCGCCTCCTTCTCGGCGGGCGTGCGGTAGGTGAGCACCGGGCAGGGCGCCAGCCGCACCACCTTCTCGGCCACGCTGCCCACCATCATGTGCGACAGGCCCGTGCGCCCGTGCGTGCCCATGATGACGAGGTCGTACTTCCCCTCGGCCGCCACCTTCGCGATGACGAGCGCGGGCTCGCCCGACTCCAACATCTGCTGCGAGTGCGGCACGCCCTCGAGGAAGGCCGAGAGCTGCTGGTCCGCGTGGTTGCGCAGGTAGGTGGACAGCGTGAGCTCGGGCTCGCTGCGCGTCATCACCACCATCTCGTCGCCCGCGTACTCGGACGGGCGCCACACGTGCAGCACGTCCAGCTTCGCGTCGAAGCGGTTGGCGAAGAGGTACGCGTAGTCGAGCGCTCGCTTCGAGGTCTCCGAGAAGTCCACCGGGACGAGGATGCGCTGGATGTTGCTCATGGTTTCACTCCATCGAAGAGGGATGCCCACTCCCACTGCAACCGGCGTTCCCACGGCGCTCCCTCGGGAGGGCCCTCGCGGCGGGCGCAAAGGCTGCGTGCTGGCGCACACCACGCAATTCCTGCGGCTGTCCCGTGGATGACGCCCCCGCCCTCCTGCGCGATACTCCCGGGCCAGGAGAAGAAAAGGATGAGCCGATCCCGTATCCCCGGGCTGTTGTTGATTCTCGCCCTGGCTGGCTGTGAGCCTTTCGAACCCTGGTTCGACTACGCCGCGGATGACCCGAACCTCCAGTTCATCGGGCGCCTGGACCACACCACCGACGAGGGTCCGACGTACCCCCACCCGGGCACCACCGTGCGCTTCCGCTGCAACTGCACCGGCGTGGACGTGGCCTTCGAGGACAAGGGCGAGGGTGGCAACGAGCACACCAACTTCGTCAGCATCGTCGTCGATGGCGTGGAGGAGGCGAAGGTCGAGCTCAAGCCGAAGGGTGGCGCGCTCATGTACAAGGGCGCCCGCAACCTCGCCCGGGGCGAGCACATCGTCGAGGTCGTCAAGGCCACCGAGTCCTACGCCGGCAACATCCGGTTCGTCGGCCTGAGCCTCCAGGGCATCATCCTGGACCCGCCCCCCCGGCAGGAGAAGCGGATCGAGTTCATCGGCGACTCCATCACCTGCGGCTACGGCAACGAGGTGCGCATCTTCGCCCCCAACAACACCGAGCCCAACACCGGCTACCACACGAAGAACGAGAACATCACCAAGGCCTACGGCGCGATCATCGGCCGCAGGTTCAACGCCGAGACCGTCCAGACCTGCATCTCGGGCACGGGCGTCTACCGCAACCTCAATGGCAAGACGGTCGCGGAGAACGAGGACACCTTCCCCGTCCTCTATGACCGCCTCTACCCGAACGACCCGAAGTCGAAGTGGGACCCCCAGGACTTCGTCCCCCACCTCGTCGTCATCAACCTGGGCAACAACGACTTCAACGTCCTCGACGAGGCGCGGATGCCGACCCCCCCGGACCCCGAGGGCTTCAAGCAGGCCTACAAGGACTTCGTCCTCAAGCTGCGCAGGTACTACCCCGAGGCCACAATCGTCTGCTCCATCGGCCCGCTGATGAACGACAACTTCCCGAAGGGCGGCAAGCACTGGACGCGCATCCAGGACTACGTCTCCACCGTGGTGAAGGCGATCAACGACGGGGGAGACAGCAACGTCTACTACTTCGCCTACAAGCCCATCACCGGCGACCCCTATGGCGAGGACTGGCACCCCACCGCCGAGGGCCACCAGGTGATGGCCGACGCGATGAGCGCCTTCCTCCAGAAGATCGGCGCCCTCTGACAGGGTATGCTCGCCCCACCCCTCCCTCCTGGAGCCCTCGCAATGGACCGCTTCGTCGTCGTGTTCGATGCCTCTCCCCTCGCCGAGCCGACCGCGTGGATGAAGCAGGCCGCCTCGCAGGCCGACCTCTTCCTCGTGCGTCAGGACGACATCGCCAAGGCCATCTCCGAGGACCCCAAGGCCCGCGAGGTGCTCCCCAACATCGACGTCGTGGGCGCCGACCCGCGCATGACGCCCTTCTACCAGGCCGCCCTCGACAAGCTCGCCAAGGGCAAGCCGCGCGTCGCCCTGCACAGCGTCACCTGGCTCACCTACGGGCTCAAGCCCGCCGCCGTCGTCATCTCGTTCGACCAGATGCAGAACGAGCGCGCCAAGGCCCACAAGCTGGGCATGAGCGATCAGGTCTATGACGGCTACGTCGACCAGGCCAAGCAGACCGTGCTCGGCTTCCTCAAGGACCTGCCCAAGGACAAGCTGCTCGAGGTCAGCGGCTCGGACGCGCAGAAGACCACCGCCGCGGTGGCCTTCATCCGCACCAAGCGCTGAGGACAGCCGTGTGTAGTCCGGGCAGGGGCGCTCTCACGGGCGCCCCTTTTGTTTTGCCCTCACCTCACCCCGGCCCCTCTCCCCGTGGAGGGGAGAGGGGTCAAGGAGCGCGGCTCACCCGAAGGCGAACTCCTGACCGAACTGCCGCGCGTCGCTGATCATGGTGTGCGCGTCGTGCAGCGTGTCGACGGTGCCCACCACGGTGCGCAGCGGCGCGACGAGGCCACCCAGGCCGAAGGTACCCGCCACGTCGAGCGCGACCTCCGCGGCCTTGAGGCCGATGCTCGTCCAGTTCTTCGGGTCCTTGTTCCACTCGTCCCAGAGGTCCTTGCCGTCGCCGATCGCGCTGATGATGCTGCCGCCCGGGATGGCCGCGCCGCCCGCGCGCGCCACCGTCTCGGCGATCTCCGTCTTGATCTTCGTGCGCACCGACTCCGGCAGCGCCTCGACGAACTGCTTGGCCATCTTGCCCATCAGCTCCAGGCCCTCGCGGCCGAAGGGCAGGTCCACGCTCGGCTTGTGCGGCCAGATGGGCGGCTCGATGGTGAAGTTGTCGCCGTAGCCGATGACCTTGCCCACGCCCTGCATCAGGTCACCCAGCGCGCCCGTGATGTCGCCCGTGGCCAGCTTCTGCGTGGCCTGGAACACCTCGGTGATGGCCCCCGACTTCACCAGGCCCTCGTTCAGGCTCGGGTCGCTGAAGAAGCGGCCCACGCTGCCGGGCAGCTTGCCCATCAGGTTGAGGAAGCCCACCGCCGCGTCCTGGTGGTTGGTGGCGAGCGTCTCGCCCGTGGCCCCCAGCGCCTCGATGAAGCCCGACACGTCCCCCTTGCCGAACGCGTTCACCGCCTCGCTCAGGTGCTTGCGCACCTCGGGGTCCGTCAGCGCCTCGCCGCCCTGCAGGACGACGTCCGCCAGACCCGGCGGCAGGTTCATCGTCTTGGTGAGCTTGTCCGCGATGCGGTCCTTCAGCCCGTCCGGCAGGTCGTTGATGACGCCGCCGAAGGCCTCGATGGCCCCACCGAAGTCCTTGTTATCGATGGACTCCTTCAGGGTCATGATGTCGTCGAGCGCCGAGCCGGCATCCGCCAGGTCCTCCGCCGACTCGAAGCCGATCTTCTCCAGCTTCGTGCGCAGGCCCTCGTTCTTCCACAGCGAGTCGGCGATGGCCGTCATCGCGGGGGCGTTGGCGGAGATGCCGCGCAGGCCCTCCTTGAGGCCCTCGGGCGTGCCGCTGAACAGCTTGCCGATGGAGGAGTGCAGGTCCTTGTTGGACACCAGCTCCTTCACCAGGTTCTGGTCCGTGAGGATGTCCTTCAACAGGCCCGGCTTCAGGTTCTGGCCGACCTTGTTGATCATCGTGGAGACGATCTCCGGCGAGCCCTGCAGCGCCTGGCCGATCTCCTTGAGCGCCTCCTCGGGCTTGCCGTCGGCGAAGGCCTGACCGGCCTTCACCAGGTGCGGCAGCGCCGCGCCGGCCTCCTTCAGGTGCTCCGCGGTGATACCGAGCTTGGAGAGGTTCTCCTGAACATTCGGGGGCAGCTTCTCGTAGACCTTCTGGCCCACCTTGTTGAGCAGCTCCGGCGCCGCGCCGCCCGCCTGGCCCAGGGCGTCGAGCGCGCCCTGCCAGTCGTTGTTGAGCGCCATGCGGGCCGCGTCGACGAGGTGCGGGGCCGCCGCGCCCGCCTCCTTCAGGTCCTCGGCGGTCAGGCCCATCTGGTCCAGCTTGGCCTTGACCGTCTCGTCACCGGCCGCCGCGTCGATGACGGCGTTGCGCAGGCTCTCGTTCTTCAGCAGGCCGCCCAGGCCCTCCAGCTCCTTGCCGGGCTGGAACAGCTTCTTGGCGGACTCGAAGGCCTCATCGTTGTTGATGAGCTCGTTGATGACGGCCGGGTCCTTGAGGATGCTCTTGGCGACCCCCATGGAGTCCGGGAGCTTGTTGGCGAGCCCCTCGAGGAGCTTCTCGCCCAGCGGGCCGCTCTGCTTGAGGGCCTCGCGCACGCTGTCGAGCGCGCCGCCCCAGTCCTGCTTGCCCACCTTCTGCGCCGCATCGAGGATGTGGGGCAGCGCGTCCTTGGCGTGCAGCAGATCCGCCGGCTTGAGGCCGACCGCGTCCAGCGCCTGCTTGACGGACTCGGCCTTGCCGGCCACGTTCGCCACGATGTCGCGCAGCTTCTCGTTCTTCGCGAGCTCCGAGAGGCCCGCCAGCTGCGTCTCGCCGTTGGCCAGCTTGCCCACGGCGTCCAGCGCCGCCGCGCCGCCCGCGAGCACCTGCTCGCGGACCTTCGGGTCCTTGAGGAGGTCCTTCGCCACCCCCGTCATCCCGTCGGCGACCTTGTCGAAGAGCTTCTTGCCCACCTCGCCCTTGGCGAGCTCGGGGTTGGCCTTGATGGCGTCACTGAGCGAGGCCAGGGCCTTCTCGGAGTTGGGCAGGTGGCCCACCGCCTCCAGCACGCCCGTGGCGCCCTTGCCGAGCTTCTCGAGGTCCTTGCCCTCCAGGCCCACGTCCTTGAGCGCCTTCTGGACGTCCGCGTCGCGCCCGGCCGCCTTGAGGGCCGTGTCGCGCAGCGCGTCGTTCTTCGTCAGATCCTTGAGGCCCTCCAGCTTGGCCTTGGGGTCGCCGCTGAGGACCTTGCCGAGCGCCTCGTTGGTGCCCTTGTCGTCGAGGACGGCCTTGGCCACCTTCGGGTCGTTGAGCAGGTCGCGCGCCAGGCCCGGCTTGGCGTCCTTGGCGAGCTGGGCGACGCCCTTCTCGGCCAGCTCACGCGAGCCCTCGGAGGCCACGTCGCGCAGGTGGGTGAGGGCCTCCTCCGGCTTGCCGTTGGCCGCGGCCGTGCTGGCGGCGTCCAGGTGCTCCTGGGCCTTCTTGCTGGCGCCGGCGTACTCCTCCGGCTTCACGCCAATCTTCTCCAGGTTCTCCTTGGTCTCCTTCGGGAGGTCCTGGGCCTTCTGGGCCACGACCGCCTCGCGCGGGCTCTTCCCACCGGCCACGGTGTCGGCGAACTTCTGATCCGCCAGCAGCTCGGCGGCCTTGCCACCCGCCGCCTTGCCCGAGGCCTGGATGATGTCCGAGAGGACCTTGGCGTCCGTGCCCTTGCGCGCGTCGGCCAGCGCCGTCTCGGCCCGGGTGGACTCACCCTCCGCCGAGCGCGCCAGCTGCTCGCCGTAGTCCTTCAGCCCGTTGCCATCCTTGATGCCGAGCTTGTCCAGCGCCTTGGCCGTCTCCGGCTTCTGCGCCAGCCGCTCGTACTCCTTCTTGGCGTCGAGCTGCGACTGCACCTCGTCCTTCGTCGGGGCGGCGGTGCCACCCAGCTTCACGGCGTCTTCCACCGCCTTGTCGTCGAAGCGCGTCTTCTCGATCTCATTGCGCAGCGGGAAGGGCTCGGGCTTGCCCTCGGCCTTGGCGGCCTCGTTGGCCTCCACCGTGCTCTTCTTGGCCACCTCGGCGGCCTTCTTGGCCTCCGCCTTGGCCGCTTCGGCCTGCTTCGCGGCGGCCTCGGCCGCCTTCTGGCGCGCCTGGGCCTCCTGCGCCGCCTTCTTCGCCTCGTCCTGGGCCTTCTTCGCCCCAGCCGGATCCTTCTTCGGATCAGCCTTCTTGGCCTGCTCGGCCTTCTTCGCCGCCTCGGCCTTCGCGGCCTCGGCCGCCTTCTTCGCCTCCGCCGCCTTCTTGGCCGCCTCGGCCGCCTTCTTGGCCTGCTCCGCCGCGCGACGGCGAGCCTCTTCCGCCCGGCGACGGGCCTCTTCCGCACGACGACGCGCCTCTTCCGCACGGCGACGGGCTTCCGCTGCACGAGCCGCTGCCGCCGCTGCTGCCGCGTTACTGCTTCCACCACCACCAACGCGTGAGGTCATCGTCCTGCTCCGGGGAGGTCGAGAGGGGGTCTCGGGATATTCTCGGAAAAATCCGTCCGTCGGAGATTATCGGATTCCAAGAGCCGGAGTTGCGACCCCCCCGGCGGAGCCGCACGAGGGGTGGGGGTCATTCTCACCCCAGGTGGGGCGGGGCTACCGCCCGAAGCGCAGCAGGACGGCGGACCCCGAGGGCACCCGCACCGGCCCGGTGCCGACCTCGGCCGAGCCGGCCGCGTGCGAGAGGAGCAGCGCCTCGCCCGAGCGCGTCACGGCCAGCCGTCCCCCGCGCAGCACGTCGTCCGAGAAGAGGCCTCGGGACCACTCGTGCCCGCCGGAGCCCCGGTAGAGCTTCACCACGAAGAGGTGGTTGTCCGGCGAGCCGCCCAGGCGCGAGGGGAGCCGCGCGCCGCCCACGCTGTCCCCCGGACGGTACTGGCCCGTCACCACCACCCGGTTCTCCGCGTCGATCGCCACCGCCGTGGCCGCCTCGCCGAAGTGGCGCACCCACAGCTCGTGGCCCTCACCACTATAGGAGGCCACGAAGGCGTCCCGACCCTCCGCCGGCTGCGCGTGCCCCCGGAAGGTGAAGTCGCCCGAGTACTCGCCCACCACGAGGATGCGCCCCGGCTCCACCGCCACGCCCGTGGCGCTGCCCTCCGCTTCCGAGAGGCCGCGCGACCACAGGTGACTCATCTCCGGGGTGAAGTGGGCGAGGAACGGGCTGCGCGGTCGCGTCGTGGTGAAGGGGCCACCGCCGAGGTCCACCTCGCCCTCGAAGAAGCCCGCCACCGTGAGGCAGCCGGACGGCGCCACCGCCAGCGACGTCACGGACAGGCTGCCCCAGCGCACCACGGGCTTGAGCGAGAGCACCCGCCCGTCCTCCACCCGCACCCGGGAGATGAGCGCGGCGCCGATGGGGCGTCCCGGGTCGAGGAAGTTCACCGCCGCCACGAGCTGCCCCCGGCGCTCGTCCACCACCAGGGCGCTCGGGGGGAGCAGCTCCACGCCCGGCAGCGCCGCGCCGTGCGACCACACATGCGTGCCGTCCGGCGCGTACTTCGCCAGGAAGCCGCCCGCGGGCAACGGCTCGCCCCCGAGGCTCAGCGTGGGCTCGCGGTGCGCCCCGGCGATATAGAGGTTGCCCGCCTCGTCCACCGCCATCGCGGACACCGTGGGCTGGGCGTCCATATAGGTGGGGAAGGCCTTCGACCAGAGGTGCCTGCCGTCCGGCGCGTACTTCGCCAGCGCGAGGCCGCTCTCCCCGGGCAGTGCGCCGCCTCCCAGGTCCACCCCGCTCCGCTCATACGTGAGGGAGATGAAGGCATTGCCCTGACGGTCCACCGCCACCGTCCGCCCGAGCACCGCGCCCTCCACCGGGCGCACGTGGCGCGTGGCGCCCCGCCCCCCGTGCATGGCTCGCGTCTGGACTCCCAGCGACTCGACGGGCTCCGGTGGCTGCACCACCGCGCCACACCCCAACCCCAGCCACACCCCGGCCCAGACCGCCCACGCCCGTCCCATGCGCTCCCCTCCCCGTGCGCCTACGGCCCGAGCCGCAGGATGACCGCCGAGTCCGTGCGCGCCGTCACCGGTCCCGTGCCGAAGTCGGCCTGGGACTCGAAGTTGCCGATGAGGCTCGACTCGCCTCCCCGCGTCAGCGCGAAGCCCCGGGCGCGCAGCACCAGGTCCGCGAAGAGCCCGCGCGACCACGTATGGGCCCCGCTGCTCCGGTCGAACTTCGCCACGAAGACGTGGTTGCTCTCGAACTCATCCGCCGCGAGGAAGGGCAGCCGCGCGCCCCCCGCGCTGTCGCCGGGACGGTACTGGCCCACCACCACCACCCGGTTCTGGTTATCCACCCCCACCGCCGCCGCGCTCGAGGCGAAGTGGTGTACCCAGCGCTCCTCGCCCGTCGCCTCGTAGGTGGCGAGGAAGGCGTCCTGCTCGTCCGCCGGCTGCGAGCGGCCCCGGAAGCGGAAGGCGCCGGAGTACGTCCCCACCACGACGATGCGCGTGCCCGTGGCCGCCACACCCGTGGCGCTCCCGTCCGCCCCATCCAGGCTGCGCGACCACAGGTGCCGCACCTCGGGGGAGTAGCGCGCCACGAAGGGCGTGGTGAAGAGCGGCGTGCTGAAGGGCCCCCCGCCCAGGTCCACCGTGCCCGAGTAGTTGCCCACCACGGCGAGGTTGCCGCTCGGATCCAGCGCGAGCCCGGCCACCACCGGCCGGCCCGAGAAGGCGAGGCCGCGCACGAAGCTCCCGGCGCCGTCGGCCATCCGCATCCGGGCGATGATGGCGCCCGAGGGGGCATCGTCTGGCACGTCCACGTTGCCGGCCAGCACCACCTGCCCCGAGAGCTCATCCACCACCAGCCCGGCGGGATTCACGGACAGGCCCGCGTGCACCCAGGTGCGCGACCAGAGGTGCCTGCCGTCCGGCGCGTACTTCGCCACGAAGGCCCCCGCCGGCAACGGCGCGCCTCCGAGGCTCAGCGCCGTGTCGAAGTGCTCGCCGACGATATAGAGGTTGCCGGCCGAGTCCGCGGCCATGGAGCGCACGAAGGGCACGATGTCCCCGCTCATGGGGAAGCCGCGCGACCAGAGATGCCTGCCATCCGGAGCGTACTTCGCCAGGCCGATGCCCACCCTGCCCGGCAGCGCGCCCCCGCCGAGGTCCACCTCGCTCGACTCGTACGAGACGGAGACGAAGGCGTTGTCCCGACGGTCCACGGCGATGGTGAGCCCGGTGACCGAGTCCCGCACCGTCCGCACCCAGCGCGTGGCGCCCGGGGCCGCCCACGTCTCCTGGAGCGGAGCCGCCCGCTCCTCGAGGGAGACCGGTGTGTCGGCGGGCCCGGGCGCCTCCTCCACCGCGCCGCAGCCGACTCCCAGACACACGGCGACCCAGAATCCCCATGCGTGCCTCACGCCGCCCCCCTCCTTCACGCCCGCGGCACGCGAGCCTCGCGAGGTTGTGCATGCAAGGGGGAGAAGTCATCGCCTGCCAGGGCAAGTGGCATCCACCCGAGCCAGGGCCCCCACCGGGCAGGCGAGCACGGCTTCACGGCGGGGCCGGGCAGTGTTGACGTGGAGTCGCCACGACACGGATGCTGGCTGCCCTCACAGGGGAGGACCGTGTCTTTCTTCATCCTCATCGTGCTCGTGGTCTTCGTCGCCGGTGTCGCCTACTTCGCGGGGCGGCGGTCCGCTTCCCCGGCCCTGCCCCCCGCCCCGGCCCCGCCCCCCGCCCCGCTCCCTGAGAGCCCCGCGCCAGAGCCCTCGGAGGTCCGTCACCTGCCGGACGTGGATCCTCAGGAGCTCGCACGGGCGGTGGCGCTACGAGTCCCCGCGCCCGACGCGGTGCGGGGAGGACCGGACCTCCTCGCCCTCCACCTCGTCGACAACGCGCACCGCTTCCACTTCGTCCTCACCCGGGACGACTCCTGGGCCGTCGTGTTCCACCCGCCCACCACGCCCTCGCCCCTCGGCCTCACCGTCCCCCTCAATAACCCGTCGGCCGAGGGTCTCCACACGGTGTTGAGCAACCTCGAGGAGCGCATCCGGCGCTCGGGGGTGCTCGACCTGCCGCCGCACCGGGCCGCCGAGGCCCTCCAGCCCGACACCCTGCGCGCCCCGTCCTCGCTGCACTTCCGCATCCTGCTGCGCGGCAGGCCGGGCTGGACCTCCTTCTATGAGGAGAAGGATCGCCTCCCCATCGAGCTGCTCACGCTGATGCTCGACCTGTGCGCCATGGCCTTCGCGGCGCTGGTGCCCCAGCCGGTGCAGCAACAGGTGCGGACCCCGGAGCTGCTGCACTTCGAGCTCATCGACGAGCGCGAGGAGTTCCGCCTCGCCTCCACGCGAGGCAAGGGCCTCATGCTCACGCACCGCCCCCCGGGAGCCGAGAAGCGCCACACCTACCTGGTGTCCCACGCGGACAACGGGGCACGGCTCGACCTGCTGCACCAGCGGCTCGCCACCCTGGTGGACCTGCACCGCATCCCCAACGTGGAGCCCCGGGAGCCCAAGCTCGCGATGAGCCCGACGGCCCACGAGAGCCACTCCTTCGTCGTCCGCCTCCTGCTGGAGGGCGGCAAGGGCTGGGCCACCTGCTACGCGCCCCACGCCCACCGCTTCGGCCTGCCTTCCGAGCTCGAGGCGCTCGAGCGCGACGTGCGCACGCTGGCGGAGGAGCAGCTCGCCCAGCTCGCCCCCGTGGCCCGCCCCGGCAACGCCTGACCTCCCGCCAACGGGAGCGGGAAGCGCCGAGGCCCCCGCTCCCTCCGTGCGGCCTTCTTCCGTGTGACGCGGCTCAGTCCTCGTGCGTGCTGACCGTCGTCGACGGGCCCCAGACCTCCTGGCCCTCGCGCTCGAAGAAGAGCGGCTCGCGCTTGAACTGACGGCCGCCCAGCTCGTTGAGCGTCATCGCGTCGAACAGCCGGCCGCCCACCATCGTGTACTTGATGGACGTGCTGTTGCGCAGATCCTCCAGGGGGTTCTTGTCGAGCACCAGCAGGTCCGCCAGCTTGCCCTCCTCCAGCGAGCCGATGTCCCCGTCCAGCCCGAGGTAGTGCGCCCCGGACAGCGTCGCGGCCTTGAGCGCCTGCAGCGGCTTCATCCCGCCCTGGCCGAACATCTGGAGCTCCCAGTGCGCGCCCAGGCCCTCGCGCTGGCCGTGCGCGCCGAGCTGCACGCTCACGCCCTTGTCGTTGAGCGCCCGCGTCACCTCGGCGATGCGGATGTGGTTGAACTCGTCCTCGGGCACCATCGTCGGCCGGCGGCTGCGTGCATCCACCACCCGCCTCGGCACGAACGCGAGCAGCCGCTTGTCGTCCCACACGTTCGTCTTCTGGTACCAGTAGTTCTCCCCCCACACGCCGCCGTACGCGACGATGAGCGTCGGGGTGTAGCCCGTGCCGCTCCTCGACCAGAGCTGCAGCACGTCCGCGTACACCTGGGGCACCGGAATCGAGTGCTCGATGCCGGTGTGCCCGTCCACCACCATCGTCATGTTGTGCTGGAAGAGCGAGCCGCCCTCTGGCACCACCATCATCTGTAGCTCGCGCGCGGCCTGGAGCACCTTCTGCCGCTGGTCGCGCCGCGGCTGGTTGTAGCTCTTCACGCTGAAGGCCCCCACCGCCTTCATCCGCCGCAGGTGCGAGCGCGCATCGTCGAGCGTCTCGATGGGCGCGCGGAACGCCCCCGCCGCGCCGTACAGGATGGTGCCCGTGGAGAAGACGCGAGGCCCCAACATGCCACCCGACTTCACCAGCTCGCTCGTGGCGAAGATGCTGCCCGTGTCGTTGGACGGGTCGTGCACCGTCGTCACGCCGAACGCCAGCGAGGAGAGCAGCTTCCAGTTCTGCTCCGGGAGGACGCCCTCGTCCCCCATCGCCCCGTGCCAGTGCACGTCCACGATGCCCGGCATGAGCGTCTTGCCGCTCACATCCACCACCTTCGCCCCCGCCGGCACCGCCACCTTCGCCCTCGGGCCCACCGCCACGATGCGGCTGCCCTTCACCACCACCACGCCGTCCTCGAGGACCTCGTCCCCCTTCATGGTGATGACGCGGCCGCCCACCAGCGCGACCGTGCCCTCCGGCGCGTCCGTCTTCGCCGTGAAGCCGATGTCCAGCCCCTTCTCCGGCGCCTCGGGCAGCTTCTCCGGCGCGCCCTCCTGGAAGCGGAAGCTGTCCTTCAGCTCGCGCGTGTACAGCTCGGGCCCCAGCGCCCAGTGCAGCCGCTTGCTGTCCCCGGACCAGTGCAGCCACTCGCCCGCGTCGCGCGACACCTTCGCCACCGGCAGCGCCTTGCCCTCGGGGCTCGCCACCACTCCCTTCGCCCCGCGCGGCAGCGGCATGAGGAAGGCGTTGAAGTTCTCCCGGAACGCCACCCACTTCTCGTCCGGCGACACCCGGTACTCCGTCGCCTCGTCGCTCGTCAGGTGCGTGCGCGGCTCGCTCCCGTCCAGCCGGAGGCTCTTCAGCGCCCGCTCCTCATCCTTCTCGCGCTGCTCCACCGTCAGGAAGAACACCCGCTCCGAGCTCGCGCCGAAGTGCGGCTGCTCGCCGTCCTTCACCAGCCGGCGCGCCGGTCCGCCCGCCGTCGGAATGACGAACAGCCCCTGCTCGTGGCTGTAGAGCCCGCTGCGCAGGTAGCCGCCGCCAATGGCGCGGTACACGATGGCCTTGCCGTCCGGAGAGAAGGCCGGCTCCACGTAGTGCCCCGGCTTCGTGCTCACCACCCGGCCCTCGCCGCCCGTCACCGGCACCACGCGGATGGCGCCGAGCTTCTCGTCATCCCACGTCGTATAGACGAGGCTCTTGCCGTCCCGGGAGAACGACGGATACAGCTCCGAGTGCTCCGTCTGCTTCGTCAGCCGCCGGGGCGAGCCATTCGGCAGGTCGCGCACGTACAGGTGGCCCAGTGCCTGGTACACGGCCTTGTCCCCCTGCGGAGACACCTGCACCCAGCGCAGCATCTTCACCTGGAACTTCTCGGGCGCCACGGCCTGGGGGAAGCGCACCGCCTCGTGAAGCGCGCGGGTGCCGCGCACGCGGAAGGGAATGGGCGTCACCTTCTTCGTCGCCACGTCCACGCGCTGCAGCTTGCCGCCCGCCCAGAACACCAGGGACTTGTTGTCCGGCGTCCAGGCGATGCTCGGGTACACGCCGTGGATGGCCCACGTCTCCTGCATGTCCCGCTCGAGCCCGTCGTACACGGGGCGCTCCGAGCCGCTCACCACGTCCGCCACGTACAGCATGCTCTTGCCGCGCACCCGGCGGATGAAGGCCAGCGATTTCCCATCCGGAGACGGCGTCGGACGGATGGAGCCGCCCGGTCCCGCCACGAAGCGCTCCGTCTCCCGCGTGTCCAGGTCCAGCCGCTGGATGACATAGATTTCGCCGTTCGGGTCCTTGTTGTACTCGAACGTCTTCCCGGGCGTGACGTCCTGGCTGTAATAGACATACCGGCCGTCGGGAGAGAACGCGGGCTCGCCCACGTCCTTCTGGTCATTGGGGCGCTCGGTGAGCTGCACGCCCTCACCGCCCGAGCGGTGGTACATCCAGATCTCCCCCGCGCCGAGCGAGCGCCGCGAGGTGAAGTGCTTGCGCGCCACGAGGAACTGCCCATCCGGGGACCAGGCGGGGCTGTTGAGCAGGCGGAACTTCTCCTGCGTCACCCCGGTGGGCTCGCCGCCGTCGCGCTTCATCACCCAGAGGTTGTCCCCGCCGCCCCGGTCGCTGGTGAAGGCGATGGACTTGCCGTCCGGGCTGTAGCGCGGCTGCATGTCCCAGGCGACGCCGCTGGTGAGCGCCCGGGCCTCGCCGCCGGTGAGGGGCAGGGCGTAGATGTCGCCCAGCAGGTCGAAGACGAGCTCATCCCCCCGGGGGCTCACGTCCACGCTCATCCAGGTGCCCTCGGTGACGTCGAGCTCCACCTGGGTGGCCGGGAAGCCGGGGGCGTTCACGTCCCACTTCTCCTCGGGCTTCTTCTCCTCGGGCGTGCCCGCGTCCTGCGCCGGCTTGGGGGCCTGGGGGGCGGGGGCCTGCGCGTGGGCGGACAGGGGCAGCGCGCTCGTCAGCACGAGCGCGAGGCAACGGAGGCTCAGTCGTGTCACTACGGGTCCTCGGCGGTCTGGCATGAAGGGGAGCGCAGACTACCCCGACGGAGACGGGTGTGGAGTTCGCCGCCGCAAGCGGGCGAACACAGCACCCCCGAAAGATGGGTACCTCGAGCCCGTTCCGTGCTCACCTCCCCCGCGATGGATAAACCGGCACGCAAGGGGCGTTGGCTCAAGAGACGGCCGTCCAAGGGCCCGGAACCGGTGGGGGACGACATGAGCGAGTCGACGACGGAGCGAGCCCAGGAGCGGGTACCCACCGGGGTGCCAGGCCTGGACACCGTTCTACACGGCGGCCTGCTCCAGTGGGGCGTGTACATGATCCAGGGCCGCCCGGGCGCGGGGAAGACCATCCTCGCCAACCAGGTGTGCTTCCATCACGCCGCCCGCGGGGGCCGCGTCCTCTACGCCACCCTGCTGGCGGAGACGCACGAGCGCTTGATGTTCAACCTCGCGCCGCTCTCCTTCTTCGATGCCTCACGCTTCCCCGAGCAGATCACCTACCTGAGCGCCTTCTCGACGCTCGAGGAGGGGGGCCTCAAGGCGCTGGTGGAGGTGCTCCGGCGCGAGGTGCGGGCGCGCAAGAGCACCCTGCTCGTGGTGGACGGCCTCGTGACGGTGGAGGAGAGCGCCCAGACGAAGCGGGACTTCAAGAAGTTCATCCACGAGCTGCAGATCCACGCCAACTTCGCCGGCTGCACCATCCTGCTGCTCACCAGCGCGAACACGGAGCCGGTGGGGCCCGAGCACACCATGGTGGACGGCGTGCTCGAGCTCGCCGACAACCGGCTGGGTCGGCGCGCCGAGCGCGAGCTGGAGGTGAAAAAGTTCCGGGGCAGCAGCTACCTGCGGGGCGGCCACGCCTTTCAAATCACCCGCGACGGCATCGTGGTGCTCCCGCGCCTGGAGGCGCTCCTGCAGGAGCCGTCGCGCGAGGACCCCTGCAAGACGGAGCGCGCCTCGACGGGAATCGCCCAGTTGGACCGGATGCTCCACGGGGGCCTTCCGTGCGCCTCCACCTCCGTCCTCTTTGGCCCCACCGGGGCGGGCAAGACGACGTTCGGGCTGCAGTTCCTCGACGAGTCGAGCAAGGACGAGCCGGGTCTCCTCTTCGGCTTCTACGAGACGCCGCCGCGCATCCTCCTCAAGGCGCGCGCGCTGGGGCTCAACCTCGAGAAAAAACAGAAGCAGGGCGTGCTCGACATCCTCTGGCACCCGCCCACCGAGCGCATCCTCGATGGGCTCGGCAACAAGCTGCTCGCGGCGGTGCACGAGCGGGGCGTGAAGCGGCTCTTCATCGACGGGGTGGACGGCTTCCAGCAGTCGGCGGCCCATCCCGAGCGCATCAGCCATTTCCTCGCCGCGCTCACCAACGAGCTGCGGGTGCTGGGCGTCACCACCATCTACACCAGCGAGCTGCAGGAGATGTTCTCCGCCGACGTGCGGCTGCCCATCAGCGGCATCTCGAGCCTCGTCGAGAACATCTTCTTCCTGCGCTTCGTGGAGCTGCGCTCGCGGGTCTACCGGATGCTGTCCGTGGTCAAGGTGCGCGACAGCGACTACGACTCCACCCTGCGCGAGTACCGCATCACCTCCCGAGGCATCGAGCTGGCCGACACCTTCGAGAGTGCCGAGTCCATCCTCACCGGCGATGCGAAGGCGGCCAGCGGGTCCCGGCCCAAGCGCAAGGGCCTGCTCAGGAAGCGGAGCCGTTAGCCGTGAAGACCCTCCTGGTGGTCGACGACGAGGTCGGCATCACCGATGCCCTCAACGAGCTGCTCAGTGAGGAAGGCTTTCTCGTCCTCGTGGCCAACAACGGGAAGGAAGCCCTCGCGCGCATCGCCGAGAAACGACCGGACCTCGTCCTGCTCGACTACATGATGCCGGTGATGGATGGGCGCGAGCTGCTGCTCACCCTCCAGGGCGACCCCGCGTACCGGAACATCCCGGTGCTCATGATGAGTGCCATGCCCCGCTCCAGCATTCCCCCGGACTGCAAGCCCACGGCCTTCCTGCGCAAGCCCTACTCCATCGACCGGCTCCTGGCGGAAGTGGGCCGGTTGCTCGGGACCCCCCCCGCGCCGTGAGCGCTGGGAGCACGCCCCTGTTCTTTCTCGTTTTCCTCATACATCGGGGAGTGCATGATGGGGTGCTCGACCCAGGAGGAACCATGTCCATGAGGAAGATGCTTCAGGCCGCCGCGGTGCTGGTGGTGTGCGGGTCCACGTCGGCCTTCGCGGCCACGGTGGTGGGGCCCGTCTGCAACCCCGCGGCGAAGGTGATTTCAACGACGTACGTGTCATGCACGGGGGGCAGCCACAACGCACTCGACGTGGGCGGCGTGGCGTGTGGCGATCCCCTCTACGCTCCGCTCGTCGGGGTCTACACCTACAAGCTCTACGGCGGTTGCGTGAATACGTGCAACGGCGACACCTGCAACGGGGGCGCGGGCAACTACTTCGTCGTGACGGGTGCCAACGGCTGGGACTTCCGCCTGCTCCACATCAACACCGACGCCAACTCCACCACCAAGACGTGTGACCGCTGCCTGCTGGGTCGAGTGGGAGGCACCGGCAGCGCCACCACCCCGCATGTGCACATGGACAACCGCCAGTACGGCACACGCAAGACGGCCTGGTACCTCAACGCCGGCACCACCTGCGGCTCCAGCGCCTCCTGCGGCAATGTGCTGGGCCAGCCCACGCTCTGAGGCCGATTTTTCGGGCATCTCCGGGCGCGAGAGGCCACCTGGTGAACGGATGTCTTCACTCCGAGTGCGCTTCTCGCGCTCATGCGCTCAACAGGTGACGGAAGCGAGCTCCCGGCCCGTGGCTGAACTGTCGTCGGTGTGGGGCCCGCCTAGAGTCCCCTCCATCCTCATGGGAGGAGGCGATTGAGTCGACGGCTGCTGTACACCAGCGAGAACCTCGACATCCACCACGAGGAGCCGGACGGATGGCTCTACGCGGACTGGAAGGGCTACCAGTCCGTGGACATGGTGAAGTCCGGCTGTGAGGAGATGCTCCGCCATCTCAAGGCCTTGCGGCTGTCGAAGGTGCTGAACGACAACACGCACGTGTCGGGCATCTGGGTGGGCGCCGCCTATTGGGTGGCGACCCACTGGTTCCCCCGGATGCAGGAGGCCGGGCTCCGCCACTTCGCGTGGGTGCAATCGCCCTCGCGGCTCAGCCAGATCTCCGCCGAGACGACCCTCGAGCGCGCCCCCTCGAGCCCGGCCGTGCTGTTCAACGACATCGCCTCCGCGACCGAGTGGCTCCGGAAGGTGGCCTCTCCCTGAGGAGAGGCCCCGAGGCCCTCACTCGGCCTTCTTCGGCGCGCGGGTCTCACCCACCACGCGGTGGACCGGGTAGAGCTCGCCCACCGTGATGCTTCCATCGAGGAACTGCCAGCGGCAGAAGCCGTCGTCGGAGTGCGGCTCGAGCAGGTACACGGCCAGGGTGCCCGCGCGCTGCGCCGTGGGGACGTACAGGGTGCCCGCGGGGAACTCGCGCGTGGAGCGCTCGGGGGCCACGGTGAGCACCGTCTCGAAGCGCACGGGCTTGGGCTTCTGGCTGAGGGGCACCTCGGCCTCACCGGGCGCCGGCACGTTCGCGGCCACGTCCGGACTGAAGGTCTCCTCGCGCCGGGCCACCCGGTAGCTGTCGACCGTGAACTTCTGGGGCGCGACGATGCGCTCGAAGCGGACGCCGTGCCCCTCCAGGCGCGAGCCGAGCTCCGCCGGCACGAGGTACCCCACCGGCGTGCTCACCGCCTGCGTGGGCACGAAGGTCCGGTGGTGCGGGGCGTCGTAGGCGCGCCGACGCTTTCCCGGGTAGCGCCGCTCGGCGATGCTCGCCTCGTCGAAGGACAGGAGGTGCGCGGTGTCCCCGGGCTTCGCGTAGGCGGGGTACTCGAACACGAGCGCGCCCTTGTCATCGCGCGTGGCCACCCCGTAGTTGATGCCCACGAGCGCCTGCACATCCGGCGCCTCGCCGCGCGCGACGATGCGCGCCTCCTCGGCCTCGGTGGCGGCGCGGTAGGCCTTGGCGTTCTTCGCCGCGTCGCGGAACAGCTCCAGCAGCCAGGCCCGCATCACCTCGCAGCGGCGCTCGTAGTCCAGGTAGCTGTAGGTCTCGAGCAGCACGTCCATCCGCCCGAGCAACCCGCGGTAGTGGCTGCCGAAGCGCGGGAGCGCCGGGTAGGTGTGCCAGCCCGAGCGGGGGTCGCTCTCCACCTTGTAGTTGCCGTACCAGAAGCTCTCGAAGTCGTGGCGCTTCTTCACCGCCTTGGCCACCCGCTCGAGCATCTCGCGGTTGAAGGCGCGCAGCTCGGAGAAGAGCGGCTCGTTGGAGTGGGACGTGTCGTAGGTGAGGTCGAAGGCGTGGATGCTGCCGTCCGTGGTGTGACAGTCGATGAAGAGGTGCGGCCACCACGTCTGGTACAGCCTGGCGAGGCAGCGCGTCTCGGGCGCCTCCTGCTTCATGTTGTCGCGGTTGAGGTTCCACCCCTCGCCCGTGTAGCGCGTGCCCACGCCGCCCGGAGGGTTCACCTGCCCCTCGAGGTTCTTGAGGTCCAGCTTGCGGTTGTTGGGGCTGATGCGGTCGTTGCCGTCGGGGTTGAAGTTGGGAACCAGCACGAGGCACAGCTTGTCGAGCAGCGTCTTGCCGAGCTTGGTGAGCGTCAAATCCCGGGCGAGCGCGAGCACGGACTCCTTGCCCTCGACCTCACCGGCGTGGATGTTGGCCTCCACCATCACGATGACCTTCTTCTGCTTGCGCGCCAGCTCGGGCGTGAAGCAGCCGCGGCCGCTCACGATGAGGGCCACCATGGGCTGGCCCTCACCACTGGTTCCGAAGTCCACGCGCCGGGCGAGCTTCGTGCGGCGGCACAGCTCGTCGACGAAGGCGAGCACGTCGGCGTGACGCGAGGTTTCGGTGTACTTCGAGGCTTCGGCGCGAGTGAGCAGCTCGGTCATGGGCGCGCATCCGAGCGCCCCCGTCTCGCGGCGTCAAGCATTTGGGAATCGTGTACTGTGCGCGGCCCATGCGCTCCGCTCCGGCTCCCATCGATCTCATCGGCCTCATTGGCAACACCCCCATGGTGCAGGTGACCCAGCTCGACACCGGCCCGTGTGAGCTCTTCCTCAAGCTGGAGAGCCACAACCCCGGCGGCTCCATCAAGGACCGCATCGGCCTGTCGATGATCTCCGCCGCGGAGAAGGCGGGCCAGCTCGGGCCCCACCAGAAGCACCTCGTCGAGGCCACCGCCGGCAACACGGGCCTGGGCCTCGCCCTCGTCGCCTCACAGAAGGGCTACCGGCTCACGCTCGTCATCCCCGACAAGATGAGCCAGGAGAAGGTCCTCCACCTCAAGGCGCTCGGGGCGGAGATCCTCATGACGCGCTCGGACGTGGAGAAGGGCCACCCCGAGTACTACCAGGACATGGCCGAGCGCATCGCCGGGGAGCTGGGCGGCTTCTACGTCAACCAGTTCGCCAACCCCGCCAACCCCCTGGCCCACGAGACCACCACCGGCCCGGAGATCGTCGCCCAGCTCGACAACCGCCTCGACGCCATGGTGTGCGGCGTCGGCTCCGGCGGCACCCTGGGGGGCCTCTCGCGCTACTTCGCCAAGGCCCTGCCCCAGTGCGAGATGGTGCTCGCCGACCCCGCGGGCTCCGTGCTCGCCGACTACGTGAAGACGGGCGTCATGGGCAAGGCCGGCTCCTGGGTCGTCGAGGGCATCGGCGAGGACTTCCTCCCCCCCAACGCGGACCTGTCCCGGGTGAAGAAGGCCTACTCCATCTCCGACGCCGAGAGCCTCGAGACGGCGCGCCTGCTGCTGCGCAAGGCCGGCATCCTCGCGGGCTCGTCCTCCGGCACGCTCATCGCCGCCGCGCTGCGCTACTGCCGTGAGCAGACTACCCCCAAGCGCGTGTGCACCTTCGTCTGCGACAGCGGCAACAAGTACCTGTCCAAGATGTTCAATGACTTCTGGATGGCGGACCAGGGCTTCCTGCCTCGCGCCGCCCATGGCGACCTGCGTGACGTCATCACCCGCCGCTACGCGGACCGGGCCGTCGTCACCCTGGCGCCCACGGACACGATGCTCATCGCCTATGGGCGGATGCGGCTCTACGACGTCTCCCAGCTCCCGGTGCTCGAGGGGGGCAAGGTGGTGGGGATGATCGACGAATCCGACCTGCTGCTCGCGGCCGTCAACGACGAGACGCGCCTGCGCCTGCCGGTGCGCGACGTCATGTCCACCCGGCTTCAGACGGTGGATGTGCGCACCCCCGTGCCCGAGCTGCTCTCGCTGCTCGACAAGGGCTTCGTGCCCATCGTCATGGACGGTGAGGAGTTCATCGGCCTCATCACCCGCATCGACCTGCTCAACCACCTGCGGCGCAAGCTGCGCTGAGTCAGTGGACGGAGCCCTGGCCCGCCTCACGGGCCTGGGCCTCGAGGAAGCGCGCGTAGTCCTCATCCACCTGGTCGGCGTAGGTGTCGGCGAACTCGGTGAGGGCCTCGTCGAAGCACGCGCCGCTCCCGAGGTAGCCCGTGATGGCCGCGGCGTCCCCGGTGCGTGCGTGGGCCCGGGCCAGCGTGGCGCCGCAGTCCTCCGCGTAGTCCAGGAACCCCCCCGCGGTCATCTTCTCCACGTCCAGCGAGCCCTTCATGTCGCGCAACTGCCGGACGTAGAAGGAGCCCATCCCCTCCACCTCCGTCCACCCGAGGAACAGGTCCGAGAAGGCCTGCATCCGCCGCTGGCCCACCACCACGCGCTCGCCCGCGCTCCGGGCGCCACTGGGTCCGAGGGAGGGCTCGAGCACCGAGGCCTGGGCCTCCTTCACCTGGAGCACCAGTGGATCCCCACTGCCATTGCCCTGGCACAGCACCACGTAGGCCTGCAGCCCCACGCTCCCCACGCCCACCACCTTGAAGCCCCACTCCACCTGCTCGTAGCGCCGGCACAGGTCCCGCACCGCGCCATCCACCGACTTCAGGTACCCCGTCGCCAGCCGCTTCACCCGGCGGTCGAGCTCGGACGTGGAGATGCCCATCTTCACCGCCGAGAGGGGGAAGAGCAGCGGAGGCTGGAAGGCGAGGTGGCGCCTCCCGTCGCGCTTCACGGTGAGCTTCTCCATGGCGTGGGCACTGGTATGGCGGCGGGCCTTCTCCGCGGCCTCGGCGGCGACCGGGGCGGTGCGGCGCGAGGCGTGCGCCAGCGCCTCCGCGTCCACGCGCAGCGTCCAC
>NZ_DASVSO010000623.1:0-2581 GCF_036388035.1 Archangium sp.
ATCATGGGCGAGCTGGCCGCGTGGGCGTTGGCCACACCGGTGAGCGCGTCCGTCACGCCGGGGCCGGCCGTCACCACCGCCACGCCCACCCCGCGAGTCACCCGCGCATAGGCATCCGCCGCGTGGGCGGCCGCCTGCTCGTGGCGCGTGTCGATAACCTGGATGCCCTCCTCCACGCAGCCCGCGTAGATGGGGGCCACGTGCAGCCCCGAGAGGGTGAAGATGTGCCGGACGCCTTCCTTCTTCAGCATCCGCGCGACGAGCTGCCCGCCGGTGACCATGTCGCCCATGACGTGCTGCCTCCCTATGTGGGGAACCTCGGAAGTCCGGCCATCATCGCCGAATCAAGCCACCCGGGTAGCCCCTGAGCGCCCGGCTGCCCCCAGGAGAAGCGCTGCAACCCCCCTCCTGGCATGTCGAAGACACTCCCCGGACGCCATTGGCCGGAGTAGGAAGGGCCCCAGAGAGAAGGATTACCCGTGCAAGAACTCCTGGAAGTCCTGCGGCGTCAGGCGGTCCACTTCGGGCCCGAGCTGGCGCGCACCGCGTACGCGCGAGGCCTGGCCGTCACCCAGAAGGACGGCTCCACCCGGCCCATCCCCGTCACCGCCACCCCTGTCATCCTCGACGCCGCGGAGATCCGCCGACGCGCCACCCTCTCGGCGCTGCTGGCCTCGGCCACCGTGAAGATGACGCGCGCGGCGCTCGCCGGAGCGCAGCGCGAGCTGATTCTCGGCGGCCTCTCCCCGCTGGAGCGCGAGCTCACCGAGCGCACCTTCGCCAGCGTGTCGCGCCTGGCCACCACGCGGGTGGACTACTTCGTGGACTCCACCGGGCCGCGCGCCCTGGAGGTCAACGCCACCATCCCGGCCATGCAGGGCTACTCGGACATCGCGGCCCGCACCTTCATCGAGGTGGTGGCCCGGCACTTCCGCTACCCCGAGAAGGCGCTCTACGCCGTCATCTCCGCCAACGGCAGCAACGCGCTGGCCCTCTACCGCTCCCTGCTGGACGGCTACGCGGCCGAGCGCGATGGGAAGATGCCGGACACCATCGCCCTGCTCTGCCGCCGCAACGACGCTCAAATCACCGAGCAGCGCTACCTGTGCGAGCGCTTCCGCGAGTTCGGCGCGGACGCGGACGTCGTCCACCCGGACGAGGTCTCCGGCGACGAATACTTCGAGGCGCGCGGCAAGCGCTATGACCTGGTGTACCGGCACCTCTTCGTGCGTCGGCTGGAGGAGACGCCCGCGCCGTGGGTACAGGACTTCTTCGGCACGGTGCCGGGCCGCAAGGCGGTGCTGCTCAACCCGCCGGTCTCACCCGTGGAGGTGAAGAGCACCTTCGCCCTGCTCTCCCAGGCGCTGGTGGAGCCCGCGCTCGCGGAGGCCGCCGGGCTGTCCCCCGAGGAGCTGGAGGCGATCCGCGCCTCGGTGCCCTGGACGCGGCCCTTCCGGCACGGCCCCGGGGTGGGCCCGGACGGCGCGCAGGTGGACGACCTGGTGGCGCGCGTGATTTCGGAGCCGAAGCGCTTCGTCCTCAAGCGGGCGTGGGACTACGGCGGCCGGGCGGTCTATCTCGGTCGCTCGGTGGGCACTCCAGCGTTCGAGGAGCGGGCGCGCGCCGCCTACGGCACCGTGCCCACCTGGGCGGAGCTGTGCGAGCGGGCCGCCACCGACCCGGCCGGCGGCGGCTTCGTGGTGCAGGAGGTGGTGGAGACCACCCCCGAGGAGCACCTGCTGTGCGAGGAGAGCGGCCTGACGTCCCTGCCGCTCCACGTGGACTACTCCGCGTATGCCTCGGTGGGACTGGCGAAGCAGCCGGCCTGGGGGGGCGTGTGCCGGGGCTCGACGTCGGAGATCGTCAACATCGTGGGAGGAGGCGGCGTGCTGCCCCTCATCACCACCGAGGTCGCCCAGAAGCTGCTGATGGCCTGGAAGGCCCTCTAGACGCCGCCACCGGACATCCGGGAAGGGATGTCCGGCACGCGGGTTGGAGGCGCGTTATTATAAAGACCGCGGCGGGTGGGAATGGCCGCATGACGCAACGAAAGGAAACAGGAATCCATGGCTTGGGAAACTCCCGGTTGGCAGGCGGCTCGCGCCGACGTCAGTGACGTCCTCGTGCAGGAGTCGCAGCGCGCCTTCATGTCGCGCGTGTATGGCTGGATGTTCGCCGGGCTCTCCGTCACCGGCGTGGTGGCGCTCCTCACCGCCGCCAACCCGCAGTTCGTGATGCAGATCGCCCAGTGGCGCTGGCCGATGTTCTTCGCGCAGCTCGGCCTGGTGGTCGCCCTGTCGGCGCTGGCGACCCGCCTCTCCGGCGCGGTGGCCTCGCTCCTCTTCCTCGCCTACTCGGTGCTCACCGGGCTCACCTTCTCGGTGCTCTTCTACGTGTACACGCGGGGCTCTCTCGCCAACGCGTTCCTGCTGACCGCGGGCACCTTCGGAGCGATGACCGTCTTCGGGATGGTCACCAAGAAGAACCTGAGTGGCATGGCCACCTTCCTCTTCATGGGCCTCATCGGCGTGGTCATCGCCAGCATCATCCAGGCCATCTGGCCCAGCCCGATGCTCAACTT
>NZ_DASVSO010000624.1:0-14613 GCF_036388035.1 Archangium sp.
GCCTGGGGGGAGCGTTCCTGACGGCGGGAATCGTGCTGAGCGTCCTGGCGGGGACGTTCGGCGCGCAGGCCTGGCATACGCGAGCGAGGCCGCGGGTCGAGACCGCGCCGGTCCGCCGCTGACGCCCCCGCCCCACAGCGCCGGGGTCAGAAGGTGCCGATGCTGAAGTGCAGCTGGAACCCCGGCTCGTTGAGCGTCTGGTCGGGGTCCAGGTTCACGCCGAAGTCCAGGGCCAGCGGGCCCACCGGCGTCTGGTAGCGCAACCCCGCGCCCGTCGTGTAGCGGAGCGCCGAGAGGTTGAACTGCGCCCGGTCCAGCCAGAGGTTGCCCGCCTCCAGGAAGAGGCCCACGTCGAACGAGGAGCGCACGGGAATGCGCACCTCGCCCTTCGCCAGGGTGAGGAGCTGTCCTCCTTCGCTGGTGGGTGACTGGCCGCCGAGGATGGCCAGCAGGTCCGCGCCGCACCCCGACGGGTGGATGAGCGAGCGGCAGTCGGCCACCTGCCGCCGCAACTCCGTGCGCCGGTCCTCCGCGAGCAGGCCGTCCTCCCGGAAGCCCCGCAGGCTGCTGGAGCCGCCCAGGTAGAAGCGCTTGGGGCCGATGACCCAGGCGAAGTCCTCCAGCGGCACGATGGTGCCCGCGCGCACCGACAGCGCCAGCACCGCCCGCGCGGGCAGCGGCGCGTACATGCTCACATTGCCCGAGAGCTTCAACCCGTTGATGGGCTGGGCCGCCACCGGCTCGCCCACGCTGTTGAGCGGCGAGGAGCGGATGTCCCGCATCAGCTCGGCGGTGGTGGCCACCACCAGGCCCTTGCGCGGGTTGACCGGGTCATCCCGCAGGTCCACCGAGGCCGACGAGCGCAGCGAGTGCATGAAGAAGAAGCCGAAGGGGAAGCGCAGCCGCTCCTGGTCCGCGCGGCTCGGCGTGGTGAGCGTGCGGGAGCCCACCTCCATCAGGTTGCCCTCCAGCTCGTACTGGAGGGTGAAGTTCAGCCAGCGCGTCGCGGACCAGTCCAGGCCCGCCATCGCCGCCAGCCGGCTGGAGAGGTACGAGGGCCGGTGCACGCGCTCGCCCACCAGGTCGAAGCGGGCGCCCACCTCCGCCGGCAACAGGCCGTAGAGCCGCGGCTGCACCGCCGACAGCACCAGGCGCCCACCGAAGTCGTTCAGCCAGGACTGCGTCTCCAGGCACTCCGCCGGCGGCGGCAGCCCCGAGTCGCTCACCCGCTTGCAGTCGATGAACTTCTCCAGCGCCGTCGCGTTCGCGCCCGCGTAGTTGACCTTCAACCGGCCCGACAGGTTGAGGCCACGCCCGTCGATGTTCGACCAGGTCGTGTCCGCCACCACGCGCGGACCTTCGGCCAGGAAGTAGCCGCCAGCGACCTCGCCCTCCAGACGCGGGCGCTCGCGCACCTCCACCACCACGTCCTTGCTGGCCTCCGGCACGTCCGGCTTCTCCAGCCGCACCGTCACCTGCCGGAAGATGTTGAGGAGCGCCAGGCGGCGCTGGCTCTCGAACATCTTCTCGGGGTCCAACACCTCGTCCTCCTTGAGGCGGATCGTCGCGCGCACCACCTCCTCGTTGGTCCGCGTCGCCCCTCGGATGAGGACGCGGCCCACCGTCACGCGGGGCCCTGGCTCCAGCCGGTAGAGGACGCTCACGTCGTTGCCCGTCGGCTTCGGGTCCACGTCCCCGCGCGCGAAGAGGTAGCCCAGGCGCGCCAGCTCCGCGACGAGCGCCTGCTGCCCCCGCTCCACCGCGTCGAGGCTCATCGGCTCGCCCGGCTTCACCGGCACCAGCCGCTGGCCGTCGAAGCCCTGCGGGCCTCCCTCGAGGCGCACCTCGGACACCCGCATCTGCGTGCCCTCCTCCACCTTGAACCAGGCCACCGCCCTGCGCCGCGCCTGGTTCACCCACAGCCGGGTGAAGCTCACCTGCGCCTGAAGGAAGCCCCGCTCGCGGTAGGCCTCCGTCATCGCCTCCGCCGCATCCCGGTAGGCCTCGTCCACGAAGACGGTGGCCGGGTCATGCACCCAGTCGGGAGGGCCCTTGCGGCGGCGGCCGCGTCCCGCCTGCTCCGTCGGGTCATCCAGGAGGCGCGCGGGGCCGGAGGGCTGAGGCTCGTTGGCGCGGAGGCTCTCGGTGAGCATCTCGCGCAGCACCTCGTCGGAGAGCAGCGTGTTGCCCCGGAAGACCACCCGCCCCACCCGCAGCGGATGGCCCTCCTCGATGTCGAAGGCGAGCACCGCCTCCTCCCCATCCGGACGGTGCACCTCGCGCGGCTCCACGTGGACGTCGTGGAACCCCCGGTAGCGGTAGAAGGACTCCAACCGCCGCGTCAGCCGGCCCACCGTCGAGGCGTCCAGCGGCTCCGAGCCATCGAAGGTGACCACGCGCGCCAGCAGGGTGTCCGCGAAGTGGTGGTTGCCATGGAAGCGGAGGGTGAAGCGAGGCCCGGCGGAGACGGGCACCACCACCGTCGCCGCATCTCCCGTCCCCTCCCCCTCCGCCGGAAGCGAGGGCGGGCCCACGGTGGCGCGCCAGTAGCCCCGCTCGCGCAGCAACATCCGCAGCCGCTCCAGGCCGGAGTCCAGGCCTCCACGGTCCAGCACGCCGCCCACCTTCAGGCCCAGCGTGTCGAGCAGCTCGGACAGCGGGAGCCCGGGGTTGCCCGACACCGTGACGGCCGCCACCCGCGTGGGCTTGCCCTCGAAGAGGGTGAACACCAGCGCCACGCCACCGGGCACCGGCTCGCGTGTCACCTCTGCCCGCGCCTCGTTGTAGCCCTGGCTTCCGTACTCCCGCGACAGGCCCTCCCGCGCCGCTCGCAGCGCGTCCTCGTCGAGCCGCTGGCCCACGGCGATGCCGTGCGTGCGCAGCACCTCCATCAGGGCGGAGTCCTTCAGGACGACGTTGCCCTCCACGGAGAGCCGGAGGATGGGATGCATGGGGGTGAGCTCGAAGACCACGCGCACGCCGCCGGGCACGTCCACCGCGCGCACCACGACGTCGGAGAAGCGCCCGCTGGCCCACAGCCGCTCCACCGAGCGCCGCACGGCGCGGGCCGACAGCGCCTGTCCCTTGCGCACCGCCACCAGCTCGGAGAGCCCCGCCGAGTCCACGTCCGCGGGCAGGTGCAGCTCCACGCCCACCACCTCGGGAGCGGCCGGGAGCACGGGCGCCTCGGGCTGCACCGGAACCCTCGCCGACTCGACGGACTTCGCCGGCTCCACCTTCTTCTCCGCCTGCGCCGCCGCGGAGCACGCCAGCAGCAGGCCGAGCGCGAGCGCTACTCGGACTCCCAGCTCAACTTGAGCTCGAGTCCGAGGTTGCCGATGCCGAAGGCGTTGCTGTTCTCGTTGTCCCACTGGGCCTGAGCGGAGAGGCGGTTGTCGAAATGGTACTCGGCACGCGCGCGAGTCCCTCGCCCGCTGACGGGCTGCGTCACGCCAATCTTAAGCTGCTCCGTGAGGAACTTCGACTCCAACCGAGCAGTCGGCTCCGCCTGCTGGGTGGCGTCGTTGTAGGTGGTGGAGATCTGCAGGGACAGATCCTTGAGGAGCGGGTTGTTGGGGATGAAGCGCTGCACCTGCCGGTCCAGCCCGGAGATGTTGAAGAAGGCCTCGGCGGCCAGACCCGCGCTGGCGGTGGCGGCCGTGTCCTTGTCCGTGCTGGTGAGACCCAGCGTGAGGAGCGAGACCACATCGCCCTCGGGCAGGGCCGGCTCCGAGGTGAGGAGCACCTGGGGAGCGGCCGGGCGGCCGAACGCGTGCAGTTGCACCTGGTACTCGCGCACCTGGGCCTGGGCGCGCAGGTCGAACACCGGGTCGATGCCGAAGCGATCCTGGAAGACGATCTGCCCGCGGCTGACGGTGAACTGGTTGTTGCGGAAGAAGGCCTGACTGCCCTCCTCCGTCTCCAGGGTGCCGACCACGCCCGGGCGCGCGTTGGTGCCGGTGAGCCGCAGCGACCCGAGCAGCCGCGCGCGGGCCAGGTTGTTGTCCACGCGCACATCCCCCAGGTGCATGCCGACATCGAAGGTGAGGTACTCGCGAGGCTTCTCCGTGGGGGTGGACAGCACGCTGCGCCGGGCGAGCCGCTTGAGGATGTCGTCCAGCTCCAGGCCGCGGCGGTAGCGCAGGTTGCGGATGTCGAGCGCGCCGCCCAGCCGCAGCGCGTCCGGGGTGCCGGTGAGCCAGAGCTGCCCGGTGGTGTTGAAGGGCAGGTCCTCGTGGAAGCGCGTGGCCACGTCGGTGAGGGAGACGTTCAGCGTCACCTCGGAGGGCTGGAACTTGTCCAACCGCACGTCGCCGCTGGCCTGCATGCGGCCCTCGTTGAGCTGGCCCTGCAGAGACTCCAGGAGGATGCGCTGCTCGGTGAACTCCACCCGTCCGGACACGCCCCGCACCGCCAGCGGCTGGTCCCTCATGGACAGCTTGGCGTCGAGGATGTCGGCCGTGCCCACCAGGGTCGGCTTGCTCGGGCTGCCGCTGGCCACGGCGTTGAGCTCCACCCGGCCACCGGTGCGCACCAGCATGGGCGAGAGGGACTCGAGCACGCTCAGGTGCATGACACCGCCCAGGAAGAGCTCGAGCTCATCGAAGCCCACCCAGCCGGCCGCGGACAGCTGGGTGTCCGGCCCGCGGAAGAGGAAGGAGGGAATCTCCAGCCGCCCGTTCGCGTAGCTCAGCTCGATGGGGCCGTCGTTCGCTCCGGAGAACACCCCATGAGACAAGGTGAGCCGCTCCACGGTGGCGTTCATCTGGATGCCCTGCACGTTGCGCAGCGCGCCCTGCGCCATCACCACCGCCTTGACCGAGCCGGACAGGTCCCGCGTGAAGGCATTGGCGGGCAGCAGCGGGCGGATTTCCGGCAGCTCCAGCGTCACCGCCGCGTCGAAGGGGTACGGCTCGCGCACGCGCATCTTGAGGATACCGCTCGTGTCGCGGGAGGGACGGCCGGCCACCATCAGCTCGCGCCCCTCCAGACGCGCCTCGAGGCCCATGTTGCCCAGGTTGCGCTTGGCGAACGTCACCTGCGGGCCCCACACCCGGGCCGTCGTCACCGGCAGGTCCGTGGTGCCCTCCACCGCGCCCTCCAGGGCGAGCGTGCCCTGCACCTCCAGGCGCCTGGCCGTCTCGGGGCCGACGAGCTCCTCCAGGGCCAGGTTCTCGCCGCCAAAGCGGTAGTCCAGCTTGCCCTTGTCGGGCCCGGAGAAGAAGAAGGAGCCCTCGACCCAGGTGCGGCCCAGCGGCCCCTCCAGCGTCGAGCGCTCCAGCACCATGGCCTCGCCGTCGTCGAAGCGCAGCCGGGCCGAGCCGTTGCCCATGCGCCGCCCGTAGTACGTGGTGTCCTTGAAGTCCAAGGCCACCAGGCCCGCGAACTGGTCTATCGGGCTGTCGATCTCCACCCGGCCCGAGGCCTCGCCCACCAGCGGCCCCTGCATGACGGAGATAGTGGAGCTGAGCCCGGCGATGAGGTCGATCAGATCCTCGGTACGCCCGCGCGGCACCTCCACCTCGGCCCGCGCGTGCAGTGAGCGCCCGAAGGTGAGCGCCGCGTTGCCGAAGTACTGCGTGCGCCCCTTCTGTCCCGAGATGTTGGGGAAGTTCAGCACCTTGTCCTGGTACGTCACCTTCCCCTGCATCACGCCCAGGTTGAAGCCCCAAAACTCGAAGTCGCGCAGCGACAGGTTCGCGCCGATCTTCACGTCCGAGTACGGCCCCTCGACGGTGGCGCTCGCCGCGCCGCGCCCGGCCCACGGGAGCTGCGCGATGTGGCCGAAGTCGGAGAGATCCACGTCGCCGTGGGTATTCACCAGGAGGCCCTTCTGCGAGTCATAGAAGAGCGTCACGTCGCCGGTGAGGTGCGAGCGGCCCGACTCCAGGTCGATGCCATTGAAGGTGACGCGGTCGCCCAGCAGCGACACCTGGGAGCGCACGCGGCCCCGCTCGTAGGTGAGGAGCGTGCGCCCGGTGTCCGCGGGCGCATCGAAGGCGCGCGTGGCGAGCACGAAGCGGCCATGGCGCAGGTCCAGCTCGCCCGACAGGTTGGGACTGGGCAGCAGCGTGCCGGACAGGTGGACCTTCGCGCTGGCCGGGAACTCCACCCAGGAGCCCGTCAGGCCGGCCTTCTCCAGGATGCGGCCGAAAGACGCCTCGCGCGTCTCCACGTCCACCGACACCGGCAGCTCCTTGCTGAGCCCGATGGTGCCGGTGATGCGTGCGTCCCCGGAGCCGATGGGAAGCGTGAGCTCCTCCACCGTCACCTGGTCTCCCGCGTACGCCAGCCGGGCCGTGAGCGAGCCCGGGGTGTACTTCCCATAGGCGAGCCCGCTGCCGGACAGCTCCAGGGACACACTGGGCGCCGCCGGTCGGCCATTCACCGTGAGGCGGGACCAGAGGTGCCCCTTCGCGGCCTTCGGCAGCAGCCCCGCCTGCGACAGCGTCCGCAGCGGCAGGAATACCTGCGCGTCCAACGCGAGCACGGGGTCACAGAGCTGCTCCACGCGGCCGGAGATGTTCACCGTGACGTCTTCCAGCCCCACCTCGGCGCGGTCGAGCTCCAGCAGCTCCTCGTCCACGTCCAGCCCGCCCGAGAGCGCCAGCCGCCCGAGCGCGAGCTCGTGTTCCGGGTCCAGGCGCACGAGGCCGCGCCGGGCCTCCACCTCGAACTCCTCCTCGCCCCAGCGCTCGCGCAGGCCGACGTCCAGCTCGGACAGCTCCACCTGCCGGCCGCCGGGCAGCAGCACCCGCAGCTCCGCGCCGGTGATGACGAGCCGCGACAGGCGCAGCCGCCGCAGCGGCACCAGCGGACACACGCCCTCCTGGTCCGGGGCCTTGGGCGGCCTGGGACGCGACAGGTCCAACGAGAGGCGCGGCCGGTGGACGCGCACCAGGTCGATGGCCACCGTGCCGGAGATGGGGTTGGGCAGGCCGAGCTGCACTTCGGCCGAGTCCGCGGCGAACACCGGGGTGTCCGCGCCCTTCTCGAAGGCGGACACGCCGCGCAGGATGAGCCGCTGGCCGAGCGGATCCACCTCGCACTGGCCGATGCCCACCTCCAGCCCGAGCAGCGTGGGGAGCTGGCGTCGGGCCTGGGTGCACAGGCCATCCCAGACGGTGCGCGTACGCAGGGCCATCACCGTCCCCATCACGAGCGTGAGGACGATGAGCCACAGCGGCGCCTTGCGCGCCCCCTGCTGCCTGTTGCGAAGGGCCAAAACGGCTACAGCTTACCGAGTCCCTCGAGGTAGCGGTCGATCTCCGCGAGATCCACCTTCGAGGTGCTGCCTGCTCGACTGCCTGAGCTGGCGGCCAGGACGGGCTTCTGTGGACTCTCGGGCAACGACGAGCCCTGGAGGCCCAGGTTGTCCGCGATGCGATGAATCAGCTTGTCGCTGATGGTCTGCTCGCGGGCCAGGAAGGTCTCGAAGAGGGCGTTGTCGCAGATGCTGTTGATGACGCGCGGGGTGCCGCCCGAGCGCTGGTGGACGGCCAGCAAGGCCTCGGGGGTGAAGGGCATGCGCGGGCAGCTCGCCAGCCGGAGGCGGTGCTTGATGTAGGCCTCGGTGGACTCGGCGGTGAAGGGCTCGAGCTTGTAGCGGAGCGCCACGCGCTGGGCGAGCGGCGGGTCCAGCTTGAGGTTGCGCTCGATGTCCGGCAGGCCGAAGAAGACGAAGGAGATGAGCTTGCGCTCGGGGACCTCCAGGTTCAGCAGGCCCCGGAACTCCTCCATCAGCTCGCGCGTCTCGAGCATCTGGGCCTCGTCGATGAGGACGACGGCCTTCTTGCCGGACTCGTAGATTTGCAGCAGCCGCTGGTAGAGCTGGGACAGCAGGGCCAGCTTCTCCTGGGCGGGGTTCTCCACGCCGAGCTGAAGGGCGATGCGGCGCAGCAGCCAGTTGGCGGTGATGCCCGAGTGGATGATGACGAGCAGCGCGGCCTCGTACTCGGACTCGGGCAGCGAGTCGAGCATGCGGCGCGCCAGCGTCGTCTTGCCCGCCCCGATGTCACCAATCAGGATGGACAGGCCCTTCATGTAGCTGACGGCGTGCATGAGCCGGGTCAGCGCCTGGGAGTGCTGGGCCGAGTTGTAATAGAAACGGCTCACCGGGGCGTTGGAGAAAGGCTCCTGGGTGAGCTCGAAGTAATCGAGGTAGGTCATGGGCTCGGCGGACCTCGGACAGCGCTAGACGTAGCCTACCTTACGCGGCTTGGCGGTGCCCGCTGCGGCGGGCGGGGCAGCGGGAACGGGCATGCGGGCACCGGCCGCCGGGGCAGCCCCAGCGGGGGCCCGAGGGGCGGCGGGCAGCGGATCCGTCACCGGCGTCGTGGTGGCGGACAGCCGCGCCACGTGGCCGGAGACGTCGCGGAACTTCGGATCGAGCGCGGCCACGCGCTGGTAGTGGAAGAGGGCCTTGCCCGCCTCGCCGAGGGCCTCGTAGGCCAGACCCAGCTCGAAGCCGATCGCCTTGGCCACCTCGCCGGTGGCGTGCTCGGTGGCGAGCGCCTCCTTGAAGGTCTGCACCGACGCGGCGGCATCGCCCTTCTGGGCCTGCAGCAGGCCGATCATCGTGAGGCAGTCCACCTCACGCTTCTTGCCCATGCAGCCCTCGCGGGCCACGTTGAACTCGTTGAGGGCGTCGTCGATGAGGCCCATCTCGCGGTAGGCGATGCCCAGGTCGTAGTGGGTGTCCACGTCCTCGGGCTTGACCACCTTGGCGAGGCCCTTCTTGAACTCGGCGAAGACCTCCTCCACCGAGTACTGGAAGTCCTCTTCCGCCATGGGCGCCGCGGCGGGCGGCTCGCCGCCCAGGTCGCCGAACTCTCCGGCCAGCTCCGCCGCCAAATCGAACGCGTCGCGCTCGGCGGGGGACTCGCCGAGGGCGGGCACCGCGGGCACGGACACCTCGGCCGCCTCGGTCTCCTCGGTCGTCGAGGCGCCACCGGACTCGGCCGCCTCGAGCCGAGCCATCAACTCCTCGGCGCGCGCGTGACCCGGGAAGGCGATCATCACCGTCTCGAGGATCTCCCGCGCCTCCTCGAAGAGGCCCTGATCGATGAAGAAGCTGGCTTCGTCGCACTCCTCGCCAGCCGGCTCCTCCTGCGGCTCCTCGACAACGGGCGCGGGCTGGGGCTTGGGAGCGGGCTGCGCCTTGGCGACGGGCGCGGTGGCCTGGGGCTGCGCCTTGGCGACAGGCGCGGCGGCCTGAGGCTGCGCCTTGGGCACCACCGCCGCCGCGGGCTTGGGAGCGGGAACGGGCGCGGGTTCGGGCTCGTCGAACTCGTAGGAGGCGAGCGCCGGCGAGTCCACCGGAGTGCCCTCGTCCTCGGGGGGCAGCCCTGCGGCGTCGAACGACGTCTGCTCGGCGTCGAACGGGTCTACCTCGAGCGGGAGCGCCGACACCCGCGTGGGCATGTCGTCCGCCTCGCCGAGGGCCGCCTCGTCCGCGAAGGCATCCTGGAGGAGCTGCGCCGAGGGCGCCGCCACCTGCGTGGGGGGCGGCTCGTCCTCGTCACCGAGCGCCAGCGCGGCACCGGGGTCGTCCGCCAGCAGCGGCTCGTCCTCCGCGGAGGCGGCCATCTCGAGGGCGGTATCGTCCGAGCCAACCGGCTCCACGAAGACGGTGGTGGCTTCCTCGGGCTCGTCGCCGACGCCGAACAGGGGCTCGTCTTCCCCCGACACCACCGCGCCCGGCTCGTCCGCGAGCACCAGTCCGTCGTCGGAGGAGTCCGCCGACATGCCGAACGCATCGGAGACGATCTCGTCCTGCACGTCCTCCGAGCCGCTCACGGAGACCAGCGCGAGCTCGTCGCCGGGCGGGTGCTCCAGGGCATCGGGCGGAGCGTCGGCGACGACGATCTCATCGTCGTTGGAGTCCACGAGGATGGCGTCCTCGCCGACGGCCTCCACCTGCGCGCCAGTCACGGGCGCCACTTCATCCGACTGCAGTACGGCGAGGAACGCCGGCACCTCGGGGTGACCGGGGTTCTGCTGGAGGATGGTGGCCAGGTACGGCTGGGCGCGCTGCACCTCCGAGCGACGCGTGCACAGCCGGAGCACGTTCAGGAGCTGCTCGCTGGCCTGGGCCGCGTTCCCGGAGGCGACGTAGATGTGGAACGCCTTCTCGTGCGCGTCGAGGTTCTCCGGATCCACCGCGAAGATCTTCCGCAGGTGCTCGAGCGCCTTATCGTGCAGGCCGTATTTGACGTAGACGTCCGTCTCCGTCAGCAGCTTGGAGAACTGGTCCTTGCCAGCGTCCTTGCCGGCCGCGGCCGCGGCGGGCGCGGGAGCAGGCGCAGCCGGCGCAGGGGCCGGAGTGGGCGCGGGCGCCGCGGCGACGGGAGCGGCGGCGGTCGGCTTCGGAGCGGCAGCGGGGGTTGGAGCGGGAGCGGGAGTCGGAGCCGCGACGGGAGCCGGGGCAGGCGCGGCGGCGGACGGGCCCGAGGCCTTGTAGGCCTGCAGCTCCGCATCGGCCGGATCCAACTCGGCCACGCGGTTCCAGATGTTGTTGGCGTCCTGGTTGCGACCGCGCTCCTGGTAGACCTTGGCCAGCTCCTTGTAGACGGAGATGGTCTTGGCGGTCTGCCCGAGCCCGTGGAAGGCCTGGGCCAGCATGTTGAGCGTCTCGACGTCACGCCCATCCGCCTTGAAGCACACCTGCAGCCGGGCCAGCGCGCGCTTCTGATCTCCGCGCGACAGGTACTGCTGGGCCAGGTCCTTGGCGAGCGCGACGTTGTCCGGATCCAACGTGGAGAGCCGTTCCGCGACGCGGAACCAGTCATCCATCCGGTTGTTGCGCTTGAGGTACTCGGCGGCCTTCTTGAACTCGGCGGTGGCCTCGCGCGGCAGGTTCTCGCGCGCGTACAGCTCGGCGAGCTTGATCTTCGACGCCACGTTGTCGGGGTCGAGATCCACCATCTTCTTGAGCGTATCCAGGGAGTTCTTGACGTCGCCGGCCCGCTCGTAGTGGTTGGCGACGATCTGGAAATACGCCATGGCCTCGGACATCAGTCCGAGCTGCTGATGGAGCTCCGCCAGCTTGAGGTTGACCTCGAGCAGGTTGGGGTTGAGCTTGAGGACCTGCTTGTAGAGCGCGACGGCCTTGAGGAAGAAGCCGTCGCTCGAGTAGCCCTCGGCGACCTTGGTGAAGTAGTGGGCGGCCTGAACGTTGTCGTTCTTCTTCTGGTACAGCTCGCCCATCTTCTGCAGGACGCGCCCATCCTTCGGGTCGACCTCCAGTACCTTCTGGTACTCCTTGATGGCCTTGTCGTAGGCGCCCTTCGCGACGAGCTTGGCGGCGGCTTCGATGATCTTGTTCTTGTCCATCGAGCGTGGGCTTCCTGCCGAGCGAACCCCCCGGAAAGTCTGGGGATTCTGCTTCCTTCAAAGAGACTGCGAGGGAAAGTCGAGGCTAGCGGAATCCTCCCTCACGGGTCAAGGAATCCACCGGGTACAACCCCCCGCAGGATCAGGGGGTTGCGCGAGGAGCAGGCAGGCAAGCCTACGGCGTCTCTTCGATCGCCTTGCGCAGCCGGTGGGAGCCCGTCTCGGAGGCGAGCAGCCGCTCCACGAAGCGGGTGTCGTAGTTGCCCTCGACGAAGGCGTCCTCCGCCATGGCCGCCCGGTGGAAGGGGATGTTGGTGCGGATGCCCTGCACCACGTACTCCCCCAGCGCCCGCTGCATGCGGCGGATGGCCGTGGGCCTGTCCTCCGCGTAGACGATCAGCTTGGCGAGCAGGCTGTCGTAGTACGGCAGCACCGTGTAGTTCTCATACGCACTGGAGTCCACACGGACGCCATAACCACCGGGAGCGCTGTAGGCGGTGATCTTCCCCGGCCAGGGCGCGAAGGTGACGGGGTCCTCGGCGTTGACGCGGCACTCGATGGCGTGGCCGCGCATCTGGATGTCTTCCTGCTTGCGCGTGAGCGGCTCGCCCGAGGAGAGCTTGATCTGCTCGCGCACCAGGTCGATGCCGGTGACGAGCTCGGTCACCGGGTGCTCCACCTGGATGCGGGTGTTCATCTCCATGAAGTAGAACCGCCCGTTCTCGTCGAGCAGGTACTCGATGGTGCCCACGTTGTTGTAGCCGAGCTTCTGCATCGCGCGGATGGAGACCTCGCCCATCTGCTGGCGCAGCTCCGGGGTGAGCGCCGGCGAGGGGCTCTCCTCGATGAGCTTCTGGTGACGCCGCTGCACCGAGCACTCGCGCTCACCCAGGTGGATGATGTGCCCGTGCTCGTCGGCGACGACCTGAATCTCGATGTGGCGCGGCTTCTCCACGTACCGCTCGATGTAGAGGTCGCCATTGCCAAAGGAGGCCACCGCCTCGGCGGCCGCCGTGGCGAAGGCCTGCGCCAGCGCGCTCGGCTCGCGGACGATCTTCATTCCCTTGCCGCCACCACCGGCCGCCGCCTTGAGGATGACGGGGAAGCCGATCTCCCGGGCGAAGCCCTCGGCCTCCTTGGCGTCCTTCACGGTACCGGTGCTGCCGGGCAGCAGGGGCAGGCCCGCCTCGCGCGCCGCGTTGCGCGCCCGGACCTTGTTGCCCATCAGCGAGATCATCTCCGGCCGGGGGCCGATGAAGTGGATCTTGCAGTCCCGGCACACCTTGGCGAACTCGGAGTTCTCCGAGAGGAAGCCGTAGCCCGGGTGGATGGCGTCCGCGCGGGTGATCTCCGCCGCGGACAGCAGCTGGGGGATGTTGAGGTAGCTCTCCTTGGAGGGCGGTGGGCCGATGCACACCGACTCGTCGGCGAACCGCACGTGCAACGCATTGGCGTCCGCCGTGGAGTGCACCGCCACTGTGGCGATGCCCAGCTCGCGGCAGGCGCGGATGACCCGCAGGGCAATCTCCCCGCGGTTGGCGATCAGCACCTTCTTGAACACGATGTCGTGCCTCCGCGGGGCGCCCGAGCGCCCGCTATGTCAGACCGGCTCGATGCGGAACAGGGTCTGGCCGAACTCGACCGGCTGCCCGTTCTCCACGAGGATCTCAGCCACCCTGCCCGCCACGTCGGCCTCGATCTCGTTCATCAACTTCATGGCTTCGATGATGCAGAGCACCTGGCCCTTCTTCACCACCGAGCCCACGTCAACGAAGGCGGGCTGGTCCGGGGCGGGCGTCCGGTAGAACGTCCCCACGAACGGGCTGGTGACGGCGTGACCGGGCCGCTCCGCCGCCGCGGCGGCCGCGACGGGAGCCGGAGCCGCCATGGCGGGAGCCGCGGCGGGGGCGGCGGCCATCACCGGAGCAGGGCTCACCGAAGGCGTCACCGGGGCCGCGTGAACGATGGTGGGCACGGGCACGGGGCCGCGGCGGATGAACAGCCGCTCCTCACCGCGCTGCCACACCAGCCGCGTCACCTCGGACGCCTCGAGGATCTCCACGATCTGCCGGAGCGACTCCACGTCCAGCGAGGTGGTGTTGCCCTCCACGCGGACGCCACCAGACTGCGCGGCGGGCGCGGACTCCGTTCGGATTGCCTTGCGCTTGGTTGCCAATTCCGTCCCCTCCCTGAACGCGGTGGATTCTCAGCCGCCAGTGGCCACGCGCGTGAGGTACTTGCCATCGCGCGTGTCGATCTTGAGGACGTCACCCTCGTTGATGAAGAGCGGCACGTTGACGCTGTAGCCCGTCTCCAGGATGGCCGGCTTGAGCGCGCCGGACACCGTGTCGCCACGCACGCCCGGATCGCACTTCGTCACCTTCAGGTCCACCGAGTTCGGCAGGGTCACACCAATGGCCTTGCCGTTGTAGAACAGGATGGCCGCGTTGATGTTCTCCTTCAGGAAGTTCTTCGAGTCGCCGAGCACTTCCGCGCTGATGAACGTCTGCTCGTAGTTGCGCGTGTCCATGAAGTAGAAGTCGCCGCCCTGCTCGTACAGGAACTGCATGTCCTTCTCTTCGATGTCCGGCTTGCCCACCTTGTCGCCGGACTTGAAGGTCGGCTGGAGCACGCGGCCGGACAGCAGGCTGCGGATGGACGTGCGCACGAAGGCGGAGCCCTTGCCAGGCTTGACGTGCTGGAACTCGACGATCTCGAACGGCTCGCCGTCGACTTCGATCTTCATGCCCTTGCGGAACTCGGACGTATCAATCACACCGGCCATGACAGGCTCCTTCGGACAGCTTGAAAAAGTCCGGGGTGTCTAGCCGATGGGCCGCTCCCTTGCAAAGGGGAAAGGCGCGGCGCGCTGCGCCTTCCGCCCGGCAGGCTACAGCTCGGCGCGAATCTTGGGGGCGATCACCCGCAGGACGTATCGGCCCTTACCGTAGTTACCGTCCGTGCGGAGCGCCAGGATCAGGAAGTACTCCGGCGAGACGAGGCGCATCAGCGTCATCACGCGCTCGCTGTTGACACTGACCTCCTGGACCTCGCCGGTCTTGAGGGCCTCGGCGGCCTGCCGGAGCTGCCCGAGCAGGTTGGCGTATTCCACCCAGGTGCCGTTGAGCTCCAGGTCGGCCGCCTCCTCCTTTTGAAGGGTCTCCACGGAGATGCCGTCGAAACCCATCACGCTGCAGGCCAGGGCCCCGTCTACCTGGTTGACCACCGACTCGAGGTGCGTGCGGAAGGACATGGCGGCTGGCTTGTAGGAGGGGTGGG
>NZ_DASVSO010000625.1:0-3698 GCF_036388035.1 Archangium sp.
GCCGCCAATCAGCGACTCCCGCTCCCTGTGAGCCCGCCGCAGTTGTCGCCGCCGCTCACCACCAACCCGTGTCGTCCTCTCCGGCCCATGCGCTCGTGGATGAGGGAGGGGACGATCCAGGACGATCCACACGGTCCCGACCCGGCCTCCGCGGCTCAAGAAGTTCTTGAGGAACGTGCGCAGCCCGCCAATGTGATCCCGGTCCAGATGGGAGAGGACTACCCCTGACAGGGCAGGCACGGTGCTCAGGAAGCTCTCGGCCACATAGGAATCCGCACAGTCGACGAGGATGGGAGCATCCTCGGGAATGGCCTCTGGAGAAGCAGGGGCAGCAGGCGCGGGGGGCGGGACGATGACAGAGCAATCTCCCTGGCCCACATCGAGGAAATAAACGGCCAGCTTGCGCATCTCACCCTCCCTGGCCGGTCAGCTGCATCCACTGCTTCCAGGTGTCCTCCAGCGATTGCTCCACGGGCTGCTCCAGCGCCTGGACCGGTCCCATCGGCTCGCCTGACTCGCCCGCCTGAACCCGCGCGAAGCCCGACCAGCCCACCTCGAGGCCAGGGAGCAGCTCCTGGGGAATGGCGAAGCTGTCGCCCGCGGAACCCAGGGCGAAGAAGCGCGGCGTCCCATCCGCGTCCTGCCCCACCTGACCAAAAATCCGCTTCGTCTCCTGGCTGGAAGGAGGACGGAGCAACCCGGAGCGGCCCAGATCCACCACGCCCAGCAGTTGCTCCTTCAGCTGCCGCTCGGAAGGAGCCAGGGTATGGGTCATCCGCTGGTGGAGACGCAGCGCCTCCTTGCGGAGCACGGACACCGCCTTGTCCACGGCCTCCTCTTGCGTGAGGCCGAGCTGGGGCACGAGCCCGCTCTCGTGCACCACACACGCGTAGCCCTGGTCCACGAATACCACCGAGACCTGGAGGGGCCGGCGGAAGAAGATGTGCTCACGCTCCCCCCGCGCGTTCATTCCTCCCTCCAGCGAGGAGACCCTCAACTCGTTGTTCAGCATGTCTTGAAGCTCCCTCTCTTTCCGGATGGGAACCGGACCGGACTTCCTGCCCACCCGCTGACCGCCCCTCTCGGCCAGTGGCGACACCTTCACCGCCTCCGTCACCGTCGCCGCCTCCAGGTACTTCTTCTTCTTGCGGAGTCGCCTCAGGAGGTTCTTGACGAGGTCGGGGAACCGCCCGGACGACAACTCCCTGCGGGCCTGCCCCAACTGCTTGAGGGCCAGTCCGCTCGCGCCCTGCTCGAAGCTCATGTTGATGCGAGTCAGCCAGGTGACGGGCTCGAGGCTCAGAGCCGGCTTGCGGGCCTTGGTGGACTTCGATGAGCCCTGCCGCGCCTTCTTGCTCGTCGCAAGCCCCCGGCGCCAACTCGACAGCGCGTCTCGCGCCCAGAGCGCATCCACCCCTGCCGCCCGCGATTTCTGCGGCTCGCGCATCGACGGCGTCATCGGGGCTCCTCCCTCCGAGCGTCAGGCGACACGCCGCCGCTCCGTCGCTTCGCCCTCATGCGCGTTGCGTTCCCCTTGCGCACCTGGTCGTTCATGATCATCCCTCCCGGGGTGGTTCCGGTCACGTCAGCTGCGCGGCACTGCCCGCATGCGACGCCGCGCGCGACGCCCCATCCAGATAGAAGGTCCGCACGCTGTTCGTGACGACCCAGGGCGCAAGGGCACCTCCCTCACGGATGCTTGATACCCAGACATCCGGGCGCGCCAGGCGGCGGGTGACCTGGCGGTTCCATCACGGGCCGGACCACGACATACAGACCCGGCCGTCGCCCCCGAGCAAGGACCCGATGCTTGCGTCGTCACGACGGTGGCGGCCCAGCGCCGGGCCAGCCATCTCAGAAAGAGAGGTGCGCATGGCCGCGCAGCAAGACTCGACAGGAGGCATGAGCGGTTCTCCACTCCCCGCCCCCACTGTCATGGGGGCCGGGGCGTCATCGGCCACGGCCCCCGCGCCGCACCTGGCCGAGCTCGGGCTGGCGCTCTCGGGAGGGGGTTCCCGAGCGGCGGCCTTCCACCGGGGCACCCTCCAGGGGCTGATGGAGCTCGGGCTCCTCCCCGGGGTGGAGGTGGTCTCCACCGTCTCCGGCGGCTCCATCTTCGCGGCCGCGTGGATGGCGGCGAAGGCGAACGCCGAGCAGGAAGAGCGGTTCCTCGCGAACATGAAGGTGGAGCTGTGCAAGGGCTTCGTCCTTCGCTCGCTGAACCCACTCCAGTTGGCGAAGCTGCTGCTGCCCCGTCACACGCGCACCAACGTGCTCGCCGAGACCTTCGACCGCCTCTTCTTCCGAGGGCTCAACCTGAAGCAGCTCCCGGAGCATCCCCGGCTCTGCATCAACACCACCGTGCTCAATCACGCCCAGGTGGGAAAGTTCAGCCGGGAGGGCTTCGCGACAGCGGATGTCTTCGCCGATGACACCCACAGGCGCCGCACGGTGCCTCTGCCTGACTTTCCCCTCAAGCTGGCCGCCACCGCCTCCGCGGCCTTTCCCATCGGCCTGCCCCCGCTGTTCCTCTCGCGGAAGCGAGACCTGGGAAACGCGGCCTTCGCCGAGAGGCTTCACTCCCACCGCACCCTGGCCCTGTCGGATGGCGGCCTGCTCGAGAACCTGGGTGTGCAGACCCTGCTGAAATCCAGACGCTTTGGCGCGTGGAATCTCATCATCAGCGACGCCGGCACCCAGGAGAGCACCTGGACCCCTGGGGACCTCGTCGACCCGGTGAAGGCCTTCCTCATGGTGCTGTTCAGCGCACCGCACCTCGTGCGGATCAGCACGCTCATGAACAGCAAGCAGAACCGCTCCATGCGGGAGCTGACGCTCCGGGAGCTGGAAATCTCCTGGATGGCCAGCCGCATGCGCGAGGGAAGCACCGAGACTCCGCTGGATGAGGGCATGCGGGCCTTCCTCGCGGACAGGCACATGAGGCCCCGGCGCAAGCTGCTCTTCCTCCGGGTGAACCAGGATCTGGAGACACTGCTCACCCTGCTCCCTCGCTGGCGGTGGTGCGAGCTCTGGCAAGCGGCTCACCCGGGCCAGAGGGTTCCGCCGACTCCGAAGGAGCCAGAGGCCCTCCAGGAGCGGCTCGCGAGTCTCGGGGTGGACCTCGGCAAGGCCGTGGAGCTCTACAAGACGCTCGGAGGAAGGGACCGGGCTCGACAGCTCAACACCATCGGCACCCACTTCCAGAAGCTCTCGCCCGAGGAGGTGGACGGGCTGGCACAGCACGCACGCTGGCAGGTGCACGCCACCCGGGCCCTGTTCTGGTAGCCGGAGCCCCGCCTCCCCAGCAAAAAGAGTGTCGGCGGGCAGGCCCCCATGAAAGGCCCACCCGCCGACGCCCCCGCCAGTCCGCCTGTCGCCCCCGACAGTCCCCTCTCCGCGGCCCGGCGGCTACCACAGGCCCCCCGCTACTACGCCCGGGCCTGCTCCGTCTTCATCTTCTCGACCGCCGCCAGCGCGATGGCCTTCACCAGCGCCTTGGCCCGTCGTCCAGCCGACGTCTCCCCGCTCGGGTCCGCCTCCACCGCGTTCGCGATGTCCGTGAAGCCCTGCCGGTTGCCCTGCCGCAGGTACAGCTCGCCCCGGTTCGTCAGCGCCACCGGGTTGCGGGGGTCCCTCTCCAGCGCCGCGCTGTACTCGGTGATGGCGTCCTGGAGCCGCCCCAGCTTCTGGTACACCGT
>NZ_DASVSO010000626.1:0-15853 GCF_036388035.1 Archangium sp.
GGCCCCGCGCAGCCACCCGGGTGACTCCGTATGCGGTGCCACTACCGGGTACTCGGCGAAGGTGGCCGCCAGGGTGAAGAACCCGGCCACTCCCAGCAGCAACAGCACCAGCCCCAGCAGCGCCCGGAGCAGCTTCCCCACCCACACCGACGGCTTCACGCAGCTCCCCGCTCCGGGCCCGACGTCTGCAGCGCCCACAGCGCCGCGTAGCGGCCTCCCGCCTTCAACAGCTCCGCGTGGCTCCCCTGCTCCACCACCCGCCCCGCCTCCAACACGCAGATGAGATCCGCCTCCACCACCGTCGACAGCCGGTGGGCGATCACCAGCGCCGTCCGCCCCGGCAGCACCGCCGCGAGCGCCGCCTGTACCTCGCGCTCGCTCTCCGGATCCAGGCTGCTCGTGGCCTCGTCCAGCACCAGCACCGGCGCCCGAGACAGCACCGCCCGTGCGATGCACAGCCGCTGCCGCTGGCCACCGCTCAACTTCACGCCGCGCTCGCCCACCCGGGTGTCATAGCCCTCGGGCAGCGCCCGGATGAAGCCATCCGCGTTCGCCACCCGCGCCGCCGCCTCCACCTCCTCGCGAGTGGCCTCCGGCCGCGCATAGCGCAGGTTGTCCAGCACACTGCCCGAGAAGAGCAGTGGCTCCTGCGTCACCAGCGCGAACTTCGCCCGCACGCTCGCCGCCGTGTAGCCGTCCAGGTCCACCCCGTCGAAGAGGAGGCGGCCCTCCTGGGGGCGCTCGAAGCGCAGCAGCAGGTTGGTGAGCGTGCTCTTGCCTCCGCCGCTCGGCCCCACCAGCGCCACCACCTTCCCCACCGGCAGCTCCAGCGTCAGCCCGTCCAGCGCCCGCCGCTCCCCGTAGGAGAAGCGCACGCCCTCCACTCCAATGGCCCGCGTCGGCACCGGCGCCTCGGTGGCCCCTGGCGCGTCCTCCACCGGGTGCCGAAGGTCCAACAGCGCGAAGAGCCGCTCTCCCGCCGCGCCCGCCTGCATCGCGAACTGCGTCACCCGGCCCAGGTCCTTCACGGGTTGGTACACGAGGATCACCGCGGTGAGGAACGACAGCAGGGCCGCCGGCTCCATCGCCTGTGTGGCCGCCGTGTACGCCAGCGCTCCCGCCAGCGCCGCGGCCGCCAGCACCTCCATCAACCCGGGCACTCCGCCTCGCGCCCACGCGGCCCGCACCAGGGCCTCCTCGTGGGCCCTCGCGTGCGCCGAGAAGCGCGCCAGCTCCGCCGACTGCCCGTTAAAGGCCTGGATGGTGCGCAGGCCGCCCAGCCCCTCCTGGAGTTGCCCCGCGAGCTGGCCGAGCTGCACCTGGCCCTCGCGCGTGCCTCGCAGTGCCTTGCGCGTCAGCCGCGAGGCCGGCAGTGCCGCCAGTGGCAGCACGCACAGCATCAACCCGCCCAGCAGCGGGCTGATGGACAGCGCCACCCCCGACAGCACCACCACCTGCAGCGAGTCCCGGAGGTAGGAGCCCACCGTGTACATGGCCGCCACCTCCACGGCCTGGATGTCCGAGGAGAAGCGGCTGAGCAGGTCTCCCATCCGCTCGCGCGCCAGCTGCGCGGGTGACAGCGAGGAGAGGCGCACGAAGAGCTCCCGCCTCACGTCCGCCGCCACCTTCTGGGCGAAGAAGCCCATGAAGTAGAACTGGCCGAGGTACCCCACGCCCTTCACCACGCCCACCGTCAGCACCACCACCGGGAAGCCCCAGAGCGCGGCCTCGCGGGGGAGGTTCGCCAGCCACGGCACCGGCTGCGCGCCCCCGAAGCCCTCCGTGCCACCCGACAGCAGGAAGCGCAGCGCCGGCCCCATGAGGTACGCGTACGCGCCCGTGGCCAGCCCCAGCACCACCATGCACGCGAAGGCCGCCATCAGCAGGCCCACGTGCGGCCGGGCGTAACCCAGCAACCTCCACAACACCTTCCGCATCACCGACCTACTTTGCGCAGCGCGGCCTTCGCGAGCTGGGAGTTGGGGTTGAGCTCGAGCACCTTCAACAGCTTCTTGCGCGCCCCGGACGCGTCCTCCATCTCGCTGTCGATGATGGCCGAGATGATGAGCGCCCGCTCCAGGTACGGGTTGAGCGAGAGCGCCTTGCGCAGCACCTTCTGCGCGGCCTTGGCCCGGTCTTCCTTCGGCCCCGTGCCGGCCAGGAACGTGGCCCACGCCAGGTACGAGTAGTACTCGGGCTCCTGCGGGTTGAGCGTCACCGCCTCCTCGAAGTGGATGAGCGCCGAGCGGTACTGCTTGCGCTTGAGCGCCGCCTCCCCACGCCGGAGGATGATCTCCGCGTCCACGTTCACCGAGGTGGAGCGCCCCACGTCCATGCGCGACATGAGGTACTGCAGGTACGCCTTGCGCTTCTCCGCCACCGACAGCACCCGGTAGGCCGCCGACAGCTTGTCCTGCACCGAGTCCAGCAGGTCCTTCATCTCCGAGGTGTCGTACTCGGCGTAGGTGTCCGAGTGGTAGCGCATGGCCAGCTCGTGCCAGGCCCGCTCCACCGCCTCGGAGTCCGCGGCGATGTCCAGCCCCAGGCACCGGAAGTAGCTGCTGGTGATGATCTTCACCGCGCCGTCCCGCAGGCTGGCCTCCGTCTCCGCCGGCAGCGGCTTGCGCTTGCGCGGCGCGATGGACTCCGGCACGGCCACCGCCTCGCCGGGCCCGCTCGCCACGGGCGTCGGGGAGAAGCTCATGCAGCCCGCCAGCTTGAGGAACCACAGCAGCGAGTACCCGCGCTGCAAGTCCCCCCGGCCGTGCGCCAGCAGGTCGCGCAGCGAGATGCGCCCGTTCACCTGCATGGCGATCTTCAGGTCATCCGTGTCCAGCCCCAGCGCGCCCAGGTCCTTGCCGAACTCGGGCGTGCGCACCGGGAACTCCGACTGGTGCGAGCGCAGCGGCGCGGCCATCAGCTTGAGGGGAATGCTGCGCCGGGCTCCATCGAGGATGGGCGCCAGCGCAGGAATCTCCACCGTGGCCACCTCGGACTGGAACTCCTCGCCAGGGTAGAAGGCGTAGCGGCCCTCGCGCATGGCGATGACCTGGGCCAGCCGGTCGCTCGTGTAGTCACGCAGCAGTTGCAGCAACTCCTCGCCCGCCGCCTCCACACCCGCCTCGGCCAGCGCGGAGCCAATGCGCAGGCCCGAGCCCAGCGCCTGCACCACCCGCTCGGCCTGCGCCTCGGTGACCACCTGACGCTGCAGCAGGTAATTGGGCAGCGCATCCTGCCGAGCGCTGGAGTCGTAGTTCACCGCGCCACCGCGCGCGAAGAAGACGCGCCGGGTCAGGTCCCGGTAGGCCACCACCAGCACGCCGTTGCGACGCAGCCGGTACATCGAGACCAGCAGCGCCGGCAGCGGGAGGCCCTTGAGGTCTCCCGAGGCCACCGCCGGGCGCGCCAGCATGGCCCGCAGGCCCTTGACCGGTGTCTCGTTCCGCGCGGCGACGGTCGCCAGCGACTGCAGCTTGCCCACCAGCTCGCCCGGCTTGAGCGGGTCCGCCACGTAGGCATTCACCTTGAGGTCCAACACCGAGGCCACGCCTCGCGCCCGGCCCAGGTGGCCCTTGTCGATGGCCACGATGGGCACGCGCGTGCCCTGGCTGTGGTTGCGGATGAGATGGCCCACGTGCGCCCCGTCCAGGCGCGGCAGGTCCACGGACACCACCACCATGTCGGGGTTGTCGGCGACGAAGTGCTCCATCGCCGAGCCGGGGTCACTCACCGCACGCACGGTGTAGCCGGCTTGAGACAGCAACCCGGTGAGGTGCTCCAGGGTCGGGGGGTGGCTCTCGGCCAGAAGAAGCGTCTTCAAGGGTCGCCGAGTGTACACATTCGGCCCGGTCCCTTCAGTCAGGATTCGCGCCCGCCTCCTCTCCGGCTCCCACCTTCCGCCGCACGGTCGTACTCGCTCGGTTGCCCGGCGAGTAGAGGGCCCTCGCGCGGAGAGAGGAAGAGTTCAAGGAGGCCGTCCGTCCGGCTTGAAAGTGGCCCCGAAGCATCCCCACCCTCGTGAAGGAGGTGCGTCATGGCCCTGGGAAGATCCGACCTCTTGGAGAGGGAGGAAAAGCCGCTCCCCACCTGGCGCGGCTACACCCTGCGGCGTGCCCGGCCCGAGGAGTTGGCGGTGCTGCCGCACATCGAGCACCTCGCCGCGCAGCACTTCCTCTCCTCGGCGCACCCCTTCATCGCCCAGGCGGACGCGCAGACGCTCGAGCAACTCCGGGAGTACCAGCGGCAGGGCGGGGCGTGGGTGGCCGTCGCGGAGGAGGGGGGGGTCGCGGCCTTCGCGCTGTGCAAGGAAGTGGATGGCGCGGCCTACCTCGCGGAGATCGACGTCCACCCGGACCATGCGCGCCAGGGACTGGGCCGGGCACTCTTCGAGGTGCTGCGGCAGTGGGCACGAGCACAAGGCTATGCGGCCATGCTGCTCACCACCTTCCGGGACGTGCCCTGGAACGCGCCCTATTACGAGCGCTGAGGCTTTCGCGTCATGAGGGACGAGGAGGTGGGCCCCGGGCTGCGCGCCATCCGCGAGCAGGAGACGCGGGCGGGATTGCCCGCCGAGAGTCGCGTCTGCATGCGGCTCCTCCTGTAGCGGGCCTCACCTCGCGTGGCTCACTCCCAGGAGATCTCGTACTCGCTGTCGAGCGTCGTCAGCTGGCGGCCACGCACCCTCAAGTGCCGGACGTTCCTCGACTCGAGCCGCGCCAGCACCAGGCCCTCGTGGAAGGGATAGGGCATGAAGATGCGCTTCAAGGTGAGGCGGGCACTCGTCGGCCCCGTCCACTCCAGCTCGTGCTCGCCATAGTTCGCCGAGACCCGGTAGGCCGCACGCAGCCCCTCCAGCAGGCTCCTCATGTCGCCCGTGCCCATGAGACTCACGGCCCTGCCCGCCGCGGAAGCAGCCAGGTCCGTCACCGCCTGCCGCCCGAGCCGCCGCAGGGCCTCCTCGACGTCTCCGTGCTGCTCCGCCAGCAAGCGCATCCCGGTGGTGAGCATCCGAAGCTGGATGGTGATGGGGTAGAAGAAGAAGTCGACGAACTTCTCCTCCCCACTCGCCTCGAGGCAGCGCTTCTCCATCGCCTCGCCGCCGAGCTCCCGCATCATTCGCAGGAAACCGTTGCAGAACACGCCGCGAGAGGTGTCCGTCGGCTTCGCCAGGGCCATCCTCCGCGCGAAGTCCTGCTCCCAGTACTCGAAGGCCTGTGCTTCGAGGGCTACCGCGCTGTTCCCGCGCATGCATTACCCCCTGTGAAGACGGAACCGGGGCGGACGCTTCCACGTCCCGCCACGGAAGTCGAGGCGCGTGCACGAGGAGCACCCCTCCCTCATCACGAGGAGGAAAATCTTCCAGCGACGATGTACGTCCCGCTCGGAGCAGCGCATGCGCTAGCATGCGCGCCGCCTCATGCCCCCCGCCCCCCAGATTCTCGTCGTGGCCGGCGAAGCGTCCGGTGACGCCCACGCCTCCGAGCTCGTCGCCGCCCTCAAGGCCCAGCGTCCGGACCTCACCTTCTTCGGAATGGGGGGCTCGCGCCTCGCCGCCCAGGGCGTGGAGCTGCTCTACGGCGCCCACGAGGTCAACGTCATGGGCATCACCGAGGTGCTGCCCAAGATTCCGCGCATCCTCCAGGTCATGCGCGGGCTGGCCGAGGCCGCCGCCGAGCGCCGCCCCGCCTGCGCCATCCTCGTGGACATCCCCGACTTCAACCTCCGGCTCGCCGCCCGCCTCAAGAAGCTCGGCATCCCGGTGGCCTACTACGTCTCGCCGATGATCTGGGCCTGGCGCCGGGGCCGGGTGAAGACGATCGCCAGGCTCGTGGATCGGATGCTCTGCATCCTCCCCTTCGAGGAGGAGTTCTACCGGGAGGCCGGTGTCGCGGCCCGCTACGTGGGCAGCCCCGTGGTGGAGCAGATGCCCTCCCCCGCCAGCGCTGCCGCCTTCCGCCAGAAGCTCGGACTGCCGGTGGAGACGCCCACACTCGCCCTGCTGCCGGGCAGCCGGATGAGCGAAATCCGCCGCATCCTCCCGGCCATGGTGGGCGCCGCCAGGACGCTGGTCGCCGAGCGCCCCGGGCTCCAGGTCGTCGTGCCCGTGGCCCCCACCATCCCGCGCGAGGAAATCCTCTCCCGCTTCGAGGGCAGTGGCGTGCAGCCGGTGCTGGTGGAGGGCCGGGCTCCCGAGGTGGTGGGGGCCAGCGACGCGGCCATCGTGGCCTCGGGGACGGCGGCCCTGGAGGCGGGGCTGATGCAGCGCCCCTTCGTGGTGGTGTACCGCGTCTCGCTCGTCACCTACCTCGTGGGCCGGATGATGCTGAAGGTGGCGCACGTGGCGCTCGTCAACCTGCTCGCGGGCCGCCGGGTGGTGCCCGAGCTGCTCCAGGGCGACATGACGCCCGAGCGCATCGCCGGGGAAATTCGCCGCTTGTGGGTGCCAGGCGCACCGCGAGAGGAAATGCTCCAGGGGCTGGAGGAGGTGCGCACCCGGCTCGGAGCGCACGGAGCCGCCGCCCGGGCCGCCGAGTCGGTGCTGGAGCTGCTGCCTCCCACCCCAAAAGTCTAGGAGCGGACACGGCGGCGCTGCTCTGCTATGTCCCGCCGCGCAATGAATCCAGCGCTGGTCTGCATCCCCACCTACAACGAGCGGGACAATCTCGAGCCCATCACCCGAGCGGTGCTCGCGGCCGATCCCCGCGTGGACATCCTCGTCGTCGACGACAACTCCCCGGATGGAACGGGGCAGGTGGCCGACGAGCTGGCGGCGAAGGAGCCGCGCATCCGCGTCCTGCACCGCGAGAAGAAGCAGGGCCTGGGGCGTGCCTACCTCCATGCGTTCCGCGTGGCGCTCGACGCCGGCTACACGCACATCATCGAGATGGACGCGGACTTCAGCCATGACCCGCGCTACCTGCCCACGCTGCTGGACACGGCCCTGGGCGGCGCGGACCTGGTGCTGGGCTCGCGCTACGTGAGCGGCGGCGGCACCGTCAACTGGGGCGTGGGCCGGAAGATCATCAGCCGGGGCGGCTCGCTCTACGCGCGCACCATCCTGGGCGTGGGCACGAGGGACCTCACCGGTGGCTTCAAGTGCTTCCACCGTCGGGTGCTCGAGTCCATCGACCTCGCGGCGGTGAAGAGCACGGGCTACGCCTTCCAGATCGAGCTCACCTACCGCAGCCTGAAGAAGGGCTTCACGGTGAAGGAGATCCCCATCGTCTTCGAGGATCGGCGCGTCGGGCAGTCGAAGATGAGCCGGAAGATCTTCCTCGAGGCGCTGACGATGGTGTGGAAGCTGCGCCTCACGGTGTAGAGGGGCGTATGTCCGAGCAGCTCTCCCTGTTCCTCGTGTCGCTCCCGGCGGTCCTCTTCGTCGTGGATCCGGTGGGAGTGGTGCCCATCTTCCTGGCGATCACCGCGGGGGACTCGGAGGAGAAGATAAGGAGCACGGCGCGGCGCGCGTGCATGGTGGCGTGCGGGCTGCTGCTCTTCTTCGCCATGTTCGGCGGCATCATCTTCAAGGTGTTCGGCGTGTCGCTGGGCGCCTTCCGGGTGGCGGGCGGCATCCTGCTGCTCATCACCGCGCTGGACATGCTGCGCGCCCGGCCCTCGGAGACGCGCACCACCCCGTCCGAGACGCAGGAGGGCGTGGTGAAGGAGGACGTGGCCCTGGTACCGCTGGCGATGCCGCTGCTCGCGGGCCCTGGCGCCATCGCCACCGCCATGGTGCTGATGGCCCGAGGCGGTGACGAGCTGCTGTCCGCCGTGCCCGTGCTGGTGGCCATCGTGCTCACCTTCGTGACGAGCTACTTCGTGCTGCGCGCCGCCGGCTTCGTGCAGCGCGTGCTCAAGCAGTCCGGCGTGGCCATCCTGGAGCGCGTGATGGGGCTCATCCTCGCGGCCATCGCGGTGCAGTTCATCGCGGATGGAGGCAAGGACCTGCTGCGCGAGGAGGAGCCCCGGGCGTCTCAGAGGCTGGAGGCCGCCCAGCCGCCGCCGTCGCGCTTCGTCAGCGTGCCCCTGGGCGCCCCGCCCAGCGACAGCTCGTCCGGGGCCGCGCGCTGCACGTCGAAGGTGTAGCCGTCGCCCAGCGGCTGGAGGAAGAGCACCAGCGCGTCCGTCGTGCTCTGCTGCACCACGCTGTAGTTGTAGCCGCCGCACGAGGGCTCGTCGCCCGCGAAGAGGCGCTCGAGCATGTCCTGCTCGGGCCGGCGCACGAAGACGAGCACCGGCGCGGGCCCGTCACGCCCCGCCACCAGCTCGGACAGGAAGCGCTGGGGCACCGGCTCGCGCATCAGCGTCCGCACCAGCTCGCACTTGCCGGCCTCCTCCGTCGGATTGACGAGGGCCGCACGCGAGCGCATGCAGCCGGAGGCGGCGAGGGCGATCAGGGCAGGCAGCACGAGTCGCTTCATGCGTCGGTTCTCCTTGGGATGTGGGTGCATCACAGCTTGCGCCACCGTGGCGGAAAGGGGGGTTGGGGAAGGGCCGGCGGCTCCACGGCCAGGATGTACTCGGCGCGCCGGTTGGTGGCCTCATCGGTCTCGTCCGGCGTGGCCACGCGTGGGGACTGCTCGCCGAAGCCCTCGTAGAAGATGGGCAGCTTCAGGCCCCGCTTGCGCAGGTACGCGGCGATGCTCCGGGCGCGCTGGAGGGACAGCTCGCGGTTGGAGTCCGTGTCGCCCACCGTGTCGGTGTGCCCGAGGATGTAGAGGCGCATCTCCGCGAAGCGGCCGTAGCGCGACACCGCGTCGGCGATGAGCGAGTGGCTGGCGTCGAGCTTGCGCCGCTCGGCCGTCGGCACGTCCGCGCTGCCCGTGGGGAAGGTGACCTCCTCGTGCGGGATGTCCACCTGCCACGGGAAGAGCTCCAGGGCCGTGTAGAAGTCGGAGGTGTCGAAGGCCTTGAGCGAGATGCGCAGCACGCGGCCTTCCGCCGCCGGCCACGTCACCTCCAGCGGCTTGCCGGCGGGCTCGCCCTGGAAGGGCACCTCGCCGTCGAAGGCCTTCTTGCCGGTGTCCATCAGCACCGTCACCTGCACGTGCGACGCGGGCCGAGACAGCGTGAAGCGCAGCTTGCGCCCCGCCACGTCCACGTCCTCCGGCACCACCGTCATCCGCAGGGGCCCCACCAGCTCCGCGTCGAAGGACAGCGGCATGGAGGACTCCTGCGCGTCCGGGAAGCGCACCACCAGCTCGCCCTCGTAGTGGAAGCGGCCCTCGGGCTGCTCCAGCCGGAGGGTGCGCGTCACGCCCGGCTGCCCGCCCCCCTTCACCCGCACCTCCTGCCCATCCCCGCGCTTGAGCTTCACCTCGAAGCCGGCGATGGGCTCCTCGATGTGCACCCGCAGCTCCGGCAGCCCCTTGCCCAACGTGGCCTGGGGCTGGAGCGACACGCGCACGGCATCCGCGAGCGCGCACAGCGGCGACAAGGTGAGGCACAGCAGCAAGAGGCGGGAAGTCATGCGGGGTGGACACCTCCGGGATGGGACACACCCTGTCCGGGGGGCGTGGCGGGTGCAACGCGGACCCGGGTCGGGCTCCGGAGTAGTGTCCGGAACAGGCCCTTGGGAGGGGAGCATTCCACACAGGAGCAGGTGGGAACGATTCTCACCCCGCCCTCCCCCTGGAGAGAGAGGGAGCAGGCACGGGGCCCCCCCGGAACTCCGGGCGCTCAGGGGACGCCGACGAGGGTAATGCCGGCCTTCTCGGCGCCCTGGAAGAGCGCCTGCGCGTCCAGCAACACCGTCTTGCCCGTCTCCAGCGCCAGCACCTTCGCCCCCACCTCCTGCATGACCTCCAGGGTGCGAGGCCCCACCGCCGGCAGGTCGAAGCGCAGGTCCTGCCCCGGCTTGCAGCGCTTCACCACCACCGCCCCGGCCCCGCCGTACTTGCCACCGCGGCGGATGGCCTCGTCCGTGCCCTCCACCGCCTCCAGCGCGAGCACGTGGCCGTTGCGCAGCACCACCGTCTGCCCCACGTCCGCCTGGCCCAGGAGCATCGCCACCTCCCGTCCCAGCGCCACGTCCTTCTCCTGCGCCTCGTTCAGCCGGGGCCCCGCGAGGTGCCCCGCGGGGCACAGGGCCTGCGCCAGCCAGTCCGTGGGGGCGACGATGGTGATGCCGTGCGACTCGAAGTAGTCCGCCACCGCTCGCAACAGCGCGTCATCCCGGAAGCTGCGCAGGCGCGACATGATGCGCACCGCGCCCAGATCCGGCCTCGCCTCGGAGAACGCGCGCACCCGGCCGATACCGCCGGCCATGGCCGCCCGCTGCACGCCCGCCTTGCGGAAGGCGCGCACGATGCGGTCCACCTGCCCCAGCCGCACCCACGTCAGCTCGGAGACCTCGGCCTCCAGGGCCGGATCCGCCTCGCCCCGGTGGGCAACGGCCACCACCGCCAGCCCCTGCTCCCGGGCCGCGCTCGCGAACAGGAAGGGCAACCGTCCGTTGCCCGCGATGAGGCCGATGCGCTCCACGGTCACGTCAGCGCGTCAGCCCGCGCTTGCTCTGACTGACGAAGTCCACCAGGTAGTCGATCTCCGACTGCCCGCCCATCTCCGTCTTGAGTCGGGCCAGGGCCTCGGACAGCTGCAGCTTCGAGCGGAAGAGGATCTTGTAGGCCTCCTTGATGCGGCCGATCTGCTCCTCGTTGAAGCCGTGGCGCTGCAGGCCCACCACGTTGAGGCCGGCCAGCTCGGCGCGGTCGCCCTGGGCCGTGCAGTACGGGGGCACGTCCATCGTCACCATGGAACCGCCCGCGATGAACGCGTGCTTGCCCAGGCGGGTGAACTGGTGCACCGCGGACAGGCCCCCGAGGATGACGAAGTCCTCCAGGGTGACGTGCCCGGCCAGCGCCACGCTGTTGGCGACGATGCAGCCGTTGCCGACCACGCAGTCGTGGGCCACATGGCTGTAGGCCATGAAGAGGTTGTTGCTGCCCACCCGCGTCGCGCCGCCGCCGCCCACCGTGCCGATGTTGAGCGTGGCGGACTCACGAATGGTGTTGCCATCACCGATGATGAGCTGGGTGTCCTCGCCCGCGTACTTCAAGTCCTGCGGGGCTCCGCCCACCGAGGCAAACGAGAAGATGCGATTGCGCTCACCGATCGTGGTGCGCCCGTCGATGACGACGTGCGGACCCACGCGAGAGCCCGCGCCAATCGTCACCCGCTCCCCGATGACGGAATAGGGGCCAACCTCCACCGTCTCGTGGAGGCGAGCACCGGGATGGACCACCGCCGTGGGGTGAACCTGCGCCATGGTGTCTGCCTCCTTGCCCACTCAGGGCGCCTCGGCCGCCGAGCCGCTGCTGCCCTTGTCCTTGTCCTTGTCCACGACGGTCGCCAGGAACTCGCCCTCGGCCACCTTCGCACCGTCCACCGTCGCCGTCCCCTTCGTCTTCCAGATGGCGCCCTTGTGCCGCACCACCTCGATGTTCAGCTGGAGGCGGTCTCCCGGCAGCACCGGCTTGCGGAAGCGTGCCCCGTCCACGCCCATCAGGTACGTCACCTTGGACTTGGGGTCCATCGACTCGCTCTTGTAGGCGAGGATGGCCGTGGCCTGTGCCAGCGCCTCCAGGATGAGGACGCCGGGCATCACCGGGTGCCCCGGGAAGTGCCCGTTGAAGAAGTCCTCGTTGATGGTGACGTTCTTGTACGCCACCAGCTTCTGGCCGGGGACGATCTCCACCACCCGGTCCACGAGAAGGAACGGATAGCGGTGGGGCAGCAACTGCTGGATCTCCTGGATGTCCATCATCCGCCCTTCTCCTTCTTCTCGAGCGTCTCGACCCTGCGGCGCAGGGTACGCACTTCCTTGAGCAGATCGCCCAACTGCCCGAGCGCCGCCGACATCCGCAACCACTCCCGATGGGGCACGGCCGGGCTGCCACTCACCACCTGCCCGTCCTCCACGTCATGCGCCACGCCGGACTGGGCCCCGACCTTGGCCATATCACCCACACGGATGTGGCCCACCACGCCCACCTGCCCCGCCAGCACCACGCCCATGCCCACCTCGGCCGAGCCAGAGACACCGGCCTGCGCGCAGATGAGCGAGAGCGGGCCCACCTTCACGTTGTGGGCGATCTGCACCAGGTTGTCGATCTTCGTCCCACGGCCGATGACCGTCTCGCCGATCGTCGCCCGGTCGATGCAGGTGCAGGCGCCAATCTCCACGTCGTCCTCGATGCGGACGATGCCGGCCTGGGGCACCTTGTAGTGCTCCGGACCGTTGTCCCCCTCGGGGTTGAAGGCGAAGCCGAAGCCGTCCGCCCCCACCACGCACGAGGCATGGAGGATGACGCGCGCACCCACCACGCAGTGCTCGCGCACGGTGACGTTGGGGTAGAGCAGGCTGTCCTCGCCCACGCTCGCGCCCTCGCCCACGTAGGCACCGGGGAAGAGCACCGCGCGAGCGCCCACGGAGGCGTTCTTGTCCACCGTGGCGCCGGCCATCACCGTGGCCTCCGGGTGGACGCGCGCCTCGGGGTGCACGTGCGCCCCGGGCCGCACTCCCGCCGCGTGCGAAGGCCGCGGGTGGAAGAGGCTCGAAATCCTCGCGAAGGCCAGGTGGGGATTGGCCACCCGCACCAGCGACACGCCCTCGCGAGCGTCCGCCTCCGGGCCCACGAGGACGGCCGAGGCCCGGCTCGCCTCGTACTGCCGGCGGTAGCGCGGGTTGCCGTAGAAGGAGAGCTCACCCGGGCTCGCCTCGGCGAGTCCGTTGAGTCCCATAATCAAGAGGCCGGCATCCCCGACGAGCTCACCGCCGACATGGGCGGCGAGCTCCCCGAGCCGGCGCGGGCTGGGTGCGTGCACGGACGGAGGCCTTACTTCTTCGGAGCGTCCTTGGCGACCGGCGCATCCTTGGCCGGCCCCTTGCCGCCCTTGGAGCTGTTGTAGGTGCGGATGACCTCGTTGGTCAGGTCATACTGGTTGAGCGCGAACACCAGGCCGGAGTCCCGCTTCTCGAAGACCATGCCCAGGCCATTGCGCTCGGCGATGGAGCTGATGACGGAGTCGATCTTCCCGATGATGGGCTCCATCTCCTTGCGCTCGCGCTCGGCGGCCTCGCCCCGGCTCTTCTCCCACTTCTGGGCCAGGTCGTAGACCTTCTTCTGCAGGTCCGTGGCCTTCTGGATGCGCGTCTCCTCGCTCATCGCGCTGGCCTGCTTGTCCAGCGTCTCCTTCTCCCTGCGCAGGGCCTCCTGCTCGCCGTCAATCTCCTTCTGGCGGCTCTCCAGCCACTTCTGGAGGCGGACCTTGGCGGCCTTGCCGTCATCCACCTCGAGGAGGACGCGCTGGTAGTCCACGTAGCCGACCTTCAGGTCCTGGGCGGCGGCCAGGGTCGGAACGGCGAGCGAGAGGGCAATGGCCAGAACCGACAGTTTGCTTCGAAGCGACATGTGCGACAGCTCCTCGAGGGAAGTTTGGAAATTCGACGTCCCGCCCGTTGGCTTGTTCAACGGCCGTGAAGACGGCCCATTGCAGCTCGGGCGGACGCCTATCAGAAGAAATTGCCGATCGTAAACTCGAAGAGGATGGGCTGATCTTCCGGACGCGGGGTAATCGGGATTCCCCACTCGAAACGCAGGGGACCGACCGGCGAGAACCACCGGAAGCCGAAGCCCACCGAGTGGAAGAGCCCCAGGGGCCGTTTCCCCCCCGAGCTGTCCTGGAAGAAGCTCTCGTTCTGGGCGTAGGCATTGCCCGCGTCATAGAAGACCACGCCGCGGATGCCGGCCTTCTCGAAGACGGGGAACTCCAGCTCCAGGTTGAGGATGAGCTGCTTGTTGCCGCCCACGTTGAGCTGGTCGATGGGGGCATCGGGCGCACCGGAGCGCGGCGCCAGCAGCGTGGGGCTGATGCTGCGCAGCAGGTAGCCGCGCACCGAGTTGATGCCGCCCAGGTAGAAGAACTCGGAGACGGGCAGCGGCCGGTTGGCATCGAGCTGCTGGATGTAGCCGATGGTGGCGTTGGTCTTGAAGACGGCGCCCAGGGGCAGCGGGAAGTAGAGGCGCGAGTAGGCCGTGTAACGGGTGAAGAGGAACGGCGAGCTGCCGATGCCCAGGAAGCTGGGGGCGTACTCCACCGAGCCGTAGTGGATGAAGCCCTTGGAGGGGAACAGGCGGTTGTTGCGCTTGTCGTAGGTGACGGACAGGCGCACCGAGCTCGTCACACCACTGAGGAAGCGGTTGGCCAGCAGCACGCCACCGAAGCCCGGCGCGGCCTCCACGCTCACGTGCTCCTGCGAGTAGCCCACGTTGACGAGCAGGTCCTCGACGAGCTGGTAGCCCAGCGACACGCTGCCACCCGTGGAGCGACGGGTGAAGTCCACGTACTGCGCGTCCACGCGGAAGAAGTCCGCGGACAGCAGGAAGTTGGTGTCCAGGAAGTACGGGTCGAAGAACGAGAGCTGCACGAGCGAGCGCAGGCTGGAGATCTGCGCCGAGGCCGACACGCTCTGGCCCCACCCCAGGAAGTTGTTCTGCGACACCTGGGCCGTGAAGATGAAGTTCTCCACGTTGGAGAAGCCGAGGCCCACCTGGAAGGTCCCCGTGGCCTTCTCCTTCACCTCCACCTGCACGATGATCGTGTCGGGCTGGGTGCCGGGCCGCTGGGTGACCTCCACCGTCTCGAAGAAGCCGAGCGCCGTCACGCGCTCCTTGCTGCGGCGCACGCCGGTGCCACTGTAGAGCTCGCCCTCGTACACGCGCAGCTCGCGGCGGATGACCTTGTCACGCGTCTTGGTGTTGCCGATGACGTCGATGCGCTCGATGGTGACCTGCGGCCCCTTCTGCACGTCGAACGTCAGGTCCACCGTCTTCGTCTCCGCGTTGATGGCGGTGACGGGGTTGATGTTCGCGTAGGCGTAGCCGCGGTCGTAATAGACGTCGGTGATGGACTGGATGTCCTGGCCGAGCTGCGTGCGGCTGAAGTGCTGGCCCGTCGTGGAGCTCATCAGTTTCGCGAGGTCCTCCTTGGGCACCACCAGGTCGCCCGCGAAGTCGATCTTCCCGATGTCGTAGCGCTCGCCCTCGACCACCTTGATGGTGACGTAGATGTAGCGCTTGTCGGCGGAGAGGGAGACGGTGGGCTTGTCCACCCGGACGTTGATGAAGCCCTCGTCGTAGTAGGTGGCCTGGATGACCGCCAGGTCGCGCTGGAACACCTCCTCGCGGTAGGTGCCCTCGCCGGTGACGAAGGAGAGGAAGCCGCCCTCCTTGGTGAGCATCACGTCCTTGAGCTTGGACGGCGGCACCTTCTCCGCGCCCAGGAAGGCGATGTCCTTCACCATCACCTTCGAGTTCTCGTCGATGGTGAAGACGACATCGACCTGGCCGCCCTCGACGGGGGCGATCGTGTGGGTGACCTCGGCGAGGAAGTAGCCCTTGTCGACGTACTTCTCCTGGATCTTCTTCTGGGTGCGGCGCACCGCATCCATGTCCAGGATGGTGAGGGGCTTGACCTCGATGGCCTCCTTCAGGTCGTCCTGGCTGAGCTCATCGTTGCCGGCGAGCTTCACCGCGCGGATGGAGGGGCGCTCCTGCACCCGCACCACGTAGACGACGCCGCCGGTGGGCAGGCGCTGCGTCAGGAGCTGAACATCGCTGAAGTAGCCGAGCGCCCAGACGGCCCGGAGATCCTCGGCGGTGCGCGCTTCGTCGAAGGAGTCACCCACCTTCGTCCTGAGGGCCCGGCGGACGGCCTCGGCCTCGACGCGGCGGTTGCCCTCGATGCGGATGTCGACCACCTCACCTTCCCGGACCTCACGGTCTGGAGCGGGAGGAGCGGTGTCGAGCTCGTCACCAGCGGGCGGGGGAAGCGCCGCGGGAGGCACGGGGGC
>NZ_DASVSO010000627.1:0-2391 GCF_036388035.1 Archangium sp.
GAACTGGGCCCGAAAGGAGGCCAGCCCATCCACGAAGAACGGGCTGTACTCGAGGACCGGAATCCAGCGCTGCTCGACGAAGAAGGAGGTCTTCTCCTCCACCCGGACCGCACTGCCACCCACCTGGCCGATGGGCCCCAGCGCCACGCCCTTGAGGCCCGTCGGGTCACCGAGCTGGTTCGTCGCCGAGACGCGGGTGAAGAAGTAGTTGATGAAGACGAACTCACGAGGCGGCGCGTCTTCCTCGCGCTCCTTCGCATCACGCCACTCGGCGTACGCCCCGGGAAGGGGGGCGCTCCCCTGCGCCGCCGCGGGCAGAGCCAGTCCCACCGTCCCGAGGGCCAGCGCCAGCGCGCCCCCTCGTACCGCACTCCTGCCTGTCACGTCAGGAAACCACTGCCACGTCATACGTGTCTCGTCTCCGGAGAGGGTGCGCGCTCGGGCGCGTGATTACTGGGCGATGTACGTCTGCACCGCGTTGCCGGTGAACGGCTGGCCGCGGAACGTCACCGTCGAGGAGCCCACCGCGCCATCCGCGCAGCGGTGGCCGATGGCCTGCTGTGAGACGAAGAGTTCCATCTTCAGCGTCTTGCCATCCGCGCTCAGGCTGGCACGGCCCTCCTGCGTGAAGCCAGCCGGGTAGTTGAACGTCACATCGAAGCAGCTCAGGTCCTCCTTGGCGTTCTCGATGCGGTAGGTCAGCGTGGAGAGCGGAGCCTGCTCCTGCGTCTTCACGGCGTTGTCACACGTGCCGATGCTTCCCGCGGTCGGCGCGTCGCGGAGGGTGCCCATGTGGCTGATGACAGTGAAGTTGCCGCTCGCCGCCGTCAGGGTGACCCTGTTGTAGCACTGGGTGAACCCCCCGAGGTTCTGGTTCTCGCTATAGCCGTTGGGGTGGCTGGGGATGTTGTCTCCCTCCATCACGAACGTCTTGCCCTCCATCTGGTTGGTCGCCTTCTGGTTGGGATCCACCGGCGTCGGCGTGGGCTGCTTCTCGTCGTCGCCGCAGCCCACCACGCCCAGCGTGCACAGCATCACCGCGGACAGCAGTTGCTTCTTCATGTGACGGCTCCTCTTGCCGGGCATATGCCGGCTCGACTGGTTCAAAGAGTCTGGGATGTGTCGCGGGACCGAGCGCTCAGCTCTTGTCGGCCGCGATGGCCCGCTCGCGCAGCTCGCGCTTGAGAATCTTCCCGGCCGCCGACACTGGCAAGGATTCCACCAGGTCCACCCGCTTGGGCACCTTGTAGCGCGCCACCCGGCCGCGCAGGTGCTCCAGCAGCGCCTCGGACGTGGCCTGCGCGCCGGGCTTGAGCACCACGAAGGCGCGCCCCACCTCGCCCCACTTGGGGTCGGGCACCCCCACCACCGCGCAGCTCTGCACGGCGGGGTGCTCGTAGAGCGCCGTCTCCAGCTCCAGCGGGTACACGTTCTCTCCGCCGGAGATGAACATGTCCTTCTTGCGCCCGTTGATGAAGTAGAAGCCGTCCGCGTCCCGGTGCGCCAGGTCGCCCGTGTGGAACCAGCCCTCCTCGTCGATGGCCTCGGCCGTGGCCTCCGCGTTCTCGAAGTAGCCCGAGCCCATGGACGGGCCCTTGAGAATGAGCTCGCCCGTGGCGCCCTCGGGCACGTCGCGGCCCTCGTCATCCACCAGCCGCGCGTCGATGAAGTAGTTGGGCCGGCCGATGGAGCCCGCCTTGGACACGGCGAACTCGGGGCCCATGCTGAAGATGCCGGGGCCGAACTCCGTCATGCCGAAGCCCTGCTTGAAGGGCACCGCGTGCACCGCCTGCCACGCCTGGAGCAGCGGCACCGGCAGCGGCGCGCCACCGCTCGTGACGAAGCGCACGCTGGAGAGGTCCGCCGAGCGGAAGCGCGGCGCGTCATACATCTGCTGGTACTGCGTGGGCACCGCGAAGAAGAGCGTCACCTTCTCGCGCTCCACCAGCCGCAGCATCTCGTCCGCGTCCCAGCGGCGCATGAGCACCACCGTGCCGCCGCAGGTGAGCAGCGGCACCGTGTAGACGAGCAGCCCGCCCGTGTGGAACATGGGCGTGTGCGTCACCGTGACGTCCCCGGGCCGCACCTCGTGGATGAGCGTGTTGAGCGTGTTCCACGCCACCATGCGATAGCTGACACGCGCGCCCTTCGACTTGCCCGTGGTGCCGCCGGTGAAGAGCAGGCAGATGATGTCCTCCTCGCTCACCTGCCCGTTCGTCACCTTCGTCGGGGACGTGTGCGCGAGCAGCTCGGCGTAGGGGCGGCTCTCGGGCAGCCCCTGCCCCTCCATGTGGACAAGCTTCAGCGCCGGGCCCACCTGCTTGCTCACGGTGGCGACGCCGTCACGGAAGTCATCGCTGAAGAGGAGCACGCGCGGGCCGGTGTCGCGCA
>NZ_DASVSO010000628.1:0-3816 GCF_036388035.1 Archangium sp.
TCTCCGGCGTGCGGATCTCCCCCGAGACGTCCTCGCCATCCAGGAACACGTGGTTGTCCTCACCCACCACCTGGAAGGTGACGCGCACCCGCTCCAGCAGCTCGCCGAGCTTCGTGTCGTCGTCGAAGGCGATGCCCTCGCGCCGCGCCTTGAGCGCCACGCAGCGGTAGATGGCCCCGGTGTCCACCAGCGCGAAGCCCAGCCGGCGCGCCAGCACCTTGGAGACGCTCGACTTGCCCGCGCCCGCGGGGCCGTCGATGGCCACGATGAAGGGTCGCGTGCTCATGAGGCGAGGACCTCCTTCAGGGCGGCCACGCAGCGCAGGTTCTCCTCGCGCGTGCCCACCGAGATGCGCAGGGACGTGGGGTAGCCGTTGCCCGCCATGGGCCGCACGATGACACCCTTGCGCAGCAGCTTCTCGTACAGCTCCATCGCCGGCTTGCCGAAGTCCGCCAGCACGAAGTTGGCGTGGCTCTCCGCCAGGCGCGCGCCCAGCTTCGGCAGCTCCGTCTGGTAGTAGCGCAGCCCCTCGCTGTTGAGCTCGCGCGTGCGCCGCACGTGCTCCGTGTCATCCAGCGCCGCCAGCCCGGCCATCTGCGCGGGGACCGTCAGGTTGAAGGGCATGCGCGTGCGCTGGAGGTACGCCACCAGCCGCGCGTCCATCACCCCGTAGCCCAGCCGCACCCCCGCCAGCCCGTAGATCTTGCTGAACGTGCGCAGCGCCACCACGTTCGGGTGCTTGTGGATGTACTCCAGGGCGCTGAAGTACTCGGGCCAGTCCACGAACTCGAAGTAGGCCTCGTCGTGGACGACCAGCACCTGCTCGGGCACCTTCGCCAGGAAGGCCTCCCACTCCTTACGGCCGAACGTCGTCCCCGTCGGGTTGTCCGGGTTGGCGATGAAGATCATCCGCGTGCGCGGGTTGATCGCCTGGGCCATCGCGTCCAGGTCGTACCGGTGTCCCTCGCGCATGGGGACCTCGGCGAAGGGCCGCCCGTGCGCCTGCACGGAGATGCGGTAGGCCGGGAACGAGCCCTTGCTCAGCAGCACCTCGTCCTCGGGCGTGGTGAAGGTGCGGATGAGCAGCTCGATGATCTCATTCGAGCCACAGCCCAGCACCACTTCCTCCGGCTTCACGCCCAGGTGAGAGGCCAGCCGGCGCACGAGCGCGAAGCTGCTCGCGTCCGGGTAGAGGTGCACCTTCTGCGAGGCGGCCCGCATGGCCTCGATGGCCTTGGGCGAGGGCCCCAGCGGGTTCTCGTTGGAGGCCAGCTTGATGACGCCCGTGAGACCGTACTCCCGCTCCGTCTCCTCGATGGGTTTGCCCGGGACGTAGGGCTTGAGCGTCTCGATGTACGGGGGGACGAGCGGTCTCATGGGCTCTCTGACTTCCTGGGTGAAGGGCTAACGCCCGGAGAACACGCCGAGCGCGCGGAACTTCTGGTAGCGGTCCTGGATGAGCTCGTCGGCCGAGAGCTCGGACAGCTCGCCCAGGTGCTTGCGCAGGGCCTTGCCCAGGTTCTCCGCCATCTTGTCGTAGTCGCGGTGCGCGCCACCGGCCGGCTCGGGGACGATGTCGTCGATGACGTTCATCCCCTTGAGGTCCTTGGCCGTCAGCTTCAGCGCGTCCGCGGCCTTGTCCGCCTTGGTGGGATCCCGGAAGAGGATGGAGGCGCAGCCCTCGGGCGAGATGACCGAGTAGACGCTGTTCTCCAGCATCAGCACGCGGTTGCCCACGCCGATGGCGAGCGCACCGCCGGAGCCACCCTCGCCGATGACGGTGGAGATGATGGGAACCTTCAGCCGGCTCATCACCTCCAGGTTCTTCGCGATGGCCTCGGCCTGGCCGCGCTCCTCGGCGCCAATGCCCGGGTAGGCGCCCGGCGTGTCCACGAAGGTGAGGATGGGCTTCTCGAAGCGCTCGGCCAGCTCCATCAGCCGCAGCGCCTTGCGGTAGCCCTCGGGGCGTGGCATGCCGAAGTTGCGCGCCATGTTCTCCTTGGTGTTGCGCCCCTTCTGGTGGCCCATCACCAGCACCACCTGCCCGTCGAAGCGCGCGAAGCCGCCCACGATGGACGGGTCCTCCCCGAAGAGGCGGTCGCCCGCCAGCTCGAAGAAGTCCGTGAAGAGGTGCTGGACGTAGTCCAGGAAGTACGGCCGGGAGCTGTGGCGGGAGAGCTGCACCACCTGCCAGCGCGAGAGATCGCTGAAGATCTCCGTCTGAAGCTTCTTGGCCTTCTTCTCCAGCTTGGAGATTTCCGAGGTGAAATCCACCGAGCCGCTCGCCGAGAGGGCCTTGAGCTCGTCGATCTTCTTCTCCAGCTCGATGAGCGGTCGCTCGAAATCGAGAGGATAGTTGATGCCGTTCGCCATGGCGCGGGAGCCCTATCACCTGCCTTCCGGGCTTTCAACGCGCAACCCGTTACGCGGTGCGTAGAATCCCGGCCCCCTCCCTCCCGTCTGGAGAGACATGCACCGCCTGCTCCTCCTGCTCGCCCTCACCCTGGCCGCCCCCTCCCCCGCCCAGTCCGCCCGCGCCCTCAACACCGAGGGCTTCCGCCTCTATCAGGCCGGTAAGTACCCCGAAGCCTTGAAGAAGTTCGAGGCCGCCGCCCAGGCGGACCCCCAGCTGGCCCTCGCCCACTACAACGTGGCCGCCACCCTGGGCGTGCTGCGCAAGCAGGGGCAGATCTGCCAGTACGAGGCCTACCGGCAGACGATCCTGGAGCGGCTGAATACCGCCGTGCGGTTGGATCCGCGGCGGCTCGCCCGGGCGAAGGAGGACGCGGACCTGGACCCCATCCGGGACACGGTGGGCTGGCAGCGCCTCCTGGGCCGCTCTCCGGAGAAGCAGGCCCATGTCCCGGAGCTTCTCCGCCGGGTGAGCTGGTTCTCCCCGGGCGAGGGCGTCTACGGCTCCACCCGGAAGCTCACCTTCCCCGACAGCCAGCGCGTCGTGCTGTGGCGGCGGGTCATCGAGGACGAGAAGGACCCGAGCCGCACCGAGGAAGTGACGGGGACGTACAGCGTGAAGGGGCGAACCCTCACCCTGACCTTCCCGGGCCAGAAGCCCCTCCAGGGCAAGATGACGACGCGCGGAGTGCTCGAGTTCGAGGAGCTGGGAACGTTCCAGGACTCTCCGTCCGAGTGCGAGGCGTAGGACGGATCTCCCGAGGGACACTTGGCGACCGGGCTCCGCCTGTCCACCCTCCCCTCGGGGAGGTGTCGGGGCATGGTGCGACTCGCGGGTCGGCAGTGGGGGCTGGTGGTCTTGGTGGCGGGGAGCCCCTTCCTCATCGCCTTCTTGCTGGCGGTCCAGGCGCCGGGCCTCGTCGAGCCCGTGCTCGGCACCGCGCTCGGGGGGGCGAGCTGGATGCTGGCCGCGCTCCTGGGCCTGCTGGGGGGCGCCGTGTTCGCCAACTGCCTGGGCAGCCTGGAGCCGTCGCCCGAGCTCGCCGCCTCACCGCTCCGGCGCGCGCTCCGGCTCGGCCTGGCGTCGCTGGCGCCCATGCTGCTGTGCATCGTCCCGGCGATCTGCCTGCTGCTCGCCGGACCGGCCCTCGCCGTCCGCCTCGAGCGCGACGGGGGCGTGCTCCGGGAGCTGCCCGTCCTCTCGCCCCAGGACATCGCGGAGCGGCTCCGGCACCAGTTGCCTCGGGTGCCGCCGAACCTGCCCCGCGTCAATCCGGGGTGAGTCGCGGCGGGGGCCGGGGATGAACCTCACCCCAGCCCCTCCCCGGCGGCTCAGGCCGCCTTCGTCTTGGCGACAGTGGCGCTGAGCGCGTACCAGGCGGTGCGGAAGGCCTTCAGCTCGCG
>NZ_DASVSO010000629.1:0-27552 GCF_036388035.1 Archangium sp.
GCCGACCCGTCCAGCCGACAAGGCGCGTGGACCCCCATCCACGCGGCTTCCAGCGGTCACTCCTTGCGCGCTCACCGCCCCCCCGGGCGGGAGCACGCCCCCTTTTCGCGCCTCGGGACCCCCATCCCGTCAGCGCGCCCCCTTCAACCGCCAGGCCCTCGGACGCCTCCCATGACTGGAGGCATCAAGCCAGACGGGTCGGCAACCCCCCTCAACTCAATGAACCGCCACGCGGCCTTCGTCCTCCACCGTGGGCCGCACCCGCACCGACCCCGACGACCGCTCGAAAAGTTGAACCACCACGCCCGCGAAGGGCACCCGCGGCTTGGGCGCGAGCGGGTTGGCCAGGCGCTCCAGCAGCGCCACCGCCGAGTCCACCGCCTCGTCCACCGCGCGGTTCACCACCGCCCGCTCCGCGTCACCTCCGCCGAGCGCCTCCACGGCATCCACCAGGCAGCGGCGCAGCGAGGAGAACTCCTCGTGCAGCGCGCGCACCCCGCGCTTGGGCGCCAGCCTCAGCACCGCCCGCGTCCGACTCCAGGGGCTGCCCTCCTTGCCCTCGATGTTGCGACCCACCTCGCGGATGAAGGCCTCCACCACGCCGTCCAACTGGTTGCGGGGCGGGGTGCCATTCTTCTTCGTCTCGGCGTAGCGCACCCGGCGCCATGCCGCCGCGAGCCGCTCGGGCTGCCCCTCGAACACCCTCGCCACCCCCGCTGCCCGCCGCGCTCGCTCCGCCATTCACCGTCCTCCGCTCTCGTGGCGTCCTCTTAAGCAAAGCAGTTGCCAGCGCCCACGGACGGCGGATCGACAGTAAAATCAGTCGTTTGGCGCGACCCCCCCGCGCGCAAACCCCTGGACGGGCTGTAGATTTTGCGAAAAGGGAGATCGCGGGTTCCCGAGTGGGTGCCGTGGGCGCGTGGGTGGGAACGTCTTTTCCCACCGGGCCGCGGCTCGCCTCCTCAGTGCAGGGTCGGCTTGGTCGGACGAGGCGAACCTTCCTCGTCCTCCTCGTGCTCCGCGCCCCGGGCGGCGGGTGCCTCGGGCCAGTCGGCGGAGGCCGTGTCCGTCACGTCCGTGGCGTCCACCGGCTGGGGCAGGGGCGGGACGAGCAGCTCCTGCTGCTGCTGGGCGATCTCCGCCTCGAAGGCCGCGCGCATGGCGGCCTCCTCGGCGGCATCCTGCTCCTCCATCTCCGCCAGCTTCACGGCCTTCTGCTGCCGCCGCCGCACGTACGCGGCCACCACCAGCCCCGTGGCCCCGAGCCACAGCAGCGAGGTGCTCGTCGTCAGCGGCAGCCAGCCGTAGCGCGCCGCCAGCCCCTCGCGCCACTCCAGCTCCTCCACCCACAGCGAGGAATGGAAGGCCTTGCCGAAGGCCTGCTCGAAGGGCTGACCCGTGGCCACCTCGTCCACCAGCCGGCCCATGCCCGCCGGCCCGTGCTTCGCCGACAGCCACGCCACGAAGGCCGCGCTCTGCGCATAGGCGAGCTGCACGTCCGAGGGCAGGTCCGGCCAGGCGTCGTGCAGGTGCTCGAAGCGGAACACCTTCTCCTGCGTCACCGCGTTGAAGAGGGCCGCGTAGTGCGTCATCGAGAAGTTCTCGCCCGTGAGGTTCTGCGCCAGGCCCTCCTGGAACCAGCGCGGCCACTTCTTGCCGAGCTGCCCCAGCGCCACGTGGGCCAGCTCGTGGCGCAGCGTCACCTGGCCCTCGGGGCCGGCCATCGTCAGCGCGTTGAGCAGGACGATCCGGTGCATGGGGTAGGCGAGCGCCACCGCCCAGCCCGGGGGCGCGCCGCCGGGCAGCGCCAGGGCCTCGAACTCCTGGCGGCCCACGCCCACGCGCAGCTCCGTCACGCCCGGCCAGTCCCGCCCCAGCACGCCCACGAAGCTGTTGCGCACGGACTCGATGGTGCCGGCGAGCTGGCGCGCGGAGCCCTCGGCCTTGGCGGTGTAGAGGATGCGGAAGCGCGGCGTGGACAGCTCGCCCACCACCAGCGCCGGCCGGGGCAGGGGCACCATCGCCGGCTCCACGCCGCCGTTGGCATGGCCGGCCTCCGGGGTGGGGCCGAGGTGCCCTTCCTGTGCCCCGACGAGGGGTGAGAGCAGCAACGTCAGGAGCAACAGCAGGTGGCGCATGAGAGCCTCACGTGCCCCCAGACATAACAGCCTCGGCCGCCGCCGCGCCAAGTCCCTCGACTCGCACCCGTTTACGACGCGAGGTGTCACCCGACACCAGCGACACCTGTCGCCGAGGTACTCCCAGGCGCCTGGCGAGGAACTCGAGCAGGGCGGCGTTGGCCTCGCCCTCCACGGGCGGGGCGGCGAGCTGGATCTTCAGCAGGCCGTCGTGCTCGCCCACCACGCGGGTGCGAGAGGCGCGGGGCTGCACCAGCACGGAGAACTCCACCGCGCCGGGGACTTCCTTGAGCCAGGGGACGGCCACGGGCTACTCGCCGCTCTGGGCCTTCTTCTGCGTGAGGTACGCCACGTTGTCCTCCACGCGCGCGTAGTCCTTGTCGGCGAAGGTGCGGCCGCTGAACGTCTCCAGCAGCTTCTGGTGCGCCTCCACCACGGACTTCACCTGGGACTCGAACTGGGCGCGCTGGCGCTTCAGCTCGTTGATGTCCTCCACCACCTGCACCAGCCGCTGGTGGGCGCCGTGGACGATCTTCTCCGCCTGGTGCTCGGCGTCCGCGAGGATGATCTCCGCCTCCTTCTTGGCGGCGGCCTTCATGTCCTCGCTGATGCGCTGGGCGGTGACCATCGTCTCCTGGAGGGTGCGCTCGCGCTCGAGGTGCTGCTCCAGCCGCAGCTGGGTGCGCTTGAGCTCCTCCTTCAGGGAGATGTTCTCCTTGACCACCTCCTCGAACTCACCGGCGATGAGCTCCAGGAAGGCTTCGACCTCACGCTTCGAGAAGCCGCGCAGGGCCGTCTCGAAGCGCTTCTGCCGGATGTCGAGAGGGGTGATTTTCATGACGCCCCCAGTATAGGCCAGCTCTAGGACTTCTCCAGGAACTGCTCCCCGAGCTCCTTGGCGCGGCGCGTGGCGGCCTCCACGGCGTTGATGAGGGTGGTGCGCAGCCCGCCTGCCTCCAGGGTATGCAAGCCAGCGATGGCGGTGCCCCCGGGGCTCGTCACCTGGTCCTTGAGCTGGCCGGGGTGGGCGCCCGTCTCGATGAGGAGCTGTGCGCTGCCCAACACCGTCTGGGCGGCCAGCTTGAGGGCGGTGTAGCGGGGCAGTCCCACCTTCACCCCCGCGTCCGAGAGGGCCTCGATGATGAGGAAGATGTAGGCGGGGCCGCTGCCGGACAGGCCGGTGACGGCGTCCAGGAGGTTCTCGTCCACCACGGTGGTGGTGCCCACGGACTGGAAGATGCGGGTGGCCACCGTGAGGTCCTCGTCGCTGGCGTGCTCGCCGCGAGCCAGCGCACAGGCGCCCGCGCCCACCAGGGAGGGGGTGTTGGGCATGGTGCGGATGATGCGCGCCCCCGCCCCGAAGCGTCGCTCCATGGCCGCGATGGGCACGCCGGCCGCCACGGAGATGATGAGCTTGTGCGGATCCACCACGGGCGCCACCTGGACGAGCACCTTGTCCAGGGCCTGCGGCTTGACGGAGAGCACCACCACGTCCGCCTCGCGCACGGCGGCGAGGTTGTCCAGGGTGGTGCGCACCCCGTAAGTGCTCCGGAGCGTCTCCAGGCGGTCCGCGCGCCGGCCGGTGGCGATGAGGGATTCGGGCTTGGCGGTGCCGGCCCGCAGCAGGCCCTTGATGAGCGCCTCGGCCATGTTGCCGGCGCCGAGGAAGGCAATCGTCCGTTCGAGCATCCCCCCGGTCTACCGTGAAACCGGGGCGTCCGGACGGACCGTGTGGGGGCATGTGGCGAGTACCGTCCGATTGCCAATTTCTTGACGGGAGATCGGATCGTGGGACCTTGACACCCGCTACAGGGTTGTAGCGAACGAGCGGAGAGGTCTCACACCCATGAGCGCGGCGGTTGCGACGAGCTGGAACTGGCGGACCCTGGAGAACGTCGAGGTCGAGTGCACCCACTGTGGTGTGCGGATGACCGGCAGTGCGGGCGCCCGGGTGAAGTACTTCCGCTGCGGCTCGTGCCATCGTTGGGTGTCGAGCACCTACTCGGATGTGCTGCGCGCGGACGCGAAGATGCGCACGCACCCGGTGAAGGAGAAGACGGAGGCGGACGAGCGCTTCATCGCGGTGAAGGATCGGCTGGACCAGTGGCTGGCGGCGCTCGATGACCAGGATCCGTACCGGATCATGGGCGTGTCGCCGATGGATCCGCCCGACGTCATCCGCGCGCGCTTCCGCGAGCTGGCGCTGGAGCGGCACCCGGACCGGGGAGGCTCGGAGGCGAAGATGCGCGAGCTGAACGTGGCCTACGAGAAGATCCTGCGCCACCGCCAGCGCAAGCGGATTGAGGCGCTGGAGTCGGGCACGGCGCCGGTGCGCGCGGCCACGGTGCTGCCGGCCCGCGGCCGGTAGGCACGTACCCCCTCGGACTTTCCCCACCGGCTCGGATTTCCGAGGGGCTCGTGAGGCCCTCCTCGGGGTGCTTCCGAGAGGGGAGGGCGTGGCACATGCGTTGCTGGCTCCATGCGCCATGAACCGTTCCCTGACGCTCTTGCGCACCACGCTGTTCGTCCTCTCGCTCTCGGCTTGTGGCCTGCCCTGGATGGAAGAGGCGGACTGCGCCGCCGTGCTGTGCGGCCCCTGTGCTCCCGCGCTCTCGCTGCGCGTGAGCGGTGCTTCCGGAAAACCCGTGCCCGAGGTGGTGCTGGGGGCGGGGCAGGGCTCGTGCTCTGCGGACGGGAACGTCGTCAGTTGCAACCCCTCCCAGAACGGGCCGGGCCGCTACGAGCTGGATATCCAGGCGCCCGGGTACCGCTCGGTCCACCTCGTGGAGCAGGTGGCTGCTGTGGAGCGTACCGGCTGCTGCGGTTGTGGCTATGAGCCGCGCGTGGTGAACGTACAGCTCGTGCCCGAATAGCCCGAGGGCGCTGGCCGGGAGAAGATGGCGGCACCTCGTGTCCCTGGGAGCCGCCATGAATCCGACCGATCCCCGCATCACCCTCGAGCTTCGCGGGCATCTCGCCCTCATCGGCATCAACCGCCCCGACAAGCGCAACGCCTTCGACGTCACGATGCTCCGCGCCTTCGCCGCGGCGATGACCGAGGCGGACCGGAACTCCGACGTGCGCTGCATGGTCGTCTTCGCCGAGGGTGACCACTTCTCGGCTGGGCTGGACCTGGCCAGCGTGGCGCCCGTCGTCAGCCGGGGCGAGCGGCTCTTCCCGGAGGGCACCATCGACCCGTGGGCCATCCAGGGAGAGGTGCGGAAGAAGCCCCTCATTGTCGCGGTGCAGGGCCTGTGCTTCACGCTCGGCATCGAGCTCATCCTGGCGGCGGACATCTCCGTGGCCGCGGAGGACACGCGCTTCGCCCAGCTCGAGATCAAGCGCGGCATCTTCCCGTTCGGCGGCGCCACGCTTCGCTTCCAGCAGGTGGCTGGCTGGGGCAACGCCATGCGCTGGCTGCTCACCGGGGACGAATTCGACGCGAAGGAGGCCCATCGCATCGGGCTCGTCCAGGAGGTCGTCGGGCGCGGTCATCAGCGCGAGCGCGCCCTGGCCCTGGCGGAGACGGTGGCGAAGCAGGCCCCCTTGGGAGTGATGGCCACGCTCGCTTCGGCACGGCAGACAGTCACCGAGGGCCCAGAGGCCGCCCAGCGCGCCCTTCTGCCAAAGCTGCTCGAGCTCTCCGCCAGCGAGGACGCGCGCGAGGGTGTCCAGTCGTTCATCGAACGCCGGGAGGCTCGCTTCGTGGGCCGTTGAGCGGGCCGGTTGCGCGGTGGTCCCGGAGGGCATATCGGAGAACCTCCAGCATGGAGGCTTCGCGCATGTACCTCGCGGACACGGTCGGTGGGCTCATCGAGCAGGGGCGTGAGGGTGAGCTCGCGGTCGGAGCGCCGGGGCGACCCGGCCTCACCCATGGAGGCTTGAGGACTCTCGCCCGTCGCACCGTCACGGCATTGAACGGAATGGGCATCGGGCTCGGTGACCGGGTGGCCCTGGTGCTGCCCAACGGTCCGGAGATGGCGACGGCCTTCGTCTCCCTCGCGTGCGGCGCCACCACCGCGCCCCTCAACCCGGCCTACCGTGCCGAGGAGTTCGAGTTCTATCTCACCGACCTGAAGGCTCGGGCGCTCGTCCTCCTGGAGGGCCAGGAGAGCCCGGCCCGTGCCGTCGCGGCCTCGCGGGGCATTCCGGTGATTGAACTCATCCCCGACCCGGGAGGACCGGCTGGCGGATTCACCTTGAGACCCGAGCGGCCGCTCGCTGGCACGCCGGCCCGAGATGGCTTCGCCTCGGCCGAGGACGTGGCGCTCGTGCTGCACACCTCCGGGACGACCGCGCGGCCGAAGATCGTGCCCCTGCGCCACGTCAACATCACGGCCTCCGCCTACCACATCGGCCGCACGCTCGAGCTGGGGCGCGAGGATGTCTGCCTCAACATCATGCCGCTCTTCCACATCCACGGGCTCATCGCGGCGGTGCTGGCGAGCCTCGCGGCGGGGGGCGCGGTGGTCTGCACGCCCGGCTTCAACGCGCTCAAGTTCTTCTCCTGGTTCGAGGAGGCCCGACCGAGCTGGTACACGGCGGTGCCCACCATGCACCAGGCGATCCTCGATCGCGCCGCTCGCAACACCGAGGTCATCCGGGCGGGGCGACTGCGCCTCATCCGTTCCTCCTCCGCCTCGTTGCCGCCGCAGGTCATGGAGGAGCTGGAGCGGGTGTTCGGGGTGCCCGTCATCGAGAGCTACGGCATGACCGAGGCGGCGCACCAGATGGCCTCGAGCCCGCTGCCGCCACGGCCTCGTTACGCGGGGGTGGTGGGCCTCGCCGCGGGTCCGGAGGTCGCCATCATGGACGCGGCCGGCAACCTGCTGCCCACGGGCTCGCTCGGGGAGGTCGTCATCCGAGGCCGCAACGTCATGGCCGGCTATGAAAACAACCCCGAGGCCAACGCCAGGGCCTTCACCCACGGCTGGTTCCGCACCGGAGACCAGGGAGTGATCGACGAGGCGGGCTACCTGCGACTCACGGGCCGGCTCAAGGAACTCATCAACCGAGGAGGGGAGAAGATCAGCCCGCTGGAGATCGACACGGTGCTGATGGACCACCCGGCGGTGCAGCAGGCGGTCACCTTCGCCATGCCACACCCGAAGCTCGGCGAGGAGGTCGCCGCCGCCGTGGTGCTGCGCGAGGGCGCGAGCGCGGGGGAGCGGGAGCTTCGGGATTTCGTCGCGACCCGCCTGGCCGATTTCAAGGTGCCTCGGAAGATCGTCTTCCTCCCCGAGATTCCCAAGGGAGCCACGGGCAAGCTGCAGCGCATCGGTCTCGCCGAGCGGCTGGGGCTGACGTCATGAAGGTGGCCATCTTCGGCGCGGGGGCGATGGGCGCTTTCTTCGGCGTCCGGCTGCTCCAGGCTGGAGCCGACGTCACCTTCATCGCGCGGGGGGCGCACCTCGCGGCGATGCGCGAGCGGGGCGTCACACTCCGCAGCGGCGGCGAGAGCGTCACCGTCCGGCCGCTCTGCACCGACAATCCGGCCGAGGCGGGGCCGCAGGATTACGTCCTCGTCATGCTGAAGGCGCACTCCCTGCCGGCGGCGGCGCCACAGCTCCTGCCGCTCCTGGGCCCCGGCACGGCGCTCGTGACTGGCATCAACGGCGTGCCCTACTGGTACTTCCACGGCCTGGACGGGCCCTACCGTGACCGGCCGGTGGAGAGCGTCGATCCGGGGGGCGCGCTCTTCCGGACCCTGGATCCGTCGCGCGTCATCGGCGCGGTGCTCTATCCGGCGGCCGAGGTGGTCGAGCCCGGGGTGATCGAGCACACCTATGGAGATCGCATCTCCCTGGGCGAACCCGATGGCGGAAAGAGCGCCCGCATCGAGACGCTGTCGCGGCTGTTGATCCGAGCGGGCTTGAAGGCACCGATCCGGGCGCGCATCCGCGAGGAGATCTGGGTCAAGCTCTGGGGCAACCTCGCCTTCAATCCGCTCTCGGCGCTGACGGGCTCGACGCTCGAGCGGCTCGCGGGGAGGGACGACCTGCGGTCGGTTGCGCGCGCGATGATGGTGGAGGCCCAGGCCGTCGCCGAGTCGCTCGGGGTGCGCTTTCCCATCGACGTCGACAAGCGGATTCAAGGGGCGGCGGAGGTCGGCGCGCACAAGACCTCGATGTTGCAGGACCTGGAGCGGGGACGGCCGATGGAGATCGATGCCTTGCTGGGCGCGGTGGTGGAGTTCGGCCACCTCGTCGGGAAGCCGGTGCCCTCCTGCGAGCTGGTGCTGGCCCTGGTGCGCGAGCGAGCCCGGCTGGCGGGCTGCTACCCGGAGATCTCGAAGTAGGCAGGGTACACTCGGGTCCATGAGTCAGGACGTTCAGGCACTCCTCTGGTCCTATGGGTACATCGGGCTCTGCGTGGCCGCGGGTGAGCTGGCCCTGCGCCTGGGCCTGCCGCGCGAGCTCGCACGCAAGCTCATCCACGTGAGCGTGGGCTTCTGGATCTTCGGCTCACTGCTGCTCTTCCAGAACCCGGTGCTGGCCGTGGTGCCTTCGGCGACAGCGGTGGTGGGCAACTGGCTCATCCACCGCAAACGCCTGCTGAAGTCGGTGGAGGCCGAGGCCGACAACCTGGGCACGGTCTGGTTCCCGGTGTCCTTCTCGTTGCTGGTGTGGTTGGCGTGGGACAGGCCCGCGGCCGCGGCGGGCGGCGTCATGGCCATGGCGGTGGGGGATGCGCTGGCCTCACTGGTGGGCCGGCGTTTCGGGCGCCACCCGTACGAGACGCTCGGCGGCGAGCGCAAGAGCCTGGAGGGCTCGCTGGCCATGCTGGGGGGCACCTTCGTGGCCGTGCTGGCCACGCTGACGTGGATGCCTGGCCTCGGCCCGGACATGCCGAAGGTGCCACTGGCCCTGCTGTGCGCCGTGGTGGCCACCTGCGCCGAGGCGCTCGGCACCAAGGGTCGGGACAACCTCTGGGTGCCGCTGGCCGCCGGGGTCGTCCTCTACCTCGTACCGCCCGCGCACGCCGCGGGCCTGGGCCTCGGGGCGGGAATCGCCCTCCTCATCGGCGTGGCGGCCTGGGCCCGGGGTTCGCTCAGCCCGAGCGGCGTGCTGGGCGCCCTCCTCATCGGCACGCCCGTCTTCGGGCTGGCGGGCGCGGTGGGGGCCGCGGCGCTGCTCGGCTTCTTCATCTCCTCCAGCGCGCTCTCCAAGGCCTTCCGCGCCCGGAAGGCCGGCGTGGAGGAGGAGTACGCCAAGACGGGAACGAGAGACTTCGGGCAGGCACTGGCCAACGGAGGCGTGGCGGGGCTGGCGGCGGTGCTGCTGGGCGTTACCGGAGATGAGCGCTACGCCCTGGCCATGCTGGGCGCCCTGGTCGCCGCCAACGCGGATACGTGGGCCACCGAGCTGGGTGTCCTCTCCCGCTCGCCCCCAAGGCTCGTCACCACGCTGCGGCCGGTGGCGCCGGGCACGTCCGGTGCTGTCTCGGGAGTGGGGATGCTGGCGGCCACGGCGGGCGCCGCCTTCGTGGGACTGGCGGCCGCGCTCGCGGGTGCGAGGTGGTCGCTCGTACCCTGGCTCATCCTGGCCGGAGTGGCGGGCTCGCTGGTCGACAGCCTCCTGGGCGCCACGGTGCAGGACGTGCGGTGGTGCGACGCCTGTGGCCGGGAGACCGAGCGCAGAATCCACCGCTGTGGCCAGTCCACCCGGTCGCACCGAGGCTTCTCCTGGTTGGGCAACGACACCGTCAACGTGGTGGCCACCGTCGCGGGAGCCCTGCTGGCCTTCTGGGCCTGGTGAGGCTTCACGAAGCTCGGCTCACGCCGTGGGCAGGGGAGCGGGTCCGAGGTTGGCGGGATCCCACACGAACTGCTCGGTGGGGGTGAGCACCATGTTCGTCAGCCCGTGCCGCTCGACGAAGTCCTTGAAGCGCTCGGAGACGACGATGTCGCCCTGCATGCCCCGGGGGCGGAAGATGTCCTCGCCCTCCCAGGTGCCCGGCTCCAGGACGAAGCCGTGGATGGCGTCGACACCCGCCGAGCGACACTCCACGCAGGTGGGGGTTTTGCGAGTACGCACGCGGTTGAGCACCGGATCCACCGCCCCCCGGCCGAAGCAGGGCCAGACGACGTAGTAGCGGGGCACGGTGAGGGGCTGGCGAGGTCTCTTGCTCTTACAGCGCACCCGGAGGACTTCGACGGGGTGGAAGCCCTCCAGCCCGGTAAGCCCCTCCGCTCGGAAGGCCTCCATGAACCGCTCGGAGATGAGCCGGTCATACCCCGTGCCTCTGATGAAATCCCCCAGCTCCTCCCCATACAGCTCCAGCTCGACCCGGTAAGGGGGGAGCCACGTCAACAGCCCGATGATGCCGCCGCACCGTGGGCAGCGAGGCGCATCATCCTCGACATTGACGGGGTCGACTGTTTCGACCTCGGTATCGTAACGGGACCCAAGGGCGCCCTTTTCCAGGACGAAGAAGCGCGGGGTGGTAGCAGCTTCAGAAGCCATTGGGGAACCTCGCTTTCAACTCAGGGCGGCTGTAGATCTCGCGCAGTTTGTCCATGAACTCCTTGGGCGTTACCTCAGTGTTCCTTTCGAGCCAGTCGATGACCTCATCGTCCACCTTGCGGTGCCACTCCTGGTAGCCGCAGTGCGCTTGCTCATCCTTGGCCCGAGCCACGAAGCGCGGGTCCCGAGGTTTGTAGAGCCCCTTGAGCGTGAGGTGTTTCGCGATACTCCTGGCAATGCGCCGGGAGATGGGGTGGTGCTCCTGACCTTTGCAGTGGGGAGGCTCGGAGGACCCTAGTGACTGGGCCAAGGACTCCGCCGCCGCTTGGAGCTGCTTCTTCTTATTCTCGTCTCCCTCCCCAGCCATCCGCGAGGCCTGCTCCAGCGCCTCCAGCCCCCCTTCAACCTGGTCCAACACCTGGACGGCCTTCCGCGTGTCCTCCCCCACGAGAGTCACGCAGGCGCTCACCATGCCTTGCTTGCAGCTGCATACCAGCGACGTCTCGCCGGGCGTGCATGCAATGACCTGCGTCAGCACCACCAACAGCAAGCTCGAGAGTATGGGGCGCCTCCTTCAGCCGGGTTCAGACACGCTCCTTTAGCAGGACTTCGCCGAAAAGGAGGAGGGGTCCATGCGGCCTTCTGGGCCTGGTGAGGCAAGGAGTGGACCGACCGGGAATCGAACCCGACAGGCCAGACGTGCAAGGTCCGGCTCCGCCCCAGCGGTCAGCCCGAGATGAGGAATGGAGTCACCGGGAGTCGCACCCGGATCTCCGCCTTGCGATGGCGGCATCTTCCTGTTGGACGATGACCCCGAAGTACGCGAGCAGGGAATCGCACCCTGATCTCCGGCATGTCGGACCGGTGCTCTGCTCTTGAGCGACTCGCGTGTCTGTGGATAGGGACGAGCAGACTCGAACTGCTGTCTCCCGCTTATCAGGCAGGTGCTCTTCCTTTGAGCTACGTCCCTGTCTACAGGCCGAGAGGGAATCGAACCCCCGTCAGCGGTTTTGGAGACCGCGGTCCTTCCATTGAACGACCGGCCTATACCTCGGAGGGAGGAGCAACCGGGCTCCTCGTCCTCACGAGGTATTTGACGCGGGACGCGCGAATTCCTGACGGGGCCTGGACGCTGTCGCGGCTCACTCGAGGCGCGGCAGCTTCTGCTTGCTCGCGAGCACGGGCGCGAAGAGATCGCCCACCGCGTCGAGCCTGCGCGCCAGGGTGCGCAGGGTGAAGCGCTTGGGATCGAGCCGCCCGTTCACCTCGCTCCACTTCAGGGGAGCGGAGAAGGGAGCGCCATCCACGCCGCGCAGGCTGTAGGGGGCCACCATCGTCTTGCCGCGCACGTTCTGACCGGCGTCGAGGTAGAGCCGGCCGCCCCGCTTGCTGATGGAGCGCTCGGTGGTGGCGATGTCCCCGTGCTCGCGTGCGAGTCGCTCCATCACCGCATCGGCGAAGGCCTGGGTCTGCGCGTAGGTGTGGCCCCGGGCGATGGGGACCAGCACGTGGATGCCCCGCTTGCCGGACGTCTTGGGGAAGCTCTCGAGCCCCAGCTCCTCGAGCAGCTCGCGCAGCGCGGCCGCCATGGTGAGCACGCTCTTCCAGCCGCCCTTGCCGGGGTCGAGATCGAAGGCCACCCAGTCGGGCGAGTCCAGGCGCGGCGCGTGGCTGGACCACATGTGCAGCGTGAGGGCCGACTGGTTGGAGAGCCAGAGCAGCACCTCCTCGCTCTCCACGTTCACGTGCTCGAGCACCTTGCCCTCGTGTTGCACCCGAATCGTGGGGACCCAGTCCGGAGTGCCGGAGAGCTGGTGACGGAAGAAGCCAGGGGCGCGGATGCCTCCGGGCCACTGCTGCACGGCCAGGGGACGGTTGTGCAGCACCGGCACGAGGAAGGGCGCCACCGCGCGGTAGTGGGCGAACACGTCCGCCTTGGTCAGCCCCTCGGCGGGGAAGATGACGCGGTCGGGGTGGGTGAGCAGCCCCTCCCCCGGGGTGGCGGGGGCCGCGGTACGGGCGGCGAGCGGGCGGCTCACACGCCGGGTGCCACGAGCCTCCGAGGCGGCGGCTCGCGCGCCCTTCACGCGCGTGGCGGTACGCTCGCGCACCACGTCGTCCGGACGCTTGTCATCGCGCAGTCCCTGGAAGACGGGGTGGCGCAGACGGCCGTCGGCTGTCCACTCGGTGAAGTTCACGTTGGCCACGAGGCGGGGCTTCACCCAGACGGCGTCCTTCCGGTTGCGCGCGTCCACCGCCATGGGCTCCTTCACCCGGTCCTTGTCCAGCAGCCGCTTGAGCTCGGTGCGCGTCTTCGTGGTGAAGCCGGTGCCGATCTTCCCGATGTCGTGGTAGCCGTCCTCGCCGTGGATGCCGGCGATGAGCGCGCCGATCTGTGGCTTGCCATTGGTGATGGGGAGGTAGCCGAGCAGCACCACCTCCTGGCCCGCGATCACCTTGAGCTTGAGCCAGTCGTCCGAGCGCGTGCCGGTGTAGGTCGAGCCCGTCCGCTTGGCGATGAGTCCCTCCCAGCCCCGGCGGCGTGCCTCGGCGAGCGCCTTCTGCATCGGCAGGTCGATCCGCTCGGCGATCTGCACGGGCGGCTTCACGTCAGCCAGCACGCGCTCCAGCAGCGCCCGCCGCTGCTCCAGGGGCCGGTCCCGGAGATCCTCTCCGTCGAGCCAGAGCAGATCGAAGGCCACGAAGCGCTGCTCCGCGTGCGTGTCACCCCGGGCGTTCTGCAGGAGCTGGAAGCGGCTGCGTCCCTTGGGGTCGAGCGCCACGATCTCGCCATCGAGCACCGCATCTCGCACGGACAGCTGGGTGAGCGCCTGGGCGAGCTCGGGGAAGCGGGGCGCGAGGTCCACCGCGTTGCGGCTCTGGAAGCGCAACTTGCCCCTGTTGAGCGCGGCGAGGGCTCGGAAGCCGTCGTACTTCACCTCGAAGACGTGGGGTGCCTCGGCGGCTTCCTCGGGATTGGAGAGCCGCGCGAGCATCGGTGGCCACACCTTCTCGAGCAGGGCCTCGGGCGACGAGGGCTTGCTCCCGGTGGCGCGCTTGCGCGCGGGACCCCGGATTTCACTGCGGCCGGTCTTCACGGACTCCGGCCGGTCGGCGGTGATGTCGTAGGTGGTGCTCGCGTGCTCGTCCCGGGACTTGAAGAAGAGCCATTGCGCCTTCTTGCCCTTCGCCTTCGTGCGGATCAGGTGCCAGCGGCCCTTGAGCTTCTCGCCGTGGAGTTCGAGGGTGAGATGGCCCTTCTTGCGCTGGGCGCTCTCCTGGCCCGGGGGCACCGTCTCGTAGGTACCGCTCTCCCAGACGATCGAATCGCCGGCTCCATAGGCCCCCTCCGGGATGCGACCCTCGAAGGTGGCGTAGGCGAGCGGGTGGTCCTCGGTCTCCACCGCCAGGCGCTTCACGCTCGGGTCGAAGCTCGGGCCCTTGGGCACGGCCCAACTGGCGAGCACGCCGTCGATCTCCAGCCGCACGTCGTAGTGCAGCCGGGTGGCGTCATGCTTGTGGATCATGAAGCGCAGCTTCCCGGCGGCGCGCGGGGCCGCGACCTCGGGCGACGGCTCGGGGGTGCGCGAGAAGTCACGCTTGGCGCGATACGTACGGAGCCTGGTGGCGGGCGTCGTTTTCTTCACGCCTTGAAACGTCTGCACGCCCGCTCGTCACGGCAAACCCATGCCCCCCTGTCAGGTTGGCATGTTGGCGGCCTACGTAGGCGTGCGGTTGTGCTCATTCGAGAACGCTTCCGCAAGGCAACGGAGCGTTAGGAGCGGCCCCACGCGGATGATCTGCGCACCCTTGGCTCCGGGTGGGTGCTCCATGGTGATGTCCGGTTCCGTCGTCGCGTATCTCGTCCTGCTCGGGCTCGTCATGGTCGAGCGCCTCGTCGAGCTCGTCCTGTCCACGCGCAACGCGCGGTGGGCGATGGCCCAGGGGGGCAGGGAAGTGGGTCAGGCCCACTACCGGGTGATGACTGTCTTCCACACGGCCTTCCTGCTCGCCTGCGCGGGCGAGGTCCTCGTGTTCCAGCGGACTTTTCCCGGCGGGGTGGGGTGGCTCTCGCTCGCCGGTGCCGTCGCCGCCCAGCTCCTGCGCTACTGGGCCATCTCCACGCTCGGGCCTCGCTGGAACACGCGCATCATCTTCGTCCCGGGCGCCGAGCCCGTCACCTCGGGGCCCTATCGCCTCGTGCGTCACCCCAACTACGTGGCGGTCATCATGGAGATGGTGTTCCTCCCACTCATCCATGGCGGCTACCTGACGGCCCTCCTGTTCTCGCTCGGCAACGCGGCGCTGCTGCTCGTGCGCATCCGTGCCGAGGAGGAGGCGCTCGGCGTTGAGTACCAGCGTGCCTTCGCCGACCGGCCCCGCTTCCTCCCGGGAGGCTCCCGAGAGGGTCCCTGAAGCCGGGCCATCCAGTAGCGCGGTGCGACCGACCGGGGCCCGCTCCGGACCGCTCGGCCGGGTGGGGCCTGTCCGGGCCCTGGCGCGCTCCACACTGGGCGCATGGATTCAGCAACAGGTCGGAACCCGTCTCTCCCGGTGGCCTCGTGGCGTGCCTTCTGGCTCGGCCTCGTCCTCAGCCCCGTGGCCGCCTTCCTGGTCGTGGCGGCAGGGGTCATCGGAGCGTCCGCATCGGGGTGGGGGTATGCGGTGGGCGCCGCCGTCACCTCGGCCGGGCTGCTCACGAGACGCTGGCGGAAGCGCCGAGGCCTGACGCGGGTGGGGTTGGGCCTCCTGCTGCTCGTCGCCCGTGCGCGTCTCCTCTTCGTGGACGGGAACGGCCTGCACACCCTGCGGTTGCCGGACGAGGGGACGCGGCTCACCAACCGCCTCGTCGATGAACGGGACGGGACGCTCCTCGCGGCCCGTGCCCTCCTCCTCTCGGGGAGGATTCCCCGCTCGGACGCGCGCGAGTTCATCCCCGCGCTCGAAGGGGCCTTCGACCGGCTTCGGGATGCCGAGGGCCCGGTCGCCACGCCCGCCATCGCGACGTGGCTCGGGCTCCAGTCGCCCGAGGCCTTCGATGCCGTCGTCATCCCTCCCGGGGGCACGGCCTCGCCCGAGGTGGCCGTGGTGATGCTCCACGGCTATACCGGCAACTTCGCCGTGTACTGCTGGCAGATGTCGCGCGCGGCCCGAGCCATCTCAGCGCTCACCGTCTGCCCGTCGGTGGGGCCCTCGGGGGACTGGTGGTCGCGTCACGGGGAGGAGACCCTGGAGCGCACCTTCGCCTGGCTCGCGCGGCGCGGGGTCCGGCGGGTGTACCTCGGGGGCCTCTCCAATGGAGGCGTGGGTGTGAGCGTGCTCGCCGGGCGCGTGGCACATCCCGGGCTGGAGCTTCGGGGCCTCGTGCTGCTCTCGGGGGCCTCGTCGAAGGTGCCGCTCCCGCGCATCCCCGTGCTCCTCGTAGAGGGGAAGCACGACTCCATGATGCCGACGCGACTGATGCGAGAGGTCGCGCACCGCGCGGGCCGGCTCGCCACCTATGTCGAGGTCGACAGCGGGCACTTCGCCTTCCTCGACCGTTACGAGCAGTGCGAGCGCGCCATCGCCTCGTGGCTCCTCGAACGGGAGCGGGGTACGAGCACGTGAGGTCTACTCAGGGGCTCGACCTGGGAGCTTCCAGCGCAGCACGCGGCCCCAGGGCAGCCGCACGGCGAGCACCCGGTGCCGCGCTCCCAGCCGAGCCACCTTTAGCACCAGTCCCCGGCGCGGAGCGAGTCCTCCCTCCGGGGTGAGCCGCCAGCGCAGGTCGAAGCCGAGCAGCTCCGCCTCCGCCTCTGTCGGGAGGGTGCCCGCGGCGCGCAGGGCCTCGGCGAAGCGGCGCCCGTCCGCCAGCGGGTGGGGCTCCACGCCGAGCAGGGGATGGTGCGGAGCCCACGCGTTGAAGTGCTCGGCGAAACCCTTCCCGAGCGCCTCGGCCAGGGCGGGCCACGCGCGCTGCACCTGCCGGCGACGCTTCGACAGCAGCGCCTCGGCGGCGGCCCGCACGCGCTCGGCGTCGAAGCCGGCTGGCACGGGTGCACTCAGTCCCAGTGCCCGCGCCAGCGCCTCCTGCTTCCGCGCCAGCCGCTCCCGCGCGTCACCACTCATGCCGCCCGGGCCTCCGTCCACCGCACCACGCCTCGCTCCAGCGCTCCGCGCACCGCGTCCAGCTCGGCGGTGAGTCGCTCCGGGGGAGGGTAGTGGTCGTCCCGCTCCAGGAGCGCCGGCAGGGGGCCCACCCGCGCCGCGAGCGACTCCAGCAGGGCCAGCGGCCCCTCGGGGACGGTGTGTGCATGGGTGTCGTGGTACAGGCCTCCGTGCTTCACGCCACCCGCCACATGCACGTAGGCGAGGCGCTCACGCGGCACCGCCGCCAGCACCTCCGCCGCGTCCGTGCCGTGGTTGAGGGCATTGGCGTGCAGGTTGGCCACATCCAGCAGCAGCCGCGCTCCCGTGCGCTCCAGCACGCCCGCCAGCCATTGTGCCTCGGAGAGCGCCGGCGAGGGCCACTCGAAGAGGCTCGCCACGTTCTCCAGTGCCAGCGGCACGGGCAGGGCCGCCTCGGCGCGTCGCACGTTGTCCGCGAGCACCTCCAGCATCTCCTCGTCGCGTGGCAGCGGCAGCAGGTGCCCGGACTCCACGCCTCCCGCGCGCACGAAGGCCAGGTGCTCGCTCACGCACACCGCGCCCAGCCGCTCGGCCAGCCGAGCCAGTGTCTCCAGCCGCCTCGGCTCGGGTGGCTCCGCGCTTCCCAGGCCCAGGGACACCGCGTGCAGCACCAGGGGCACCCCGCGCTCGCGCAGGCGCACCAGCGGCACCGGCAGCGGGCCCTTCGGATCCAGGTGCTCGGCCAGCACCTCCACGAAGCCGAGCCCCTCCGTCGTGTCGATGTAGTGCGCGAGCTGACGCCTCCAGCCCAGCCCCACACCCGACAGGGGCCTCAATCCCCGCCTCCGCCGCAACCCCCGCAGCTACTCCCGCCGGAGCAGCTGCTGCCCCCGCTACAACTGCTGCCTCCACCGCAGCTGCTGACTGTGCTGCAGCTGCTGCTGCCGCTTCCCCCACCGGAGCCCGAGCCGTCTCCGGCCAAGGCGCCTCTCTGGGGGGCCAGCACGTTGCGCAGGTCGCCGAAGCCGGTGCTGGCCAGCGAGCCCACGCCAAAGAGCGCCACGGCCATGGCCACATGGCCGCTGTTGAGCTCGGCGCCCTCGGCGCTCGCCGTCATCTTCAGGGGCTGGTGCTTCTCCCGCAGCATCTCCAGCGCCACATCCCCCCGGCGGGTGCGCTTCTGCACCGCGCCGTACAGGAGGGTCGCGTACCCCAGCGGCATGGCGACGATGAGCAACAGCAGGAGGAAGCCCACCGGCCTGTCGCGGCTCAGCGCGAGGCCCAGCTTCAACGCGCCGAGCCCCAGCGCCACGGTGAAGAGGAGCACGGGCAGCCACCTGACCTGGCGCGCCTGCTCGGGACTGAGCAGGAGGCCCTTGCGCTGGAGCGGCTGCTCCAGGGTGTCCATCCTGGTCTCCACGGCGGCACGCAGATCCGGGTGGGCCGAGGTGTCGTTCGAGACCAGGTCATACACGGCGCGCTCGACGGGGCGCGCTTTCGGGGGCGGGCCTCCTTGCTCGACGAACAGGAGCCCGCTGTCGACGCGCAGCCGCTTGTCCTGGACGAGCGCCACCACGGCCGTGTGGGCCACGGCATCCGACCCCTGGAGCGCGGCGACCTGATACGGGTCGAGGTCCAGCTCGAAGGGCTGGGGAGTGCCTCCCGGCTGGCGCAGCGCGGTCTGGAACATTCGCGCCGCCACGTAGGCGAGCACGAGGAAGGGGACGTAGGCCACGAGGAAGTCCGGCCCACTCCAGTCCAGCGGATTCATCTCATCTCTCCCGTAGCGCGGTGGCTCGACCGGAGCCTACCGCACCTCGGGGGAGTTCCCCACCCCCTCCTCAGGATTGGAGGAATTGCTCCACGAGCGCCAGGGCACGGGGGCTCTCCGAGAGCACATCGTGACCGACTCCCGGGAAGCGCTCGAAGCGCACGAGGTGCGGGGCGATGCCCGCCGCCATCTCCTCCGCGCCGACGATGGGCAGCACGGGGTCCTCCTCGCCCGCGAGGATCAGCGTGGGGCAGGCGATGGCACGGAGGGAGGCCCTGAAGTCGAACGTGTGCCACTCGCCGCCGATGAAGTGGCGCGCGACATCGAGGTTGATGATGGGGGCCCCGGGGTGCTCCATCGGGGCAGGTGGCACGCGGCGGTACAGCGGCAGGCAGACCTCTATGTACTTCTGGAAGATGTCGCCGGACGGATCGGTGAAGTAGCTCCGGGCCACGGCCTCCGCGTCGGGGCCACCCAGCCGCCTGAATTGAGCGAAGGCCCGCTCCGCGTGGAAGCGCGGGCTGGTGCCGGAGAGGACGAGCTTGCCCGGATGGTCCGGATGGCGGGTGGCATACGCCTGTGCGACGAAACCGCCGAAGGACATCCCGAGCACCACCGGGCGCTCGATGCCGAGCGCATCGCAGAAGGCGCGCACGTCATCCGCCCAGGTGGCGAGGTTCCATGTCTCGGGAGAGCCGCGCTCGCTGCGCCCGTTGCCCCGGTGGTCCAGGTAGACGATCTGCGCCACCCGGGCGAGCGGGGCCAGCATGGGCTTGAGCCACGAATGATCGATGCCAGGGCCGCCGTGGAGCGCCACCACGGTGGGCCTCTGGCGCATGGTGTCCCCGTGAGCCACGAGCCCCGGGCCCTCCACGTCGAAGTACAGCGATACGCCGTTCACTCGGATTTTCATGGGCGCCGAACATGCCTCCACGTGCGGAGGTCTCAAGGCTCCACCGCACTCCGAGGAACAGGCCGCGTGTCCTGGGAAACAGTTGTTACCTGATGGCCGATGGCTCGGTCGCTCAGGGCGGGGGAGGAGGCGGTGTCCCCTGCGTGCGGCAGTAGGAGCGCGGCGGCCCCCGGGGACTCAGCTCCACCGGCATATGGGCGCTGGGCCTGCATGCGCGGATCTGCTGGTCACACTGGTAGGGCTCGGAACGCCCGCAGTCGGCCGACACGACACAGGGCTTCAGCCAGAAACCCTTCGTCGAATCCGCGGGGTTCCGCAGGAGGACCGAGCCGCGCTGGCGGCATCCATTGCGCGGAGGCTCCGGAATGACGCAGGCCCCGGTGGGCCACTGCCCGAGGAACTCCTTGATGCACACGCCAGCCCCGCAGGCCGCGTCATCCTTGCAGTCGATTCCGAGCGGCACTCCGCACTCGCCGTCCGCCACGGGGGTCGTGGTGGAGCCACCTGGGGGCACCGGAGCGGGGCCACCAGGCTGCGGGCAATTGAGGGGGGTTGAGACGACGTGCCACCCCGCGGGGAGCGCGGCTCCGGTGGGCGACTCCCGCGCCGGCAGTGCATCCAGCGCGCGAATCAGCACCCGCTCGACGGAGCTGCCGCTGAACGGCTCGGTCTCATCCTTCCGCCCATTGTTGTTCTCATCCCGGTAGGCCACGAGCCATGCGACGGCGAACCGGGCACCGGAGGGCAGGGTGGTGAGGTAACGGGTGTCGGGCTCGTCGAACAGATTCATCTCGAAGCCGCGCAGGTACTCCGCGCGGCGGGACGTCCCCAGCTGTTCGGCCACGGGGCCCTCGGCGCCGACCATGCCCCCGGGAGTCCAGAACAGCGCGATGCGCACCCCGGAGTCCGCCGCGTCGACGTAGTCCGGGGGGCCGACCGCCGAGCCCTTCACCGTGAACAGGGGCGTCCCCGAATACGTGTCGTCGACGAGCGAGCTGCCGCACGAGAGCATCGCGCCCGCGAGCACCCAGACGAGACCCCCAAGCAGCGGAGTGAAGGCCCGAGGGCCACGAGTCACCGGCGCCATACGATTCCTCCCGAGCCCCACCAGGTCAGTGGAGTCACCAGCTCGTGGTTCACCTCCACGCCGCCTTGGGTGACGGCGCGCTGGAAGAGCCCGCTCACCGGGCCGCCCTCGAGGCGGAGAGCCAATCCCGCGCCGAGATGTTTCTCCACCAGCAGGATTCCCCCGTAGCCCGCGCCCCATCCCCGCCGGTCCTGGATGCTCCGGCTCGTGTCGAAGCGCTGCTGGTGGAGCACCCCCTCGACGAAGAGACCGAACGCGACACTCACGGGCTCCAGGTCGACGAAGCGCAGCAGGGTCAACCCCAGTCCGAACTCCTCATGGTGGCGCGTCAGCAGCCCGTCGGTGCCGGTGCCCCGCACCGTCATGCCGCGCAGCCGCAGGCCGACGGAGCCCCATTCGAAGTCGAGGCCATAGCCGAGGTGGAGCTGGGGGGTGGTGCCCTCACCCGCGAGCATCTGCCCCCGCATCCCTCCGAGCAGGGAGAGGTTGTGCGAGTAGGACTTGGGGCCGCCGCGGCGGCGCACGAGCCGATCGTAGCGCACCGTCTCGTAGGGCAGCGCGGCGAGCTCCACCAGGCCTCCCGTGGTGAGCGACACCTGGTACTCGCGGTACTCGTCGCTCTTGCGCTGCTGCACGAAGTAGTTGCCCGCGGGCAGGGACAGCTCCCGCCGCTGGCCCTGGGGGGTGACCTCCGCCACCACCGGCCCCCCCTGCTTTCCCTCCATGATGAGGTAGAGCGCGGCCTCGCCGAGCCGCAGCCGGCCCGTGCGCGACCGCGGCTCGGCCGGCTTCGACAGCACGAGCTCGTCGCGCCCCTTCACCTCCCAGGAGTAGGTCGGGTGCTGCAGCGCCACCGTCTGCCCGCTCGAGCGGAGCGTCTGGTCATAGGTGTAGCCGTACGCCTCGGCCAGCGTCACCTTGCCATCGTCATCGTGGTCCGCCGCGCCGCGCAGGGCGTTCACCAGGTGGTGGGTGAAGAAGGAGCCCCGCAGCCGGTCGGACTCCTGGCTCGACTCGCCCGCGCCGCTCGAGGTGATGATGGCCAGGCCCTCGGTGGCCACCTCGTCGCGCAGGGTGATGTGGAAGCTCTCCGCGGCATTCACGCCCTTCACGCGCGTCACCGTGCCCGAGCGGCACGCATCGAGCACGAGCAGGCGCACGCCCGCGGGAGAGCCCTCGACGAGCGTCTTCAGCTCATCGAGGGGCAATTCGCTCCCCCCGAGGTGGAGCGACGCCGCGTCCGCATGGCCCGAGTAGAAGACCACGAGCGCGGTGGGGTGCCCCTCGCCCGCCTGGGCGCGGATGGTGGCGTTCACCTCCTGGAGCGTGCGCCGCACCGTGGCGGCGTCCTCGCCGAGCAGCAGCAGCATGCGTCGGGACGAGACCCCCCCGTGCTCGCGCAGGACGTCGGAGACGACCCGTGCATCCTGCTCCGCGTACAGCAGGCTCACCTCGTCGCGCGCGCCATCGTTGTGGCCGATGGCCACGACCCAGGTGTGCTCGGGAAGCGCCCGGGCCGTGAGGGGCACGAGCACCGTGAGCAGGAGACCCAGGAGGCCGGTCCACGCGTGTTTCATGGCTTCTTCACCAGGACGAAGGGGGTGCTCACGCAGCCGTAGGGGCACACGGGCGCGGCGTCGGCGCCCCCGGAGGTGCAGACCGGCGGACCCACCTCGACGGGGCACTGCACGAGGTGGAACGTCTCGCGGCCCGGCTTCTCGTCGAGCGACACGGCCCCGGAGAGCTCGATGCGGGAGCCCGCCGCGAAGCGCGTCTGCACCCCGGGCTCGAGGGGCCACGCGGTATAGAGCGCTCCGGAGGACTCGATGCCGAGGACCGTCACATGGCCTTCCGACGGCAGGTCGACGGCGAAGCGGAGCCGGTCTCCCGGTGCGAACACGCCACCGCTGATCACCTCCTCGGAATGGTCCCCCGCGAGCCGGAAGACGTACAGCCCGAGGGAGCCCTTCATGCGCGTGCCCTCGGGTTGCACCTGCTCCTGGGTGACCACCACGAGAGCGACGGCCGCGACGGCCGCCACCGCGAGCGGGGCGAACTGGCGGCGCAGCCAGCCGGACAGCCGCTCGGGGAGCGGGGCCGGCCTGTCGAGCCCGGTCCGGATGCGCGCCAGCATCGCGCGCGGGTCCACGCCGTCGATGGCGCCGAAGCCGGCCCGGCGCTCGGCCATGCGCGCGCCGCAGTCCGCGCAGCCCGCCACGTGACGCTCGGCCTCCACGGCCTTCTCCCGTGGGAGCTCGCCCGTGTGGAGTCGATCCAACGTGAGGTCGGACGGACACTCCGGGCGCCCTGTCCTCAGTTTGTTGAAATCGAGCGGGCTCATGATCGCTTCCTTCCGAATCCCAGGAAACCGGACGACTTGCGCTCCGGAGGCGGGCTGGCGACGGGGGACTCCCCACCTGACGCGACCTGTGCTGCCGCCCAGGCCTGGAACCGCTCGAGCAGGTTGCCCACCGTGCGCTTGGACACGCCGAGCACCTCGGCGGCCTCTTCGTGCGACATGCCGTCGAGGAAGACGTACACGGCGGCGGCCGCCTGGCGCTCGTCGGCGGCCGAGAGCAGCCGGCGCAGGAGCACCAGGTCATCGGGGTGCGCCGGGGCCGTCTTTTCGGTGTCGTCCGCCATGGGCGCCACGTGCTCCTCATGGAGCTCGGCGCGCCGCGTCCGGTCACGAATGAGGTTCAGGCAATAGTGGGTGGTGATTTGATAGAGCCACGTCGTCAATTGGCTCTGGTGCCGGAAGCCCTCGGCGGAGCGGAAGGCGCGGATGAAGATCTCCTGCGTCGCTTCCTCGGCGTCGGCGGGATTTCCGAGCAGCCGCAGGGCCCGGCGGTACACACGGGGCCCGTGCTGGTCGAAGAGCACGGCAATCTGCTGCGAGTCAGTTCGGCTCACTGCGTCATTGGGGCGGAGGCGGGGGAGGGGCCCGGACTCTACCAGCAACGGGAGAATCTGCCCGAACCCGGCCGCGTGGCCTCGGCTCGCTCGGGGAGCCGGCCCGCGTTGAACTAGGATGGTCATCATGCGGGCTGCCTCCTCTCCCTTCTTTTCTCTTGGACCCGTGAGGCGGCGTTTGGGGCAAATCTTTCTTTTCGGACTGCTCGGAGCGTGCACGCCGAGCGAGCCCCCACCCGCCACCCCTCCTGCCTCCTGCTGGACCCGGCTCGACGAGACGGCCCTGGAGAGCCCCTGGCGGGCGCCCTGGCTCACGGTGGGCGACACCCCGCTCGACGAGAGGGGCCTGGGAGGGTGGGTGGAGGTGCCGCTCGCGGCGGAGGCTCGGGGCCTAGCCCTGCGGGTGTCCAGGCCAGACGGGAAGGCGGCGTGCGTCCAGCTCGACGAGGGCGACACCGCGCCCGATGCTGGTTATGTCCCCCTGGTGCTCGCCGGCTGCCTGCGCCTCACGGATCCGGTGCTGAAACGGCGGACCGACTCGACGACACCGGCGCGGACAACCTCATGAGCTACCGCCTGTCCACGGTGACGTCGCGCTCCTTCAGCGCGAGCCAGTTCCGCATCATGCGCCGACAACCGACGGTGCGCTGGGGGGAGTAGCGCCCGAGAGGCTCACCGGGTGATCGTGCGAGAGGTGCTGTTACCCGACCGTGATGACGACGTTTCCCTTCTTGTGGCCCGCATCGACGTAGCGGTGTGCGTCGGCCATGCGCTCGAAGGGGTAGCGCCGATCGATCACCGGCTTGAACTCGCCCGCTTCGGCCAGTCGCGCGAGAAGGCGCAGATCCTCAGCGCGCTCTTTGACCGGTCCCGCGATGACCTTCTTCCCGGTGGTCAGCGACTGCCATGGCGCGCTCAGTGTGTCTTTGAGCGTCGCGAGGACCAGAAGGAGGCGCCCCCCGTCCTTCAGCGAGTCTCCGCAACGCGAGAAGGGCGCCGTACCAGCGGTGTCGAGGATGATGTCGTAGGCCTCACCGTTCCGGGTGAAGTCCTCTTGGGTGTAGTCGATCGCCTTGTCGGCGCCGATCGACTTGACGAGGTCGAGATTCACGGTGCTGCAGACCGCGGTCACCTCCGCCCCAAAGTGCTTCGCGAGCTGTACCGCGGCGGTCCCCACGCCGCCAGAAGCCCCGTTGATGAGCACCTTGTCACCCTTCTGGAGCTGTCCTCGCCTGAAGAAGTCCAGCGCCGTCGTGCCGCCGAAGGAGAGCGCAGCCGCCTCTTCATAGCCGAGGGTGGCTGGCTTCAGCGCCAACAAGCCGTTCGCGGGCATGCACTTGTACTCGACGTAGCAGCCCATCTTGGTGCCGCTGAAGGCGAACACCGGATCGCCGACCTTGAAGGTGCTGACGCCCGTTCCGATCGCTTCGATATCCCCCGCGAGCTCGGTCCCGAGGATGGGTTGCCGTGGGCGAGAGCTGCCCAACACGAGCCGACCCACCAGCCCGAAGCCCCTCGGGAGCTGGCGACTGCGAACCCTCCAGTCACCAGCCGTGACCGTCGTCGCGCGGACCCGGATGAGGACTTCATCGTCCTTGGGCGTGGGCTTCGGGAGCTCTTTGAGCTGCAGGACATCGGGAGCGCCAAAGCCTTCGTAGACGATTGCCTTCATGCGCTCCTCGCGGTGAGTCGCCCTCCCTGTGCGAGCGGGCTGCTTGCACAGTGGGCTTACCGTGTAGGCCTGTCAATGATTGGGTCAGCAAGAGAGGCGAGCCAGGGCCCGTGTGAGGCGCGGCCAGTGTCGTGACGGCTCGACTAGCGCAGCTCCTCCGCGCGGACCTAGCGGCCGATGAGCCCCTGCGGGTCGGGCGCGGTCTCGCGGTGGAACTGCTGCACGAGGGCGAGCCGGGCGGACGCATCGGTGCCGGCGGCGGAGGGACTTGGACCCGTGACGCGACAATCCGGGCAAGGAGGGTCGTGCGTTTCTTGGCGCGGCGAGGCGGCCTGGGCGGAAAGGGGGTGGCTCGCCCCCGCGCCGGGTCGCCACCCACCTGCTCGGCTCAGGAGCGGCCGAGGAAGTCCGCCTTGCCAAGGTCCAGCCCGTTGTGACGCAGGAGGGCGTAGGCCATGGTGATGTGGAAATAGAAGTTGGGCATCGCGAAGGAGAGCAGATAGGCCTGCCCCTGGTACTGCACCTCCTGGGTGCGCAGCTTGAGGACGATGGTGCGCTCCTCGCTGCCGTCGATCTGCGCCGGGCTCACACTCCGCAAGAAGTCGATGGTCTTGGCGATGCGTGCCTGCAATTCGGCGAAGGTGGTCTCGGTGTCGGGATGGCTGGGGGTCTCGATCCCCGCCAGGCGGGCGGCACAGCCCTTCGCGGAATCACAGGCGATCTGCACCTGGGCGGAGAAGGGAAGCATGTCAGGCGCCAGCCGGTCCTTGATCAGGAAGGTCGGATCGATCTTCTTCGCCTCGGCATACGCGGCGGCCTTGCCGAGAATCGCCGACAGATTGCCCAGCATGCGGATGAAGACAGGGATGGAAGCCTGATACATCGAGAGGGTCATGGTGTTCGCTCCGAAGGGGGGACGGGGTAGGGCACTCACCTCGGCCGACAGCGGCGGCCCGTGACATGCCGCGCGGTAGGTATGTGGGCCGGGGCAGGGGCTGTCAACGAAGACTCGGGGGCGCCACGAGGAAGTTCCCAGGGGAGCGACACCCGGGGTGCGTTGACGCGGCGGGCCGAGGCGGGCATTTGCTGGAGGCATGTCCGAACCCACCCCTTCCGCGCCGGCCCCTGGCGTCAATGCCCGCCCGGTGGACGTTTCCGAGCGGGTGACCCTGCTGGACGTGCTGCGCGGCTTCGCGCTGTGCGGCGTCTTCGTCTCCAACAGCTTCATCTGGTTTAGCGGCCGCGTCCTCCTGCCGCGCGACCAGGCTCGGGCGCTGGCGGCACCTCCGCTCGAGGCCGTCGTCAGTGCCCTCTACAACTTCTTCGTGAACCAGAAGTTCGTCACCCTCTTCGCCTTCCTCTTCGGGTTGGGCTTCTCCATCCAGCTCACACGCGCCGAGGCGCGGGGGGTCTCCCTCGTCCCGCTGTACTCGCGGCGGCTGCTGGTGCTGCTGGGCATTGGCGTGACGCACATCTTCGCGCTCTGGGTGGGCGACGTCCTCGCCACCTACTCGGTGGTGGGCTTCGCGCTGCTGCTCTTCCGCCAGCGCTCGGACCGGACGGTGCTGACGTGGGTGCTGGTGCTGATGGTGGCGGTGCCGCTGCTGGTGCCCGCCCTCCAGCGCTTCGGCCCCATCCTGCTGCACGGCGCGCAGGCGGCGGCCGAGGCGGCGAAGGCCCGTGAAGGCCAAGACGCCCTGATGAAGGCGCGGTTCCTGACGGGGCTCTCCAGCGACTCCTTCTGGACGACCCAAGAGGCGAACGCGCGCTACTTCGTCGGGCACATGTTTCCGCAGGTCAACCGGCTGCTCTGGATGAGCGTCATCCTGGGTCGCTTCCTGCTGGGCCTGCTCGCGGGGCGGCACCTGCTGCTGCAGGACGTGGAGCGCAACCGCCCCCGGCACCGCCGGCTGCTCGTCTGGGGGCTCGTGCTGGGCCTGCTCGGCAATGGCACGGGGCTGGTGGTGCATCGCCTGCGGCTCGCGGGGCTGGTGGACCCGGCGAAGGACTCCTGGATGTTCGTCCTGCCCGCCATCCAGGAGCTGGGCTACCTGGGCCTGGCCGCGGTGTACGTGGCCGCCTTCGCCCTGCTCTTCCAGCGCGAGCGGTGGCGGAGGGTGCTGCGGGTGCTGGCCCCGGTGGGCCGCATGGCGCTCACCAACTACCTGCTGGAGACGGTGGTGAGCCTCTGCATCTATGACGGCTGGGGGCTGGGCCTCATCGGCCAGCTGCCTCCGTCGCGCTGCGTGGCGATCTCGCTGGCCGTCTTCGCGCTCCAGGTGCCCTTGAGCCACTGGTGGCTGTCGCGCTTCCGCTTCGGCCCCGCCGAGTGGCTGTGGCGCTCGCTCACGTATGGCCGAGCCCAGCCCCTGCGCCTGTCACCCAGGATGGCCGCGGAGCCCGCGGCGAGCTGACGGAGGGGGAGGGGGGTTCAGGAACGCCTGGAGTGGAGCCGGGTGAGAATGTCCCGGGCTCTCGTCCAGAG
>NZ_DASVSO010000630.1:0-1775 GCF_036388035.1 Archangium sp.
TGCTCGTCACCGACGACACCAACGGCGTCATCTACCGCATCGCCTACTCCGGCGGCTGAACGCCTCCGCCCCGCTCATACGACAGGCCTGACGGACGGGAAGCCCGACACCTCCCGTCCGCCAGGCCCTCGCTCTCCTTACCCCAAGGAGCCCTTTGGAACCTTCCGCACCGCGCTCAGCCGCAGATCGTCTCGAGCATGATGCGGCACACCTCGTACGGGTCGCAGTTCGCCGCCGGACGCCGATCCTCGAAGTAGCCCTTGCCGTCGTTCGCCGTGCCCAGCGGGATGCGGATGGACGAGCCGCGGTCGCTCACGCCGTGGCGGAACACGGTGATGGGCGCCGTCTCGTGCAGGCCCGTCAGGCGCTCCACGTTGTGCGCCCCGTACACCGCGATGTGCTCCTCGTGGCGCGCGCGCAGCTTGTCCATCGCCGCCTCGATGACCTTGAGGCCGCCCGCCTCGCGCATCGCCTTCGTGCTCACGTTGGTGTGGCAGCCCGTCCCGTTCCAGTCCCCCTTCACCGGCTTCGGGTGCAGCGTCGCGCTGATGCCCATGTCCTCGCCCATCCGGTACAGCAGCCAGCGCGCCAGCCACAGCTCGTCGCCCATCTCCAGCGCCGTGAGCGGGCCAATCTGGAACTCCCACTGCGCCGGCATCACCTCGGCGTTCGTGCCGCCCAGCTTGATGCCCGCGCGGAGGCAGGCCTCGGCGTGCGCCTCCACCAGCTTGCGGCCGAACACCTCGTCACTGCCCACGCCGCAGTAGTAGCCGCCCTGCGGCGCCGGGAAGCCCTTGTCCGGCCAGCCCAGCGGACGGTTGCCCTCGAAGAGCGTGTACTCCTGCTCCATGCCGAACCACGTCTCCTGCGCGGCGTGCTTCTCCGCCACCGCACGCAGCGGCGCGCGCGTGTTGCTCCAGTGCGGGCTGCCGTCCGGGTTCATCACCTCGCACAGCACCAGGATGTCCGGCGTCCCCGGCCGCAGCGGGTTCGGGATGAAGCGCACCGGGCGCAGCATCAGGTCGCTCTTCTTGCCCTCGGCCTGGTACGTGCTCGAACCGTCAAAGCTCCAGTCCGGCAGCTCCGAAGCACTCCGGACCTCCCCATCCAACACCTTCATCTTCGAGCGCAGCTTCGCGGTCGGCTTCTGCCCGTCGATCCAGATGTACTCCGCCATCACCTTCGGCATTTCCACTTCCTCCAGAGCGGCCCCTGCCGGGCCTGTTGTTTCTCGCGACCCTCAGCGGGCCTCACGCCAGGACTCATTTGCAGACGCGATGCCAACGGCCTTCCTCGACGGGTCCCTCGGCGGAAACCCTCGAAATGGCAGGGCACCGGCCTGGACCCTGTAAAAATGGTCCCCCGGGCCTCTGACAATTTTGTAGGAGTTGGGCGAGCTTCCTACGAAATTGTCGGAAGTCCCCTCCCGGCCCTCTCGGCCCAGAGGGGACACCGGCGCCCTCTCGCGCCTTCCATCGGACATCGGTCCACGCTCCTTCCCGGGAATCCGGTGTCCGCGCCGCTTCCAACGCGGGATGGTGGACGTTTCCCGGCCTGACTGCCCTCGGGGAGCAGGACAATCCGGCCTACAATTTTGTTGGTCCTCCGCGCGGGACCGACGAAATTGTAGGAATCGCTCCGGGGCCTCTCCCCGCCCCGGAGCCCCGGGAGCGGCAATGGCGAAGCGGTTGGAAGAGCAGGCGGGCAGGCATCCGGCCCTGGCGAGTCTCCTGGAGGTGAGTCAGGCCCTCGCCGGGGCTCATGACCTCAGGGCC
>NZ_DASVSO010000631.1:0-4661 GCF_036388035.1 Archangium sp.
CTCCACGCAGATCGGCCGCATCGTGGACGTCATCCAGGAGATCGCCGACCAGACCAACCTGCTGGCGCTCAACGCGGCCATCATCGCCGCGCAGGCCGGGGAGCAGGGCCGGCCCTTCGGCGTGGTGGCGGATGAAATCCGCGGTCTCGCCGAGCGCACCGCGCGCTCCACGCGGGAGATCGCCACCATGGTGGGGGGCATCCGCCGGGAGCTGGACACGACGGTGTCGCTGGTGCGGGAAGGCCGCGAGCAGGCGGGCACGGGCGTGCAGTTGGGAGACCGGGCGGCCGAGGCCCTCATGGAGATCCGCACCATCACCCAGCGCACCTTCACGGCGGTGGAGGCGACGCTGGCGGAGACAAAGCGGCTGGAGGCCCAGGGCTCCACGGTGGTGGACGCCAGCCGTCGGGTGGCGCGGCGCGTGGACGATGTGTCGCGGGAGGCCATCGAGCAGGCGGGGCACGGGCGCGAGCTGGTGCACCAGACGGCGCAGATGGCCAAGCTGGCACAGGAGGCCTCGCACAAGGCGGAGGGCCAGGCACGCATCGGCCGGGACCTGTCCAACGCGGTGGTGCGGCTGAACTCGGCCATCGAGGAGATTCGCGCGGCGCACGCCGTGCTGATGCGTGGGGACGGGTCCATCGGCGAGGAAGTGGCGCGGGTGCGCGAGGACGCGCTCCAGGTCATCCGCATTGGCGACGGGCTGAGCCGCACGGTGGAGCAACTGGCCCACGAGGCGGCCAGCCTGGATGGCGAGGTGTTCCGCTTCCGGCTGCCGGCTCCGCGCGTGGGGGGGACACTCCGGGTGGGCATCCACCAGTCGACGTTCCTCAGGACGCAGGGCCGATTGGATCCACTCTTCGGTCTGGAGATCCAGGTCGTGGAGATGAGCTGCGGCGTCTTCTCCAACCTGCTGCGGTTGGAGGACGGCGTGCTGGTGCCGGACCTGGCCGAGCGCTGGGAGGCGGACCCCTCGGCGCGCCGCTACCGCTTCTACCTGCGCCCGGGCGTCACCTTCCACGACGGGCAGCCCCTGACGGCGCGCGACGTGAAGCGCCACTTCGAGCGGCTGCTGGACCCGTCCGTGAAGTCGCCGGAGCGCGGCCTGCTGGAGGACGTGGAGGGCGCCAGGGCGTTCGCGGCGGGCAAGGCGCGCGAGGTGACGGGCATCGAGGTGCTGGACGACATGACGCTCGACATCCGGCTGGAGGAGCCCAAGGCCTTCTTCCTCCACCTCATGGCCCTGCCGGGCACGGCGGTGGCCCGGTTGAGCTCGAGTGGTCAGCCGGTGGGCACGGGCCCCTTCCGTCTGGCGAACTTCGACACGAACCTCATTACCTTCGAGCGCAATCCCACCTACTGGCGCCGCGAGCAGCCCCTGTTGGATCGGCTCGAGTTCCACCTGCTGGACTCGCGCGAGCAGGCCGTGGCCGCGCTGCGGGAGGGACGGGTGGACCTCGTCTCGCACCTGTTCGTCACCCATGTGGACTCGCTCGAGCTGGAAGGGCAGCAGGTGGTCACCAGCACCACTCCGTCCACGGCCTTCCTCGGCTTCAACCTGCGCGAGGCGCCGTACAACGACGTGCGGGTGCGCAAGGCGCTCCGAGCGGGAATGGACTTCCAGGGACTGGTGGAGCGCTTCCACAAGGGCGCGCGCGTGGCCCGCCTGGTGACGCCGCCGGAGCTGCTGGACGACGGGGGCATGCAGCCCGAGCCGCGTCTGGACATCGCCCTGGCCGAGCGGCTGCTGCGGGAAGCCGGAGTGCGGGTGCTGCCGCTGACCATCTACCACGCGGTGGGGCGCGACACCTCGGCGGAGGACACCCTCCTCTTCCGCCCCCTGGTCGAGGCGGGGCTGGTGGAGCTGCGGCACGAGGAGCTGCGCGCGGAGGAGTTCGCGGAGCGGCGGCGCGAGGGACGGCTGCCCGCGTTCCGCGTGGGGTGGATCGCCGACTTCCCGGACCCGGACAACTTCCTCCACTTCCACCTGAACTCGAAGGCGCAGACGGTCTACTCGTTGGGCTACCGCAACGCGGAGTTGGACAAGCTCACGACGGAGGCGCGCGTCACCATCGACCCGGAGCAGCGCAAGCAGCTCTACCTGCGGGCGGAGAAGATCGCCTACGAGGACTGTCCCATCATCCCGCTCTTCCACCTGCGCGTGCACTCGGCGGCCAACGGCCGGGTGCAGGGGCTGCGGCTGCACCAGACTCCGCCGCAGGTGCGCTTCGAGGACCTGTGGATGGACAAGGCGGGCAAAGAGGAGACGCGCTGAGCCTCAGGGACGCGCGCGCCGCGAGCCGGAGACGCTGGAGCCCTGGGGCCACCCACGCGTCTCCGCCGTGACGAGCGCCTCGAGATCGAACGCCTCCAACCGCCAGGTGCCGTCGCGCTCGAGCACGACGTAGACGAAGCGCCCCACGTACGCGGCACCGGCCACGTGGGGAGTGCCGGGCAGCGGGCACGCCATGAGCCGCTCCCCCTCGGCGAACACCTGCACGTGGGAGCGCGAGCCCCCCGCGAGCCGCACGCTCGTCACCGTGCTCACCGCGCCTCCCTGGAGCAGCGCCGCTTCATGCAGCGTCCCCGGGGCCTCGTCCGGCAGCACGGAGGCCTCCCACCGCACCGTGCCAGCACGGGCATCGAGCGCGCGCAGCACGAGCCCCTCCTCGTCCGGAGTACACGACGTGCCGTCCGGGCGCAGGCAGGTTCGGGCGAAGGCGTAGCCGGTGCCGTCCAGCAGCAACACGGGCTCGTCGAGTGGCCGGGTCCCTCGCCCGGCTCTCTCCCAGTCCACCGTACCGGACAGACCGCCATCCCCGTCCACGAAGGCCCGCGTCCCGGCGAAGACTCGCCCCCCCGCCACGGCGAGCGAGGCCCCCGCGTCCGGCACCTCCGCGAGCAGCGGCACCGGAAGGAAGCCCGCGCCCCCATCCTCCGGCTCGGCGCGCGCCAATGGCCCGCCCGCGGCGAAGAGGAAGATGTCTCCTCGTGAGTCCAGCGCCACCCGCGCGCTGCCCGCGAAGCCGGCCACCGGGCCCGAGCGCAGCACGCCCCCGTCCGGGGCGAGCACCACGAGCGTCGCGCGGCCTCCCGCGTCCTCTCTCCCCTCCACGCCCCCATCCGCCATGTCCGAGGGCGGTGCCCACGACACGAGCGACACCACCTCGCCCTCGAAGCCAAGCGCGGTGCGCCCCGCCCCCGTAGAGGGAACCCAGCCCCCATCACCCGCTGGGGATTCGAGGCTCGGGAGAGGAACGCGCCACAGCGAGGCGCCCGTCCCCGCGGACGCGTAGGACTCGAGGGCCCCCGGCTCGTGCACCACCACGCCCGCGTCCGAGACGGCGAGCAGCGTGCGCGCCGCACCCTCCGCATAGGGCGTCTCGAAGCGCAGGAAGCCGTTGCTCGTGTACGACACCAGCCGGCAGCCGGCATCTCCGCCGCACACCGAGGCGAAGAGGGCGCCGTCGTGCGAGAGCAGCACCGGCCCACCGGGCTCGAAGGACGGCTCGCCGCCGAGCTCCTGGACGAAGGCCGGGGCGAGCTCCCCCGCGTCCGGGCGCACGCACTTGCCGGCACTGCAGTGCCCCTCGTCCTGGCACGGCGTGGCGGGCGCGCAGGTGAAGCCCTCGGGCGTGGGCACCTCCCGGCAGGTGCCGGAGAAACACAGCCGGGCGGAGACGCAGTCCACCTTGCCACAGACGGTCAGGTCCCGGGCATCCACCTCGGTGCACCCCGCCTCCCGGTCACAGAGCCCCACGCGGCAGGGATTGCCCGACGCGGGACAGGTGACTGGAGCTGTCACGCAACCCGTCTCCGGCGCGCAGGCATCACGGGTGCAGGGGTTGCCGTCATCACACGAGCGCGGCGAGCCCACGCACACCCCGGACTGGCAACGCCCATTCTCCTGGCAGCGGCTCCCGGGGATGCAGGCGGTCCCCTCCGGAGCCTCCGACTCCACGCACACGCCCGGCTCCAGCTCGAAACGGGACTGGCGACACGGGGCCGAGGGCACGCACGCCAACGGCCGCACGCCCTGGCCCCGCAGGGCCACCTCCTCCGTATGGCCTCCCGCCGACAGCACCAGCGTGCCCTCCGCCAGGCCATTTCCCGCGAGAAACAGCACCTCCACCGAGGCCGAGCCGGTACCCGGGATGGACACCTCCGTCTCGGACAGGGAGAAGGGGCCGCTCCGCACCGAGGCGGACACCGTCACGTCGGCGCGGCCCGTGCCCACCACCTGCACCGAGCCACGCACCGTGTCGCCCTCGAGCACCCGACCGAAGTCGAGCACCGCCTGCTCCGCCCGAAAGCCCCCACGCGTCCCGCTCACGGGCGGCTCGTCACACTGACAGCCACTGGCGAGCACGAACGCCACGAGGAGGAGGAACCAGGGGCGGGAACGAAGCATGGCCGCCAGTTAACGCGGGCCCGCTCGCACGCTCAACGTCCCCTCATGGCTCCAGGGGGGTGAAGCCCCGCGCCCTGTCGTTCGGGTGACGTCGCCAGGGCTCAGCCCACCGCACGGACCGGCTGCAAGCCGTCCAGGAGGGCCTCGGTGAACCGCGCTCAGGTGGCCGGCGTCTTGCGCTTCGCCAGGGCCCGCACCACCACCGCCACCACCCCCACCACCACCAGCCCGAGGATCGCCCGCTGGTAGC
>NZ_DASVSO010000632.1:0-6637 GCF_036388035.1 Archangium sp.
GGCGACGAGCCGCGTGTCGTCCCAGCGGTAGATGGGCAGCCCGAAGGTGGCCTCGGTGATGAAGGTGTCACAGCGGACGGGCTCGAAGGGGAGGCACGTCGGGTCCGGGTCTCGCTTGTAGTCGCCGGACACCACCCACACCTCGCCCCGGTGCTCGATGCGGATTTGCGCGCTGCCCAGCACATGGCCCGCGGGGTGGAAGCTGACCGTCACCTCGCCGATGGACAGGCGCTCGCCATACTCGAGCGTGGCGATGTCCGCGTCCGCCCCCAGGCGCTTGCGCAGGAGACCCTGGGAGGGGCTCGCGCCGAGGTAGTGCTCGCTTCCCCACCGGGCGTGGTCGCCGTGGGCATGGGTGATGAGGGCGCGGGCCACGGGCCGCCAGGGGTCGATGTGGAAGCCTCCCAGGGGGCAGAACAGCCCTTCGGGGGTCACCGCCACCAGCGGTGGCCTGTCGAGTGAAGGGGAGACGTTCATCCGCCCCATTGGGATAACGGTCACGGGGCGGCGCGGCGACGGGACGAGCCGGGCGCGGAGGGCTCGCCTTCTCGCCTACTGAGGGGGCGCCTCGTCCTTCCAGAGCGCGAAGCCCCCCAGCAGGCCCGCGACGTTCTCGGTGATCTTCACGTTCTGGGGGAGCAGGATGTCGAGGAGCCGGGCATTCCCGCCTCCCAGGTAGAGCATGCGCGGATTCCAGATGGGGAGGATCTGCTCCACCACCCGGTGCACGTGCTTGTTCCACTTCTTGCGGCCCACCCGCTCGAGCGCGGCGTTGCCCACGTACTCCTCGTAGGTCTTCCCATGGCGGAACGGGTGGTGGGCGAGCTCCAGGTTGGGCACGTACTTGCCATCGACGAACAGCGCACAGCCCATGCCGGTGCCCAGGGTGATGAGCATCTCCACCCCGCGCCCCTCGATGACGCCGAAGCCCTGCACTCCCGCGTCGTTGAGCACGCGCGTCGGGCGCCCCGTGACCTGGGACAGCGTCCGGGCGAGATCGAAGTCCTTCCAGTCCTCGTGGAGGTTGGCGGCCGTCTTCGTCACCCCCTCCACCACCACGCCGGGGAAGCCCACCGCCACGCGATCGTACGGGGCGAGCGGTTCAATCAGCTTCGTCAGCGCCTTGAGCACCGCCTTGGGCGTGGCGGGCTTCGGAGTCGCCACCCGCTGCCGCTCGGTGAGCGGCTTTCCGTCCGCTCCGAGGACGAGCGCCTTGAGGCCCGTGCCTCCGATGTCGATGGCCAACGTCCGGAGACCGGCGGACGCGGCGGTCTCCCGGGGAGTCTTCTTGCGAGGGGAGGGGCGTGGGGAAGCTGCGGGGGCCATCCATACCTCCAGCGGTGGAGCGCCAGTGTAGGGCTCGTCCGTCGGACGGCAACGGGTCTGAGGGTGTCAGGTGTCGCGCGCGTATCCGAGCGGACATGCGCGGGGCGCGCCGCTACGCCTCGCCGAGCCGGTGGTGTTCGATCTTCATGCATCGGTCCTGCACCACCTGGATGCCGGCGCGCGCGAGCTTCTCGGCGGCCGCGTCGTTGCGGATGCCGAGCTGGAACCAGACGGCCTTCGGCTTCTTGGCGAGCAGGTCGTCCACGTGCTGGTCGATGTCCTCCGGTTTGCGGAAGACGTCGACGATGTCGATGGTACCGGGCACCTCGGCGACGGTGCGGTAGGGCTTCTGGCCGAGCACGGTGGCGCCCACGTCCTTCACCGGCACGGGGAGGATCTCGTACCCGCGTTTCTGGAGGAAGTGGGGGACGGCGTGGGCGGGCTTGGTGTCCTCGGCGTCCGACTTGATGCCGAGCACCGCGATGCGACGGGCGCCCTTGAGCAGGGCGTGGATGCGCGCATCATCCGTGAGGAGGTTGTCCTTCCAGTCCATGTCGGGCTCCGGGAGTGGGGTGCTCAGCGCTGATAGCGGCGAGGTCCGGTGTGCTTCAACCGCTCCCGTCCGGCGGGGTACGCCAACCGACACCGCGGTGGGCAGGGGGGCCGGTTTCCTCCCGACCCGTGCCAGTGGTAGAGCCAGGGCTACCCCATGAACAAGCCCCACCCTCCACGCGCGGCTCCTCCGGCTTCGGCGGCTCGGTCTTCCGGCTCGGCGGACAGGCCCCAGGACGGCGCGGCGGGCGCTCCGGTGCGCACCGCCGTCCGCACGGCCCGGCGTCCCGTTTCCGCGCCCCAGGGCGAGGGATGGCTGGCCCGGGCCTGGGCGCGGCATCCCTTCGTGGCGATGGTGCGGTACCGCCCGCGGCTCACCTTCTTCCAGGGGCTCCACGGCCTCATCCGGGCGGGGGTGGGCCTGCCCGTCGCCTTCACCGAGCTGTCGCGGGGCGCGGCGAGGGACCCGTTCCGTCGCGCCGTGGCCCAGGTGGGTGAGGCCGTGGCCGCGGGGGCCGGTCTCGCCGAGGCGATGCGGCGCCTCCCCGGCTGGTTCGAGTCGCAGACGGTGGAGCTGCTCGCGGCGGCGGAGGCCACGGGGACGCTGGAGGCGGCCCTGGCGCGCATCGTCGAGCAGTTGCAGGAGGCACAGCGGCTGCGCTGGCGCGCCGTCTCGCTCTGCCTCTATCCCGCCTACCTGTTGGGCGTGTACGTCATCGGCGGCTCGCTCCTGGGCACCGCGACGGGCCTCATGGGCTCCGGGCAGCAGCCGGAGTCGATCGGGGGCATCTTCCTGTCCCAGTTCCTCCAGAAGGTGCTCTGGGTGTCGTCCCTCGGGCTGGGTGTCTTCGTGGTGCCCCTCGTCCTGGCGCTTCCGGCCCTCGAGCCCCATTGGGCGGGCCTCCGCATGCACCTTCCCCTGCTCGGGCGCGTGCACCGGGGGCTGCACGCCAGCCGCTTCAGCCTGGTGCTGGGCGCGGCGCTCGGGGCGGGGCTGGAGGCGGCGCGGAGCCTGCAGATGGCGCTGGAGTCCACCGGCAGCGTGCTGCTGCGCAGGCGCGCGGGGCTGGCCGTCCATCGCCTGCGCTCCGGCGCCAGTCTGACGGATGTGGTGGAGTGGCTCGACGTGCTCGACGGGGAGTCGCTCCAGCGCGTCTCCACCGGGGAGCGGACCGGAGAGCTGGAGCCCATCCTCGCCCAGCTCGCGCGCGAGCACGCGGAGTCGGCGATGCGCTGGCTGCGGACGCTGATGTTCGTGGTCATCGCCCTGCTGTCGGCGTTCCTCTTCGCCACCAACATCGGCAAGGTCGTCCAGCTCCACGGCGGCTACCAGCACGCGTTGAAGGACCTGTCCCGCGAGTGACACGGGGCATTCCTGGGTACCGCTCAGGTGACGACGCCGGGGACGGGGCCGGAGCGGGGGAGGGTGACGGTGACGCGGGTGCGCTCGCCCTCGCGGGTGAGCGCGAGGCTCGCGCGGCCGGCGTAGGCGAGGGCGAGTCGGCGCTCCACGGTGGGCAGGCCGCTGCTGCCCTCGCGAGGCCCCTTGGAGGCCCCGGGGTTCTCCAGGGTGAAGACGAGCACGTCTCCATGCGCCTTCACGCTCAGGTCGATGCGCCCCCGGTGGCCCGCGGCGGGCCCGTGCTTCACCGCGTTCTCCGCCAGCGGTAGCAGGACGAGCGGTGGCACCGGGAAGGACTCCAGTCCCGCGTCCACCTCCACGGAGAGCTGGAAGAGGTCCGGGTCTCGCAGCAGGTGCAGCTCGAAGAGGGTGCGCACCAGCTCCAGCTCCCGCTCCAGGGGCCAGGTGGCGGCGCGCACCCCGGCGAGCACGTGGCGCAGCATGGCGGACAGCCGCAGCACGGCGGCCTCGGCCACGGCGCCATCCGTCCGGCACCACTCGGCGATGGCGTTGAGCGTGTTGAAGAGGAAGTGCGGGTCCAGGTGGCTGCGCAGGGCCAGCAACTGGGCCTGCTCGGCCTCCAGCTCGAGCCGGGCGGCGCGGGCGCGCTCGTGGGCGAGGCTCTCCTCGAAGCCGATGTCCCGGCCCAGGCCCCAGCCGCCCACGAGGAAGAGGGCCATGCAGACGGCGAGGCTGTAGCGGTCCGTGAGGAAGGTGGGCCCGAGCCGCACCAACTGGGGCAGCACCACGCCCACCGAGAGGACGACGCCCACGCCCACGGTGGCGTAGAGGAGGAGGCGGATGCCGCCGTGGCTGAAGTCGAGGCCCTCGGGGAAGAGGACGCGGTAGGACACCGGGGCCACGGCCACGAAGACGAGGCACATCAGCACGCCCAGTGGCCCGGCCATCCACTGGTGGCTGAAGCGGGCCTGGGCGGCCACCAGCGGTAGGCTGATGAGGACGATGGGGATGAGCCGCCTGGGCACGAAGAGCGCCTTGAGGGTGGCGCGGACGATGGAGCCTTCGTTCATGGAGGACCGGGGGCGAGCATACCACCCGGCCCTGGCCCAGGCGGAGAGGCTCACGCCCCGGCTTCCCGGGACGCGGTGGCGCCCAGGGCCAGCGCGCCCAGCAGGACGAGGGGGAAGAGGAGGACGGCCAGGGGGACGAGCAGGGCACGGCGGGGCGAGGCCATGGGGTGCTCCGGAGGGGAAGAGGTCATCCGGAGAGTGTCTCGCCCGGCTCTGACATGGGGCACCGTCGCGCCGAGCGGTCGCGCGCCGCGGGTGAGCGGTCCCCCGAGCGTCTCAGCGCGTGAGGGTGTCCGCCAGCGTGTGGGCCTCGCGGATGCAGTCGATGAGGCCCACGCCCTTGTAGGCGTTGCCGGTGAGGTGCAGCCCGGGCAGGCGGGCCACGCCCTCGTCGATGGCCGCCACCCGCGCCAGGTGGCCCACGTGGTACTGGGGAATGCCCCGCTTCCAGTGGACCACCTCGGTGAAGACGGGCTCGGCCGTCACCCCGGCCAGCTCCCGGAGCTCCTCGCGCACGAGCGTCACCAGCGCCGCGGCGTCCAGCTCCACCAGCTCGGGTCGCTTCGCCCCGCCCACCATGCACGTGAGGAGGATGCGTCCGCCCTCGGCGCGCCAGGGGAACGTCGAGGAGGCGTGGATGACGCCGAGGACGCGCCGCCGCTCCTGCGTGGGCACGAGGAAGCCGAAGCCGTCCGGAGGCGGCATGGAGCCCGGCGCGAAGCCCAGGTGCACCACAGCCACGGGCGCGTAGGAGATGCCCTCCATCCGCGCCGCGAGCTTCTCGTCCAGCGGGCGCAGCAGCTCCGCCGCCACGTACGCCGGCGTCGCGAGCACCACCCGGTCCGCGGCCAGCTCCGCCCGCTGTCCGTGCTCCTCCACCGCCAGCCGCCAGCCGTCGCCCTCGCGCCGCAGCTCCACCACCCGCGCTCCCGTGCGCGCCGCTGGCCCCAGCTTCCGGGCCAACGCGTCCACCAGCACCTGCAGGCCCCCGTCGAACGAGCACACCATTCCCGAGGGCTTCGTCGCGCCCTCGCCCGCGGGCAGCGCCTTGCGCGCCGCCGCCTGCGTGCGCGCCATGCCCAGCACGAGGCTGCGGTGCTTGCGCTCCAGCTCCACCACCTTGGGGAAGATGGCGGCCACGCTCAGCGCCTCCATGTCGCCCGCGTAGATGCCCGTCTGCATCGCGTCCACCAGCACCGCCGTCGCCGTGCGCCCCACATGCCGCCGCCCGAAGGCCGCCAGCGACTCGTCTCCCTCGGGCGCTCGCGGGGTGAACAGCTCCCCCATCATCCGCAGCCTGGCCCCCAGCGGCAGCACGTCCGACTTCAGGAAGGCCGGCGGCGACATGGGCACCGTCCTCAGCTTGCCCCGTGTGTAGACATAGCGACGCTTCGCCGACGGGTCCGCCGTCCGGATGCGGTCCTCGATGCCCAGGCTCGCCGCCAGGGTGCGCAGCGTGGGCTCCCGGTCCACGAAGCTGTTGGGACCCGCCTCGGTGAGGAACCCGTCCTGGAGCCGCGACTGGATGTTGCCTCCCAGACGGGGGCCCGCCTCCAGCAGCGTCACCTCGGTCCCCCGCGAATGCAGTCCGTAGGCCAACGCCAGCCCGCTGATTCCGCCTCCGACGATTACGACGCGCATGATTGGTTCCACTCCCGGTGCAATACCGGTTTCAACCGGTCATCATTCGTGGGTCAAGTGCCGCATGGCGTCGTGCCTTTTGCCCCCACCGACCCCATTAATGGGCGCCATGCGCTATGCCATCACTGGAGCCAGTCGAGGTTTGGGTCTTGAGTTCGTTCGTCAGCTTCTCGTCCGAGGAGACACCATCGAGGCGGGGGTTCGCGCCCCCGCCGAAGCGCGGCAGCTCCAGGGGCTCGCCGTCGAGTCGGGGGGGCGGTTGCGTATCCATGCGCTCGACGTCTCGGCTGCCCACAGCGTGGAGGCCTTCGCCGCCGCGGTGAGCGAGGGGCCGCCGCTGGACGTGCTCATCAACAACGCGGGCATCAAGGGAGCGCACCAACCCCTGAGCGGGCTCGATTACGAGGACATGGCCAGGACGTTCACCACCAACACCGTGGGCACCCTGCGGCTCACCACCGCCCTGCTGCCGGCGCTGCGGCGTGGCTCCTCCCGGCGCATCGTCCACATCTCCTCGGCCCTGGGCTCCGTCGGCGCCAACGACCTGGGCGGCATGTACGGCTACCGCATCTCCAAGGTCGCTTTGAACATGGCCATGCGCAACATGCACCTGGAGCTGCGGGACGAGGGCTTCGTCACCATCGCCCTCAGCCCGGGGTGGGTGAAGACCGACATGGGCGGCCCC
>NZ_DASVSO010000633.1:0-24644 GCF_036388035.1 Archangium sp.
TGAAACGGACCGGTGGTAATCCGCTTCTACGCGCGTAGAAGTGAAACGGACCGGTGGTAATCCGCTTCTCCGCGCGTAGAAGTGAACCCGGGTGGGTCGAATCCGCTTCTACGCGCGTAGAAGTGAAACGGACCGGTGGTAATCCGCTTCTACGCACGTAGAAGTGAACTGGGCCGGGGAAGGGTCAGGCACCTCGTACGGGGCCAGGATGCGACGCCTCAGCGGGGCTCGGAGCCGTCGCCACCGTCCAGACTGGTGACAGGAGGGCGCGGCACCGCGACGGGCAGAAGGCATTGGCTCTGGTAGGCCACGGTTTGCGGTGGACAGGGGCGTTTCTCAATCGGAAGCCAGCAGGCGCCGGACACCTCCACCTCGAGGCCTGCCGTACAGGGGGAGCGTGGAGGGCTTGGTCCATGCTCCCTACTGCCTCGCGCACATCCTCGAAGGTGCACACCAGTGACTCCACCGATTGCCTGTCGGGGGCAACGGACCATGGGGTGTGCTCCACCTCCAGGGCGACGTACTTGGGGGAAGCCGAGGAACTGAGTCGGACCCGCCAGTCGGTCAGCGGCACCGAGCCCTGCTCGTCCTCGGCGGCGGGTTTGAGCACCAGGGCCGGTGCCCCGCTCGTTTCGTGCGTGGCCCGGTAGAGCTTTCCGTGGCTGTACTCGTCTTGCGGCACCTGCTCCTGGAACTGATACGGCCCCACCTGCTCCACCTCGTCCCCGCTCGACTCGGGCTTCTTCTGCTCGTCCTTGCGTGCTCCTCGCGGGCCTTCCCGCCTGCCCGAGGCCTTGAGCCCCTTGTCCGCCCCGAACCCAAGCCCCCATCCCAGCAGGTGCATCCGGAGGATGCGATCGGGTTTCTCAGGAAGTAGTGTTCCTGGATGTGACTCCAAACGTCAACTTCCCTGACACCAGGAGTGCCAGTGCTTGGCCGGCTTTCTTTTCGTAGACTATTGTCCGACGTGTGCGGCGGCGGTGTCCCAAGCGCGTGGGTCCAACCGCTTTGGCGGGAGGCCTCCTCCGGGGCTACCCCGGGGGTGAATCGAAGTGAGGAGCACCACACCGCAGGGGCCACAGTGCGCTGGCGCGCAGCTCAGCCCCTGCAACACGAGACACGTTGGGACCTCCCGCCGCCGCACCTTTTCGAGCCTGTCACATGGGTGAGGCACGCCGGGACATCGCGAGGGGGCTCGCCAGCGCATTGCTCGCGGGAGGGTGGCGGCGGAGCGAGCTGCTCTTCCGGGCGGCGGATGCGCTTGGAGGCAGTGGCCTGTGGCTGCGCCACCTCGTCCAGGACGTGCTCGCCGCGTTCCCGAGCCCTCCCTGGGATGCGAGGGACGTGCTGGCGCGCTTCATCTTCGCGCACGAGGCCTTCCAGGATGTCTGGGCCCGGAAATGGATCACCGCGAGACTTCGGCGCTGGTACCTGGACGTGCCGGAGATGCGGGAGCCGCGCTGGCCCGTGCGCCGCTTGAACACCCTGGGGGACGTCTCGGAGTGGCTTGGCGTCTTCGACGAGCAGCTCGACGGGTGGGCGGACCGGAAGGGGCTGGAGCACACGACGCGCGAGCCGCGGCTCCAGAACTACCGCTATGCCTGGGTGCCCAAGCGGTCGGGAGGAGCGCGCTTGCTGGAAGCACCCAAGAGCCGCCTCAAGTCGCTGCAGCGGCGCATCCTCCAGGACATCCTCGACACGATTCCTCCGCACCCAGCGGCACATGGATTCAGACAGGGGCGCTCTGTCCTGACCCACGCGAGGCTCCATGCGGGCCAGGAGACCGTCCTCCACTTCGACCTGCGGGCCTTCTTCGCGGAGGTCCACCCCGCTCGGGCGTTCGGAGTCTTCCGGGCCACGGGCTACCCGGAGGAGGTGTCACGGACGTTGATGGGGCTGTGTACCAACCGGGTGCCGCTGTCCGTCCTGCGCGAGGCTCCGCGCCCGACGAACGCGCGGGAAGCCGAGGCGCTCTTCCACCTCCGGCGGCGCTTGGCCGAGTCCCACCTGCCGCAGGGAGCGCCGACCTCGCCCGCGCTGGCGAACCTGTGCGCCTTCCACCTGGATGTCCGGCTGGAGGAACTCGCGCGCTCCCTGGGGGTGACCTACTCGCGCTATGCCGATGACCTGACGTTCTCGGGGGACCGGAAGCTGGCGGGGGCGGCGGGGCGACTGGAGCGGCGGGTGGGAGACATCGCCCGCGAGGAAGGCTTCTCGTTGAACCCTCACAAGACGCGGGTCATGCGAGCGGCGAGCCGGCAATCTGTGACGGGGATTGTGGTCAACCAGGGCCCAAACGTGGCGCGGGACGAGTTCGACGCCCTGAAGGCGACCCTGCACAATTGCGTGCGGCACGGTCCCGCCAGCCAGTCGAGGGGAATCGAGCACTTCCGGGAGCACCTTCAGGGGAAGGTGGCGTGGGTGGAGCACCTCAACCCACACCGGGGCGAGACGCTTCGCCGCCTGTTCGATGCGATCGATTGGAGCGGGTTGCCCGACCCGCCCGAATGACCGTCCTGGTGCCATCGGGAAGGTGTCAAAGGACTCGTTTCGACACCTCGCCTCCTACGAGTCGTTTGACACTCCCTGACACTCCCTGCCGAGTCTGCCTCTGGGAGAAGGGCTTTGCGGAAGGTGTCATCAGAGGATTCGTACAGAGGGTTCGTACAGCACAGCAACCACGAAAGGTCAGAAGTTCAGGTGCGGGTACCAGATCACCGGAAGCGAGCCGTCTGGCTTTCAGGGAAGCCGCTCAGATACTCCTTGGGGCACTCGCGCGAGGCTCCACTTCTATACGTGCTCATGCCGGGCCGGTGACGATCGGCGTGTCGGCCAACCCGCCCCATTCCGTCCAGGAGCCGTCGTAGACCGCCGTGCGCGTCCGGCCGAGGCGAGCGAGGGCCAGGGCCAGGATCGACGCTGTTATCCCCGAGCCGCAGGTCGTCACGATGGGTCGCTCGAGGTCCACGCCCGCCGCCTCGAACACCTGAGCCAGCTTGTCGGTCGGCAGCATCGTACCGTCGGGTGCGATGACGCGGGAGGAGGGGACGCTGCGCGCGCCCGGCATGTGGCCGCCCCGCAGTCCGGCACGCGGCTCGGGGGCCTCGCCGGTGAAGCGGTTGGCGGGGCGGGCGTCGACCAGTTGTTCGCGGCCGCTCGTGAGCGCGCGCAGGACCTGCTCCTTGTCGCGCACCAGCTCGGCGGTGAAGCGCGGCGAGAAGGGGCGCTCCTGCGGAACAGGCTCGCCCTTTTCGAGGGGACGTCCCTCGGCGATCCACTTGGGCAGGCCGCCGTCCAACACCCCTACGTTCTCGTGGCCCATGACTCGGAAGGTCCACCACACCCGCGCGGCCGAATGCACGCCCTTCGCGTCGTAGACGACGATCCGCACGCCGTCACCGAGCCCCAGCGCCTGGACACATGAGGCGAACCTGGCGGGGGAGGGCAACATGTGCGGCAAGTGGCTGTCGGTATCGGCGATCTCGTCGATGTCGAAGAACACCGCGCCGGGGATATGGGCCAGGGCGTATTCGCGTCTGGGGTCGCGCTGGTCGGCGGGCATGAACCAGGTGCCGTCGACGACCTTCACGTCAGGGTTCCCGAGCTGCTCTTGCAGCCAGGCGGTGGTGACGAGCGGATCTTGCGCCATGTGAGACCTTTCAGGGCCAGCGAGGCGCCGAAGAGTAGCCCACCCGCGGGGCTCTCCGACGCTTCTCGTCAGCCACGCCTCAATGAACCGTTGTCAGTGTTCCCGGGGAAGGTGTCAGGCACCTCGTACGGGCACAAGCGAGCGGTTGCGCTCGAGGAGTCCAGGGACGCAGGCTCCGAGCCAGTGGAGGAGGGCGAATAGCCCCCTGTGTCCTGGAAAGATGTCATGGGTAGGTCGCTCCTGATAGCAATCCGCGCTCGCCGCGTGGCTCGTTGGACCCACGCCCTGCATCGTACGGCCGATCAATCCTTCGCGAGGCTCCCGAGCACCTTCGACCAGTGCTCGCGCATCTCCTCTCGAGTCTCCGCGTCCGGCAGCTTCTCCATGTGTACGTGGAAGGAGGCGCCCCGTGCCTTGGGCACCAGCGTGAGCTGCAGCGTCGCTGGCTTCTTCCAGCCGTCTGGCTGCCACGTCATGCGCACGCGCTGCCCGGGCTTCACCACCCGGATTTCTCCGCGCACGCCGGGCGCTCCGCGACGCTTGGGGACCTCGAAGCCCTTGCCCGGCTCGAGCTCCAGCTTCGCGCCAGCGCCGAGCCAGCGCTCCGCCTGCTGCGTGAGCAGCTCCCACAGCTCGGGTGCGCTCATCGGCAGCGTACGCACCACGCCCACCTGGAAGCCTGTGTCGGCCGTCTCGCCGACCACCCGCTTGCCGCGAGCCTGCTCGTACGCCACCGCGATGGACTGCTGCCACCAGCTCGACTCCACCTCACGGGCCAGGTGCGCGACGAGCTGCTTGTGGTTCAGCGCGCTCGCCCCCGCGGCGTCCAGCGCGCGCATCCACACCTTCCAGTCACGCCCGGTGGCTTCTTTCACGGCGCCGTCGGTCACGCGCTCGGTGATGAGCGCCTTCTTCCTGGCGGCCGTGGTCTTCTTCCCCTTCGCGGCAATCTCCGCGAGCCGCGCCTGCACCAACGCCTTCACCAGCTTCACCGGCAGCGGCCTGTTTGGCGGGAAGGTGACGCCGCTCTTCGACACGGAGTAGCCGGCCAGCTCTGACTTCAGCGCTGGCACGACGCCGCCGCTGAAGGGGTAGTAGCCACAGTGGTGCTTGAAGAACGCGAAGCCGGCCACGGCGTTCCCGTCGACCTTGAAGGTGGGCATCCGGTAGCTGAGGGTCTCCACCGCTCCTGGGAGCAGCTTCCGGAGCTGCATGCGCAGCGCCTCCAGCGTCTTCCTCGCCGCCGGGTCCTCCACGCTCGCCAGATATGCGTCGATGGGCTGCAACTCTCGAGGCTTCGTCGCCATGGTCTTCGGAGAATAGGGGACAGACTCCTTTTTGGGCAGCTGTCGCCTCACACGCCTCGGTCCTGCCGTCCTTGAACCGGCCCATCTCCATCGGTTCTCCGGTGGCCGGGCCTGGAGGTGAGTCCACGCGTGCCCACCACGGAGAGCCACGCGGAAAAAATTACTCGCGGTCGATCCAGGATTTCCTATTGGCGCCAATATTCAGGGTGTCCTGTTTTGTTTTGTCCGAGGGCTCCGCCCCCTCATTCCAGGAGTGAATCCGATGAAGCGCATCCTTCCCGCGGCATTCGTCACGTTGACCCTGTGGGGCTGTGGCGATTCGGGCAGCACCCGTGTCACCTCCACGCGCGAGCTGTCCGCGGGCCCGGAGCGCACGGCGGTCGTCCAGCGCGCGGTCTCGCGGGTGCTGCTCGAGGGCGCGAAGCTGGGGGTCACGGCTCCCGAGGCGCTGTCCGCGCGCACGGTGCTGGTGGATGACGACGGCACGGCGCATGTCCGGCTCGAGCGGACCTGGCAGGGCCTGCGTGTCCTGGGTGGCGACCTGGTCGTCCACCAGCGCGGGGACGCGGATGCGCGCGGCTTCAGTCTGGCGGGCCAGCCCTCGCTCGCGTCCGTGGCGAGCCGTCCCACGCTGGATGCCTTCGGGGCCGCACAGCGCGCCCGGTCGGCCTTCGTCGGGACGCTGAGTGGGCCGCGCACCGCGAAGCTGGTGGTGGACGCGCGCCAGGGCCACGAGCCCGCGCTCGCCTACGAGGTGGTGCTCGACGGCTACCAGCCGGACCAGACGCCCTCCGAGCTGCACGTGCTGGTGGACGCCACCACGGGCGCCATCCGGGGCAAATGGGACGCCGTCCACACGACCGCGGCGGTGGGCTCGGGCGCCTCGCTCTACTCCGGGCAGGTGTCCCTTGCCACGGACTCCGCGCTGCTCGGGGGCTACGCGCTGCGCGACACGACGCGCGGCGGGGGCTTCTACACGACGGACATGAATAACCTCGGCTCGGTCCCGGTCGTGGGCGACACGCTTCCGCTGCCCCCGCTCCTGGTGCCCGGAACCACCTTCACGGACTCCGACAACGTCTGGGGAGACGGCACCGCGGGCAACCGCCAGTCCGCCGCGGTGGATGCGCACTTCGGCCAGCAGACGACGTATGACTATTACCGCGCGGTCCATGGCCGCGACGGCATCGATGGCGCGGGCCGCATGGGCTACAGCCGCGTGCACTACGGCGACAAGTACAACAACGCCTTCTGGTACGACCTCTGCTTCTGCATGACGTATGGGGATGGGGACGGCAACATCCTCGCCCCGCTCACCTCGCTGGACGTCGCGGGCCACGAGATGACCCACGGCATCACCAGCCAGACGGCGGGGCTCACGTACGAGGGCGAGTCCGGCGGGCTCAACGAGGCCACCAGCGACATCTTCGGCTCCCTGGTGGAGTACTACGCCAACACCGCGCAGGACCCGGGCGACTACCTCATCGGCGAGACCATCTACACCCCAGGCAGGCCGGGGGACGCGCTGCGCTACATGCACCAGCCCTCCCTGGACGGCAAGTCGCCGGACTGCTGGTCCTCCAGCCTCGCGTCGCTCGACGTGCACTACTCCAGTGGCGTGGCCAACCACTTCTTCTACCTGCTGGCCGAGGGCTCCAACCCGGCCGGTGGCCCGGCGAGCCCCACTTGCGATGGCTCGTCGCACGGGGGCATCGGCCGGCTCAAGGCGGGGAAGATCTGGTACCGCGCCCTCACGGTGTACATGACCTCGTCCACCCACTACGCGGGGGCGCGCGCGGCCACCCTCAGTGCCGCGTCGGACCTCTATGGCGCGGGCAGTCCCGAGGTCAGCGCCGTGGCCGCCGCCTGGTCCGCGGTGAGCGTGAACTGAAGGGGCTACGTCCCGAGGGTCAGTCGGCCCATGACGTGAAGTGGGCCTTCCTCGGACCTCACGCGGTAGGCGACTTCGCCGGCCTCCAACGCCGCTGTCTGGAACACCACCCGCGAGGGCAACAGCAGCGGACGGCGGAACTCCGAGGAGAGGGTGAGCGCGGGGGCCTCCGCCGCCTCGCCCAGCTCCGCCACGCAGCGGCCCACCGTCCACATGCCGTGCGCGATGGCGCGCGGGAATCCGAAGGGCCTCGCCGTGAGGCCGTACAGGTGGATGGGGTTGTAATCCCCGGAAGCACGCGCGTAGCGCCGGCCGGTGTCCTCGGGCACCTTCCAGGGCGCGGGGTGGCTGTGGGCGAAGATTGGATCCTCCTCGAGCGCGGGAGCCGTGGCGCCGGCTGGGCGCTCGTCGCGCGGACGCTCGCCGGTGCCGGGCAGGCGGCGCAGCATGGTGGTGACGGCGCTCCACACGCGCACTCCGTCCTGCTCCACGAAGGTGTGCAGGTCCAGCTCGCGCCCCTGCCGTACCTCGCGCTGCCCCTCCAGCCACACGCGCACGGAGAGCGCGGCGCCCGCCGGGAGCCGGCGGTACTGGCGGATGAGGTTGCGCACGTGGATCATCCCCAGCAGCCGGTAGGGGAACTCGGGGCGATTGAATAACGCGAGGTGGAGCGGCGCGGCGAGCACCTGGGGAAAGGGCAGCGGCAGGTCACCGCGCTCGGGGAAGCCGCACACCTCGCGGTAGCGTGCGAGTTGTCGCGGGTCCGGCGTGAGGTGATTCACGCGCACCTCGAGTCGAGGCACCTCCCCGGGGCGCGCGGGGCGGCGGGCCATGGCGGCGCGCAGCAACTCCCTGGCGAGTGGAGGGGGCTCGGCGAGCTCGAGGACAGGCGGGGAGACGGACATGGGGAGTAGGGGAGTGGCTGAGCAGACGGTTTCGAAGGGGAGCCAGCCGCCCCCCAAAGCACGGTCGCGGTCAGGTGGAAGGCGCATGCTCCGCCAGCACCCGGTCCAGGGCCTCCGCCTCCCGCCGCAGCTCCGGGTCCGCGTCCCGCGGCACCTTCGCCACATGAGCGCGCGCGCGGGCCGGGTTCGTCTTCGCCAGGGCCATGGCGACGTAGAGGTTCGCGCGGGCGTGGCTTGGATGCGCGCCCAGTACGGGCGCCAGCACCTGCTCCGCCCGTGCGTCCTCGCCCCGCTCCAGCAGTGACATCGCCAGGTCGCATGCCGGTGCCGGCTCGGACGGCGCGCGGGCATGCGCGAACTCCAGCAGCTCCAGCGCCCGGTCACGCTCTCCCGCGAGGTCCAGCGCGAGCGCCAGCCCGTGCATCGCCCTCACGTCCCCCGGCGCCTCCCGGAGGGCCTCCTCCAGCAGCCGGCGCCCCTCCTCCACGTCTCCCGCTTCCAGCCGGGCCATCCCATCGCGATAAAGGTCCGTTCCCACTGAGTTCTCCCCGCATCACGCGGCGCGTCATCCACAGGTACGCAACTCCCGTACGACAAACTCCGATAACTTGAGAGGAAGCGTTCCCCCAGGTTCCCATGATCGTCCGCAATTCCCCAGTCTCGCCTCGCCGCCCGGTCAACTCCACTCCGGAGACGCCGGCCGAGGCGCCGTCCAACACCGTCGCCCAGACGCGTCCCCACCAGCAGGACACGTTCACCGGCGCGGCCACCGCGCTGCAGCGCACGGCGAAGGTGGGAGCCGCGCCCGTGGGCAACCACGGCACGCTGATGCGGGAGTACCTCACCGGTGCCCGCCCGCCCCCGGCCGACTTCGAGAAGGTCATGGGCTACAAGCCCTTCACCATCCAGACGAAGCATGGCCAGCGGATGCAGGACCCGCACGGCTCCGCCTCCGCCCCGGGGAAGGTGGGCCCGGACAAGGAGTTCGACCCTGCGGCCAAGACGCACGACTATGGCTACGACCTGCTTCGCTACTACGCGAAGAAGGGCACGCCGCTCGCGCCCGAGGCGCGCAAGGCCGCCGATGCCCTCTTCCGCGAGGACCTCTTCCACTTCGCCAACGACCAGAAGGGCCTGGGCAGCCGCATCAAGTTCCGGGCCTGGGCGCAGATCTACGCCACCGCGGTGGAGCTGAACTCGCGTGTCCAGAACCACGGCCCTCCGTAACGCCCGGAGCGCCGCGAACGATGGCGCTCAGCTCCTCGGGAAGCGCACGTGCAGCGAGCTGGGCCCGCGATCCTGGAGGTTCGAACCCCGGTAGTTGTAGGGCGTGCCAGCCAGCTCCCAGCGCGGCAGCGTGAGCAGGGCGCGCAGGGACTCCTCGACCTCGAGCCGAACGAGGGAGGCCCCCGGGCAGTAGTGAGCGCCGACCCCGAAGGTCAGATGCCGGTTGGGCGTCCGGGTGATGTCGAAGCGAGCCGGATCGGGGAACAGCTCGGGGTCGCGATTGGCCGCGGCGACCAGCGCGTGGACGAAGCGCCCCTTGGGAATGCGCGTGCCGCCGAGCTCCGTGTCCTCCACGCACAGCCGGTTGATGGACAGGACGGCCGGCTCATGGCGCAGGCTCTCCTCGATGGCACCCCGGAGGAGTTCGGGGTCCTGCCTCAACGCGCGCAGCTGCTCGGGGTGATTCAGGAGCGCGAGGACCGTGTTGGAGATCTGGTTCGTCGACGTGACGAAGCCCGCGCCGATCATCTGGAAGGACTGGATGATGGCCTCGCCCGCGAGCTGGGGATTGCCCTCCTCCCCCGCGATGAGCTGGCTGACGAGATCCTCCCCGGGCGCCGCACGGCGCTTCTCGACGAGCGCCTTCAGGTAGGCCACCATGTCATTGGAGGTGCGCCGCACGGAGGTGCGCACATCGTCCGTGCCGACCGCCGAGGCCGCGGGCTTGAGCAGGTCCCTCGCCCAGCGCATGAACTGCGGCCGATCCGCCTCGGGGAGCGCGAACAGCTCGGCGATGGCGTTGATGGCGATGGGCTCCGCGAAGTCCGCGACGACATCCATCTCTCCCTGGCGCCGTGCCTTCTCCAGGCCCCGCTCCACGAGCGATGCGACCTGGGGCCGGAAGTGCTCGAGCGCCGCGGGCGTGAAGCCCTTCATGACGAGCTGACGGAGCAGCGTGTGGCGAGGCGGATCCTGGAAGAAGACGAGCCGTGACCAGACCGCGAGCATCTCCTTTGACGCCTCATCCTCTCCCAGCAGCCCGAGTCCCCCCAGCAGCTCGTTCGCGCGCCGCGAGGAGAAGCGAGGGCTCTTGGTGAGCGTCTCGATATCCGCGCCGCGCGTGAGGATGAAGCACTGGAAGGGCTCGAAGAAATAGACGGGCGCCTGGGTGCGCAACCGCTCGAACGTGGGGAAGGGGTTGGTGAAGAAGCTCTCGCTCATGAGATCGAAATCGGTGCTTCCGCTCATCGTTCCTCCAGGGCTGCGGGTGTGACACCGGGGGAAGCTAGCGCGGCAACGGTCTCTGCCGCGCGCCCCCGGGCTTCGGGTTCGAGCTTTGCCAGGGGTGAGTCGCTCTCCCTGGCTTTCAAGGCATCCCCGGGAAATTCCACGGTGTGTACACGGGGGTGAAGCCGCCCTGGCCATTGGAAGTCATCACGATGAAGTTCTGGTTCCAGGACGCGTACCAGGACCAGTCCGTGCGGCCATCCGCGTTGTAGTCCCCCGTGTTGAAGAACCGGGCCTTGGACCAGTCTTCAAAGGAGGCATACGTATAGTTGTACACGGGGGTGAAGCCGCCCTTGCCATTGGACAGCATCACGATGAAGTTCTGGTTCCACGGCGCGTACCAGGACCAGTCCGTGCGTCTATCTCCGTTGTAGTCCCCGGTGCTGAAGAACCGGGCCCCGGACCAATCTCCCAAGGAGGCGTAGGTGTAGTTGTACACGGGGGAGAAGCCGCCCTGGCCATTGGACAGCATGACGATGAAGTCGCGGCTCCACGGCGCGTACCAGGACCAGTCCGTGCGACCATCCCCGTTGTAGTCCCCCGTGCTGAAGAACCGGGCGTCGGACCAGTCTCCCAAGGAGGCATAGGTATAGTTGTACACGGGGGTGAAGCCGCCCTGGCCATTGGACAGCATCACGATGAACTCGTTGGTCCGTGGCGCGTACCAGGACCAGTCCGTGCGTCTATCCCCGTTGTAGTCTCCCGTGCTGAAGAACCGGGCGTCGGACCACTTTCCCCAGGCGGAGGTGTTGTTGCGTGTCGGGGTGAAGCCGCCCTGTCCGTTGGACAGCATCACGATGAACTCGTTGGTTCGTGGCGAGTACCAGGACTCGTCCGTGCGCCCATCTCCATTGTAGTCCCCGGTACGGAAGTGCTCGGCGGTGGGCTGGAAGTTGCGGGCGATGATGGCATCGATCAACCCCGCTCCCGGGAAATCCATCATCAGCACGCCCGTGTGCTGAACATGGCCTCCGGCCAGATGGTTGAGGATGGCGGGATTCAAATGGCTGGCAATCAACTTGGGATTGTGCTCAGTGGCACAATCCCACGCGTAGCTGGAACAGTCGGCACTTGCGAAATTGACATACAGCTTGCTGGAGTCACTCGCGTTGGCCCGCGCGAGCTGGTCTCGCACCAGGGTCCACTTGGCGTCGATGTCGGTGTCGGTGTCAATATCCTCATCCTGGATGTCGAGAGCCCCCCATCTGATGCCATACACGCCCCCGCTGAAGTCATCGAGAATGACAATCTTGCCTCGCACCTGCTGCAGGGTGGGAAGGGTGGTGCCGTCCCAGATGAACTGGGTGTAGGCAGCCTGTTGACGGTAGGCCTCGAAGGTGTCGGCGAAGGACCGGGTGGTGCTGTTCGATTCGTATTCCTGCTTGAGGCGCATCAGGATGGTTTCGGAAGGATGCTGCTGGAGAAATTGCACCGAGATCCCCAGGACGTCATCGAAATTGGTACCGAGGTAGTAGGCGCCGCGCTGGAGGATGAAGCCGTTCCCGAAATGGCGGACGCGGATATCCAGGACACGGATGCCGGCGTCGAGCTGGGCGCGGAGCCCCAGGCTCTGGCCCAGGACCAAGAGGCTCACCATGCCCCTGTCATCCCCTGCGACCGTACTGGCCATGGTTTGATGGGTCCCGGGCAAGGAGATCGCCGCGAGAGAAGTGGTGTCGGCAAGCCCGCGCATCCAGTCGGGGTGCTGGGTGGAGATGCTGCCAGCGTCGTTGAACGCCTGCCCTTGAGCGGCCGCGAAGTGGACCGGGGTGAACAGGGCGAGGAGGAGCAGCACGAGAGGTACGGCGCGGTGGATGCAGGGCAGCTGTGGCGATGACATGGGCAAATCCCGAAGCAGCAGGCTGGACGGCCCCGCTCCCGGGTCGCCAGCGTTGCGCCAGCTGAACCACGGAGGAGCGGTGGGCAACCGCATATGGCAGACGTGAAGCGTCCCACAGGACTCGCGCTTCGCTGATGAACATGGGGATGAACGCCTGGTCGGTGGCTTACTCGGCCAGCACCTTGGGTGGAGGGCGGCCTGGCGGGAGGGCGCCAGCGACGCCCAGCCCCCTCTCGAGGAAGGGGCTGGGCGGAGTGCCATCAGGGCACGGACTTCGGCAGGGGATTGGCTGCCTTGAACATGCTGTAGCTGGTCATCAGGTTGCGGTAGTCGGGGATGTGGTTGGAGAACAGCGTGCCCAGACCCTCGACGTCACGGCGCCAGTCGCGGTGCAGCTCACAGGCGAGGGCGAACCACGTCATGGGTTGTGCGCCCGCCGCGGCCATCCGGTCCCACGCCGTGTGGCGCGTGACCTCGTTGAACGTGCCGGAGGCATCGGTCACGACGAACACCTCGAAACCCTCCGCGAGGGCCGACAGCGCCACGAAGGCGACGCAGACCTCGGTCACGATGCCCGCGATGATGAGCTGCTTGCGTCCGGTGGCCTTCACCGCCTTGACAAAGTCCTCGTTGTCCCAGGCGTTGATCTGCCCGGGTCGCGGGATGAAGGGCGCCTGCGGGAACTTCTCCTTCAGCTCCGGCATCAGCGGGCCGTTGGGGCCGTTCTCGAAGCTGGTCGTCAGGATGGTCGGGAGCTTGAAGTAGGCCGCGAGGTCGGCCAGGGCCAGCACGTTGTTCTTGAACTGGTCCGGCTCGAAATCGCGGACCAGTGACAGCAGGCCCGCCTGATGGTCCACCAGCAGTACCGCGGCATTCTCCCTGTCGAGACGGGTGTAGGGCTTGCTCATGTCTTTTCCTCCGGATGGTCCGCCGTCATGGCGGCGGATGGGGTACGGCGCTCGGAGCTCCGCCGAAGAGGGCGGGGCCTGTCGCGTTGACCCGGAAGATGGGGTGGAGGCCGGTCGGCCTGTTAGCCCTGAATTTGCCCGCAGTGTCCTACCCATCGGACAATCCGTGGGGTGCAGGACCTCAATGACCTCTTCTTTTTCGCCCAGGTGGTCGAGCATGGCGGCTTCGCCGCGGCGGGCCGGGCGCTCGGGATGCAGAGATCCAAGCTCAGCCGCCGGATTGGCCTGTTGGAGGACAGGCTGGGTGTCCGTCTCATCCAGCGCTCCACCCGCCGGTTTTCGGTGACCGAGATCGGACGGGTGTACTACCGCCACTGCATCGCCGTCCTGGTCGAGGCGGACGCAGCCCAGGAGGCCATCGACCGCACGCGTTCAGAACCCCGAGGGCGCGTGCGTCTGATCTGCCCCGTGGCACTGCTTCATTTCCATGTCGCCGAGATGCTGGCGCGGTTCATGGCCGCGAACCCGCTCGTGCAGGTCCAGCTCGAGAGCAGCAACCGGCGGGTGGATGTGGTCCAGGAGGGCTTCGACGTCGCGATCCGGGTGGGATTTCCGCCGCTCGAGGAGAGCGACCTGGTCATGAAGACCCTGGCGGACAGCGCGCAGCGGCTGGTGGCGAGCCCGAAGCTGCTCGAAGGCCGAGCACGTCCGCTGGTCCCCACTGCACTGAACGGCCTGCCGAGCCTGGCCTGCGGGGCATCGCCGCACGAGCACTCCTGGTGCCTGGAGGGGCCCGATGGCGCGACGGCCCTCATCCGTCACGAGCCCCGCATGGTGACCGACGACATGGCGGCTCTGCGCGCGGCGGCCCTGCATGGCGTCGGCGTGGTGCAGCTCCCCACGATGATGGTGCGCAAGGACCTGCTCGAGGGCAAGCTGGTGGATGCCTTGCCCCATTGGGTGCCGAGGAGCGGGATCGTCCACGCGCTCTTTCCGTCCCGTCGAGGGCTGCTTCCCTCGGTCCGCGCGCTCATCGACTTCCTGGCGGCTGAATTCACCGCGCTGGGCGGCGCCGAGGCGGAGTACCTGGCACCGCGGCGTAAGGTGTCGCGTAAGGTGTCAAAGAACTCGACACGCGGGACGCGAACGCGAACGCGAGTCGACCTGGACGGGTGAACCCATGGGTCTCATGGCATCATCGAAGGCCAGCAACCTCGGCGGAGATGCCCGGTGAGTGTCGCAACCCTCGAAGAAGGCCCTTTGGTGGGTCCGAGCTTTTTCCTCTCCCGGACGGCGCTCCGCTCGCTCGCGCTGGCCCATCGGGACACCTACGGCGCCGCACGGCCCTATCCTCACGTCGTCATCGATGGCTTCCTGGGAGAGCGACTTGCCTCCGGACTGGCAGGGGTCTTCCCGGGCGCATCCGAGGCCAGCTGGAAGCGACGCGATTACCAGGAACAGGCGGCGCGCCTGGGACAGCTTCAGCGCATGGCATTCGAAGGCGTGCATGGAGCGCTGCGACACCTGCTCTCGGAGTTCTCGAGCATGTCGTTCCTCGATTTCCTGGAGACACTCACCGGAGTTCAAGGGCTCATCGCGGATCCGCATTTCCGGGGCGCCGGGCTGCACCTCACGCTGCGTGGGGGCCATCTGGCGCTTCACGCGGACTTCAATCGCGATCGCTTCCGTGCGCTCTCGCGGCGGCTCACCGTCCTCTACTACCTGAACCCTGATTGGCAACCCGCCTGGGGTGGGGACCTCGAGCTGTGGAATGCCGACCTCTCCAGGTGCGAGACGCGAATCGCTCCACTCCTCGATCGGCTGGTCGTGATGGCTCACGGGGATGACCACTGGCATGGCCATCCAGCCCCGCTGGAGTGCCCCGAGGGACGCGGTCGAGCCGCGGTCGCGGCCTACTTCTATACGGCGGAAGCATCCTCGGACGTGCCGGAGGCCCACGGCGCCATCTGGGCACCAACGCGTTCCTAGTCCTCGCCTGTGGACACGGTGCCCTCGTGCAACGGGAGGCACAGCTCCTCCGGTGCGACGTGCCCCTCCAGCGCCGACTCGGCGAGCAGGTAGTCCAGCCGCCAGTGCAGCACCCGGGGCAGGGGCCTCGTGAGGGGAAACTCCAGGCGGCGTACTGGCTGGGTGGACGCCGTCTCCACCGGCACCGTCGTATCCGCGGCGAGCACCCAACCCTCCGGCCGCATGTCGAAGCGGCGCATCAGGAGGCGGGTGGCGAGCGGGGCCGCGCAGGACGGCTCCTGGCACAGCCGCAGGCGCAGGCGGCGGAAGGGGTCTCCCGAGGGCACGCGGTGGCCCACGTCCCGGGCCCGTACCTCGGCGACGAGTCGCTCCCCCTCCCAGGAGAAGGAGACGGAGAGCGCTCCGGCCACCAGCCCCGGCGAGTGCACGCCGGGAAAGGTGTGACGCCCCTCGGGCATATGGCAGCCCTGGCAGGTGACGCCTCGCGCGGCGGCGGCGGAGGAGGCCCACTCGGACAATGTCTCCTGCATGGGGGTGGTGCTGTACTGGAACGGGCGCGCGCCGTGGACGGGGACGTTGAACTGGTGGCAGCCGCCACAGAACTCCGCCGTCGCGAGCTTCGGCTCCCGCCGCACCGGGTGCGCGGACAGGGCCGCGGGGTCCGGCTCTCGCGCCGTCAGCACCTCGCCCCCGCGGACGTGACAGGCGGCGCAGTTGACGCCCTCCTCCCGCAGCGCGCGCCGCTGCTCGGGCAGGGGCGTATGACAGTTCACGCACCACGCCTGGGGAGCGCGGCGGTGGGACGCGGTGAAGAGCGGATTGGTGAAGGCGCTGGCATGGCGCGAGCCGGCCCACTGCCGGTACTCGGCCTCATGGCACTCGCCACAGGCCCTGGCGGAGAGCGAGCCCACCTCGGCCGGAGGCGTCACGTCACGCAGTGGCCGGACGCCCTGCTCGAAGAGGGGGGGCGCCGCGAGCACCGCCAGCACCACCACCCAGGAGGCCCCCGTCATTGCCTACTCCGCCTTCGCGGTGGCGGCCTCGGGCACGTCCAGGATGGCCACCACCGTCAGGGTATTGGACATCTGCCGCGTGCTGGCCTCGTACGTGCGGTTGAGCACCACCACCCGGCGCCCCGAGGGAGACACGGCCACGTTCGGCACGGACACGAAGTAGTCGTCGTTCGTATGCTCTTTGTCGAAAGCCTTCGACCAGAGCACCTGCTTCTTGCCCCCCTCGTGCAGGAGCAGCTGCAGCTTGCCCTTGTAGCGGGAGGTGCCCTCATCCTCGTTGTCGATGTCCTCCGTATCGTCGAGGAGCTCCAGGGTGAAGGGGGGCCGCGTGCCCTCCTTCACTTCCAGACGCATCGCGCCCTCCTTGGGGCTCCACTCCCGCCCGGTGCTCTGGAGGTCGATGCCCAGTCCGGCCAGCGTCTTCTTCGCCTCGGCGAGCCGCTGTGCCGCCTTCTTCGGGGGGGTGCACTTCTCCTGCTCCTGGATGGGCAGGACCACCACCTTCTTGCCCTGCTCGAAGACGCGCAGTGCCAACGAGCCGTGGAACGGCTTGCCCTGGTGGTCCATGTACCCCTTGCAGAACCCGTCCTTCCCTCGCGAGGGGTCCGCCGTCGTGTCCTCTTCCGCCATGCCCGGCACGAAGGGCTCGTCGCGCTCGAAGACGCGGAACGCGAAGCGCCGCTCATCCTTGGACCACCCGATGAGCTGGGCCCGAGGGGCCTCGGTGCCCGACCCCAGCAGCAGCTCCTCCTCCGCCCGGGCGGGCGTCACGAGGACGAGGGACAGGACACAGAGACCGAGGGAGAGGGAAAGGACGGGCTGTCTCATGGCGTGCCAGTCTCGCACAGGCCCGGCCTCCTTCGCCTGCCCCCGGGCCGCTCGCGGTGGGGCCCCCCGCCGTTCTATCCTGGGGGCTCATGCTCGGTAGACTTCTGCTCTGGGCCCGGCGCCACTCCCGCAGGGCCGTCGCGCTCGCCCTCGCCCCTGGCCTCGTCGCGCTCGCCTTCGATGCCGCCATCGCCCACTGGGCCGGGAAGGACTTCGACAACCGGCTGCAAGCGGTCCCGGTGGTCTACGGCGTCGTCGGCTTCGTGCTGATGACGCTCGTCTGCATCCCGCGCTCCCGCGCGCTGTTCGCGTGGACGGCGCGCCTCGTCGGAGGCGCGGGCGTCGTCATCGGCCTCGTGGGCACGGTCGTCCACCTCCGCGCGCTGTTCGAGGAGCTCCAGGGGCAGTACACGGCCGGGAGCCTCGAGGGGGCCTTCTCGGTGGCACCGCCCCTGCTGGCGCCGCTCGGCTTCGCGGGCGTGGGCGCCGTGCTGTTCCTCCTGCCGAGCGCCAGGCTCCTGCTCCGCCTGCGCGTGGGCAGTCCTCCCCGCGTGAGCACCGGCTCGGCCGAGGTCATCGAGCTCCCGCGGGACCAGCGGCGCGCGGGCTAGCCCTCTGGCTGCTCGCTCAGGCCGCTCGTGTGGCGGAGGCGGCGAGCGGCTTGGGCCCCGGGGTCTGGGCGGCCTTGTCGGGCCGGACGGTGAGCACCTTGAGCACCATGCGCGGGGAGAGCATGGCGGCGGGTGAATCGATCATGTGCTGCACCCGCGCGAAGGTCGTCATCGCCTCCTCGTCGTAGCCCGCGAGCTGCTGGAACCGGTTGCCGTACCAGCTCATCAGGCCGAACCCCGGCGGGCGCTTGCCCTCCACCTCGGGGAAGCCCAGGTCTCCGGCCGTCGCGAGGGTCCAGGGCCCCTCGAGGATCTGTCCCGCCCGCCGACGGTAGCGATCCGAGGCCCCGCGCGCTCCCTGGCGCAGGCACTCGCCCAGCGCCTCGGCCTGCATCGCGCCCGTGCTCATGCCCTGGCCGTAGATGGGGTTGAACGAGCAGAAGGCATCCCCCACCACCGCCAGCCCTTCAGGGAAGCGGGGCATGCGCTCGTAGTGGCGGCGCTGGTTATGTGGGAAGCGGTAGAGGTGGATGGGCCCGAGCGGCTCGGCGTTCTTGATGGCCTCGTACAGGTGCGGTTGGGGCAGGCCACGGGCGAACTCGAGGAACGCCGCGTCGTCCGCCGTCGAGGGGGCATCGCCCAGCCAGCCGCCCAGCAGCACCAGCCAGCGGTCGTCCTCGATGTCCTGGATGATGCCAATCCGCCGCTCCTTCGGCAGCTTGGGAGAGATGGCCAGGGAGCGCCACCCGGGCTCGAAGCCCCGCGGCTTCTGGTAGAGGCGACTGGCGTAACCCACATTCACATGGATGCGCGTTTCCTCGACCCGGGGGTAACCCAGCGCCTCCAGCCACTGCGGCGTGCGCGAGCCACGGCCGCTGGCGTCCACCACCAGGTCGGCCTCGAGCGTCTCCTCCTGCCCGCCGCCCGGCGCCTGGAGCTGAAGCCCCGTGACGCGCGTCCGGTCCCCGCTCGTCTTCAAGCCCACCGCTTCCCGGCCATCGAGGATGCGCACGTTCGTGAGGGCCTGGAGCCGCTGGCGGACCACCCACTCAAGCAGCAACCGGCTCAGGGAGGCGGCGCTCACACCACTGCGAAACCGTGGGCGCCAGGTGCCGGCCCCGAACGAGGCGACGGACTCGACCACGTCCAGGAACTCCCCTCCGGCGGCCTCCAGGTCCTCCCGGATGCCCGGGAGGATGTCGGCGAGGATGTCCATTCCGCGCGTGAGCAGGCCATGGATGTGCTGCGCCTGGGGGACACCCTTGCGCGGCATGGGTCCGTTCGGGAAGGGATCGCGCTCCACCAGGGTGACGCGCTCGAAGTGGCGGGCCAACATGCCCGCGGACATCAGCCCGGACATGCTGCCGCCATAGACGATGGCGTGCGTACCGACGGGCGTGGACGGAAGGGGAGTGGACGTGCTCATGGAGGGGGGAGCGTAGGAGGACTCCCCCCGAGCCGTCGAATCCTGGAACTCAGCCGAAGCGTCGCTCCAGCCAGTCGACCGCGAACGCGGTGATGGCCGCGGCGTCCACCAGGGTGCTGGGCGCGTCTCCGACCAGTCCCCGCGCGCCCTGACCCGTGGCGAGGAACTCGGTGACGAGGGTCGCGAAGTAGTCGTCCTCGAGACCGGGAACGATCGGAAGCGAGGTCTCGAACTCCTCGACCATGCGCCACCGGGTGCCTTCAGCGGTGGCGAAGGGCACCTCGTAGCGGCGAACGCGCTTGCCCGGGAGCCGCGCCAGATGCTCCGCGTGGTGCAGCAAGGTCAGGGTGTCGAGCGGCGCGCCCACCATCAAGACCTTGCCGCTGGCGGCCACCAACTTCGCCAGGGGCGAACCTTCGCCATACCCGTAGTCCAGCGGATGATCGGCCGTCATCCAATCCGCCTTCGCGCCGATCGCGGCCACCGAGGCGCCCGGGTTGCCACTCCTTCGGGCGCCGGGCCAGGTGCGGATGAACTCGGCCAGCACGCCGTTGTCTCGGATGGCCCGCGAAGCAGCCGGGTCGAATGGCGGCACATGGGCCCGCCACTCCTCGGGCACGCGTCCCTCCTCATCCAACAGCTCATCGTAGCGGGCGTCCCAGTCGGTATAGGCGAGGACCGTCCCGCCGGGACTCGAGGCGTCGAGGATCGCGCCAATCAAGGCGTCGGGACCATTCAGCAATCGCCCGACCCGGCTCATCGCCGCGTGGACCATGACCGAGTCACCTGGGCGGATGCCCAGGCGCTCGACATCCTTTCGCAACGAGGCGCGTGTTTGAAACAGGGCGACGTCTGACATGCGAACCCCACTCACGTCCCCGCCAGGGACGAACCTCACGAGGTTTTACGGACAGCGCGCCGAGACGTACTTGCCGGTCGTCCCGGTGAACACCACCGCGTCGGTGATCCAGGTGCCGTTGCTCAACTTGTTCCACACGTTGGTGGAACCCCAGGGGCCGCTGGCGCTGGTTCCAGTGGTCTGGCACACGATGGTGATGCGCGTATTTCCGGCCAGGGTACCGGCCGACGCATAACCACTGCCCGGTCCGGTGCGAAGCGTGTAGGGCCCTCCGGCCGCGGTCTTGCCGTAGTTGCCCCCGTACATCCACTGCACGCTGTACACGTCGTTCCAGCTCATTTCGTGGTTGGTGTACATGCCGCTCCCCATCTCATAGGTGCGACCGCGCTTGGACTCCATCGTCCAATTGCCATTCGCCGAGGCGGAGTCGTATTGGTAGTGCATCACCGAGCTCTCGTCGTACTCGGCCACCAGACTGTAGCCCGAGCATTGCAGGGCGAACTGAGGCCGCCAGTCCGGCAGGATGTTGGCGTCATATACCAGATGGCGCTGTCCCGGTCGCAGCGGTTCTGCTCGTGCTGCAGCCCGAGCGCGTGGCCCAGCTCGTGGATGGCGATCCCCTTGGTCTGACAATTGTAATCCAGGGAGACCATCTGGTTTTTCATAGATTCCGGTTTGTTCAACGATCAGGGGCTGGAGTCTGTCCTCCTCGCCACGGCGAGCCACGTCACCCCACCGAGCAGGACCTTGTCGCCCGTTCGATAGCGCTCGCACTCGCGGGTCACCTCCTCCTCCCAGGCCCGCTGCGCCTCCGGTGGCAGCTCCTCCACGAGCTTCGCCAGGGGGCCCGCGAAATCGCGAATCCAGCGTGCGACTCCCGCACCATCTCGCGCCTCCATCACGGGGACATGCATGGACTCGACGTGCTCCATCGCGAACCCGGTGCGCGTCAACACCGGGCGCAGGCGCTCGGGGTCGGAGAAGCGGAACACGCCCGGGACATCGGCGTCGATGGCGGGAAGCTGACAGAAGCGGGCCACGCTCCTGCGTGGCAGCGACGCGTACTCGACCTGGTCCGGCCCTCCCCAGCAGGCGCACACCAGGAGGCCGGAGGGACGGAGCGCTCGCCATATCCGCTCCAGCGCACGCTCGGGCCGGGGCATGGCCATCAACCCCCAGCGCACGGTCGCCACATCGAAGGACTGCTCCGGCACCTCGAGCGTCTCCGCGTCCGCGGCACGAAACTCGATGTTCGAGAGGGCCTGGGCGCGTGCCTTCTCCCGTGCGGTCTCCAGCATGCCGTCGACCAGGTCCGTTCCCAGGACGAAGCCGGAGGGGCCCACCCGGTGCGCGGCGCGCAGGGAGGGCTCGCCCGTGCCCGAGGCCACATCGAGCACCCTCATTCCCGGCCGAAGGCAGGCGAGGTCGAGCATCCGCTCGCTGACGGACGCCGTGAGGCGGGACTCCATCTCGTCGTATCGGCGGACCAGGGCGACGCGCTCCGCCCAGAATGTCTGCTGTGGTTGTGTGGGGGTTGTCATGGGACGCTCCGGTATGGGGTGAGGCAACCTGCTCGCTCGTGTGGGCTCGAGACCCCGCGCCAACGGGGGTGAATCCCGAGCGCGAACTGACATAGTATCCAGGGTTCCAATGGCTGAGAGTTCGGACCCATCCTCCCAGGACGATGATTCCTCGCAGGACCCTGGCGCTTCCCAGCCCGGGTGGCGTCTCCGAGGGCCGCTTCAGGATTTCCTGGTCGTCAGGCGGCTCAGCCGGGCCACGGAAGAGGGTCGCCCGTGCGTTCCCGGGCTCTTGATCGTGGCCGAGCTGGATCGCTGGCTCTCCTCCATTTCCAGCAGAAGGATCTGTCTCGAGTTGTACGAGGCCGTGACCGGCATGGGCGGGAGCGACCTCTTGCTCCACCAACGGCCAGACCGATCGGAGCAGATCAGGCACCGCCTGGCGAGGGCGTTTCGCGACGGCGAGCTGATGGCCCTGCCGCTCGGGGCGCCCCGCGTCCGCTCAGGCGGTGGGCCTGGGTCGGCGGGCGGCGGTGCCCCCGCCCCGGTTCCCCTCCTGCCCGACAGCATGGCGGTGGACAGCAGCGCGCCCGAGGAGCAGACGGCGAAAGAGGAGAAGGAGGCGGACGAGCAGAAGGCGGCGGACGAGCAGAAGGAGGAAGAGCTGTCCTGGGTGGCCTTCGAGCTCGTGGACGAGGATGGCACGCCGATCGGCGACGTCCGCTACCGCGTGGTGCTCCCCAACGGAGAGGTGCGCGAGGGCACGCTCGATGCCCAGGGTCAGGCGATCATCCAGGATATCGCCGAAGGCACGTGCAAGATCTTCTTCCCGGACCTGGATGACAGCGACGAGTCCCAGGACGGTGAGTCCGAGAGCGACGACTCCGACAGCGACGAAGAGGAAGACCTGTAGGTCGGTCCCGCGACGTCCTCAGGCGGAGAAGATGAACAGCCGCTTCTTGACGACGATCTTGACCCAGGTTTCGGTCTGGGCCTTCAGGCCCGCGGTCGCGAGCTTCTCGCGGGAGACGGTGACTCGCTTCTTCTCCGATTCCGTTGCCTTGGGTTTCGAGCGCGCCATGGTTGCTTCCTGCTCCTCGAGGGGGGCTTGAACGAATCCTGCCGCGCTTCGCTCCGGTGGGGAAGCCCCCGGGGCGCGGCTCGCGCGGCCGGGGGGCTTCCCGTTATCGGCCTTGAGCCGCCTTGCGCTTCTGCCGTTCCTTCGCGATCTCCTCCTCCGTCAGCCAGGGGACCTTGTTGGGGTTCTGGAAGGCGTAGAACTCGAAGTCATCCCTCTTCCAGCCGTCGCCAAGAACCTGCTCGGTGACACGAACCAGCGCCCCGTTTCCGCCTTGGTTGACGAAAGGAGGAATGAGGGGGCGGGGGGGCTTGCCCTCTTTGGCCTCTTTCGCCGCGAGCGCGGCCTGTGCCCTCGGGCTGTAGTAGTAGACGACGCCCTCGCCGTCGCCGGCCTGGCGCATGAAGATGGGAGTGACGAGCGTGACGAGCCGCTGCAGCTTGTCTCGGTCCTTGAACGCCGCGGTAGCAGGCGCCTTCATGTGCTCGCGGGCTTTGAGATAGAGCTCCTTGTTGTAGGCGTCGAACCCCGTTTTCTGGATGACCTCCGTCGGGGAGAGGCATCTCTTCCAGGTCTCGAAGTTGCGAGCGACCCGGTTCATGATGGTGTGGGCAACGGCCTTCCACGACTCATCGCTCTCCGAGATGGCCTCGCCCCAGATCGTGGCGACGAAGATCTCGAAGTCTTCCTGAAGCTCGGGAGGAATGGTGGGCAGGGGCGTGTGGAGCTCGGCGGCGTGGCCGGACAGGTCCACCGTGTTCGAGGTGCAGACCCCCGAGGCGAACTCCTTGGACATGAACGTACCGTTGTGGAACGGCGCATAGCCTCCGGGGATGCCGGGCTCGCTCGCCTCGTAGTCCACGAGGGTCCCGAAGGGCACCTCCTTGCCAATCAATCCCGGCGCGATCTTCAGCACGGCGAACACCTGCAGCCCGGGGATCTCCTTGAGGGCCGCCACGTACTCCCGCGGGAGACTCTTCAAGTCGAGCAGCTCGTGCTGGAACGCGTTCTTCGTACTCGTGAGCCCCACGAAGTCGAGCGCCGACAACCGCGAGTCGACGTCGAGCGGCGAGCACACCGCGAGCAACTGGCGCCCCTGGTAGTCGCGAGGAACGCTGGCCTGCAGGAGGACGCTCTGGAGCATGCTCCGGAAGTAGTTGTCCAGCTCCTGGAGCTCCATCGCCTCTCCAGCCACCAACCGGACGTAGGGCTTCAGGACCATGTCGAGCGCAACCGAGTCGCTGAAGCCCTCGAAGCTGCCCTGGACGCTCAGCTTGCCCTTGTCGAGCAGCACCTCGAACGTCTTCAGGCGGGGCCTGGGGACCTCGAGCGCGAGCCGAGGGACCGCTCGGAGGGCTGGCCCAGACGCCGGGCTGGCCGGTTTCTTCGCGTTCTTGCCTTTCCCCTCGGCGGGGGGAGGAGGCTTGCGCGCCACCGTGAGCTTGTAGTGGAACGCCACCGTCTCGGAGGGGGGCTCATTCTCGCCTAGCACCGCGAGGCGGTCATTCAGCAGCTCGCCTTGCGCCCCGCGGACCGAGGTGAAACCTATCTTCCATAGCAGCAGCGAGGTCGCGTTGGGGTCGCCAATCTCCCACTCGATGCGGACGGTCGCGTCCTTGTCCGGCTGCGGGCCCGCGGGGAAGATCTCCAACGTCGCGAGCAGCCCGGCGAAGAGCTTCGAGAAGCTCGGCGTGAGCTGCATCAGGGTGCCAACCCGGTTGCTGTGCAACGCCAACTCGAGCCAGTCGGGCACCCAGCCACTCGTCAGCTCCGCGGGCGCGACGCTGAAGCCGATGTTCGCCTCCAGCTCGTAGGGAATGGCCCGGGCATCCCCAGGTAGCACCTCGACGGGCTCGTTGCCGGAGAGCGCCGGCTCGATCCGGAAGCCCAGGCGGCCCTTGCCAATGAGCCCGAGCTCGAAGGCGGAGAGCCGCAGCGCCTTGGAGCCGTCCCCGTCCTTCTCGCGCACCGCGAAGCGCTTCCCACTGGGGACGAGGCAGGTCTCGCGCGGGTGCGGGATCCTCCTCTCGTCGAGGCAGTCACTGGTGACGATCCACTCGAGCCGGCATGGCGGGAGGCCCGCCACGTTCTCGCAGCTGCCGCCCACCACGACTTCCCAGGCGTCGAGGTTCTGCAGGGGGGGCTGGGTCTGCTTCTGCGGCGAGAGGACGATGCGCGGCACCGCCCGGATCCTCACCACCCCGTCGTAGCCGAGCGGAATCTGGCAATCGCCATGTGCCCCCGCCTCTGAAGTGTCTTCGGTCTGTGCCATGGCTGCTTTCCCTCGGATGAGCTCCAGCTACTCC
>NZ_DASVSO010000634.1:0-16453 GCF_036388035.1 Archangium sp.
GCCGCCCCCGTCCTCTCCAAGCCCGAGGCCGGCTTTGATACCACCAATACCGAGGTGGAGTTCGCTGGCACGGGCGTGCCCGGTTCCACGGTGAAGGTCTACAACGGCACCACCGAAATCAGCAGGGTCACCGTGGACGGCACGGGAGGCTTCCAGGGCGCCCTGACGCTGGCCTATGGCACCCACACGCTGTGGGTCACCCAGTCCAATGGAGGCCTCGAGAGCGCCTCCAGCAACAGCGTCACGGTGCTGGTGCGCCCCGCCGCCCCCGTCCTCTCCCGGCCCGAGGCTCGCTTCGACACCACCAGCACCCAGGTGGAGTTCGCTGGCACGGGCGTGCCCGGTTCCACGGTGAAGGTCTACAACGGCACCACCGAAATCAGCAGGGTCACCGTGGACGGAGCGGGAGGCTTCCAGGGCGCCCTGACGCTGGCCTATGGCACGCACACGCTGTGGGCCACCCAGTCCAATGGAGGCCTCGAGAGCGCCACCAGCAATAGCGTCACCGTCCTGGTGCGCCCCGCTGCCCCCGTCCTCTCCAAGCCCGAGGCCGGCTTCGACACCACCAATACCGAGGTGGAGTTCGCCGGCTGGGGCGTGCCTGGTTCCACGGTGAAGGTCTACAACGGCCCCTCCGAAATCAGCAGGGTCACCGTGGACGGAGCGGGAGGCTTCCAGAGCACCCTGACGCTGGCCTATGGCACCCACACGCTGTGGGTCACCCAGTCCAACGGAGGTCTCGAGAGCGCCTCCAGCAGCAGCGTCACGGTCCTGGTGCGCCCCGCCGCCCCCGTCCTCTCCGAGCCAGTGGACAACTCCGAAACCACCGGCCCCGAGGTGGAGTTCGCCGGCACGGGCGTGCCCGGCTCCACGGTGAGGGTCTCCAACGGCACCACCAGCACCACGGCCACCGTGGATGGCTCGGGGAGCTTCCGCGGCACCCTGACGATTGTTTATGGCACCCACACGCTGTGGGCTACCCAGTCCAACGGAGGCCTCGAGAGTACGTCCAGCAACAGCGTCAGGGTCCTGGTGCACCCCGCCGCCCCGATCCTCTCCCAGCCGGTGGACAAGTCCGAAACCACCGGCCCTGCGGTGGAGTTCTCTGGCACGGGTATACCCGGCTTCACGGTGACGGTCTCCAACGGCACCTCCAGCGCCACGGCCACCGTGGACAGCTCGGGAGGCTTCCAGGGCACCCTGACGCTGGCCTATGGCACCCACACGCTGTGGGCCACCCAGTCCAACGGGGTCCTCACCAGCACCTCCAGCAACAGCGTCACGGTCCTCGTGCGCCCCGCCGCCCCCGTCCTCTCCGTGTTGGAGAACGACACCGCCACCGCCGATGTGACATTCTCTGGCACGGGTATTCCTGGCTCCACGGTGACAGTCTCCAGTGGCCCTTACCAAAGCAAACCGGTTCGCGTGAGCAATACTGGAAAATTCGATGGTTTCATCAGCTTCAATGGCAGTGACTATGGTGTGCACACACTATCAGCCACCCAGACCACCAGCGATGGCCACACCAGCGGCCCCAGCAATGACGTCACGGTCCTGTTGCGCCCGCCGTCTCCGCTCTTCAGAGTATCAGCGGTCACCAACACCGAGGTGACCTTGGCAGGAGCGGTTCTGCCTGGCTGGACGGTAACCATTACCGATGCCACGGGGAGCGTCAGTGCCACTCCCCCTGTCGACGCCACCGGCAACTTCAGTGTCAAACTGCCGCCTGCCTATGGCACCTACCCGCTGTCGGCCACCCAGTCCAATGGGATCCACACCAGCCTTCCCACCAAACTTGTGGTGCCCGCGCCCGTGCCTGTCATTACCGCGCCGTACAACAAGATGTCTTATACGGTCCCCAACTCGACGACGCAGGTGCAGGTGCCAGTGCAGGGTGAGGGCATCCCGGGAGCGAATTTGAATGTCTTCAACAATGGCTCCCCGCTCAACCTCACGACGCCGATCACTGTCGACAACGCGGGTAGAATCGTTGGCAACATCAGTCTCGCCTCGGGCTCGTACAAGCTCACTTTCAGCCAGGTCATCAAGACCATGAGTGGCAGCGTCACCACCGATCTGAAAAAACTATCCACCATCACCGTCACCATCACCACCAAGAACAACGGTAAATAGCCTTTGCGCCAGAGGACCGGGGGCCTGGGTGTGACTCCAGGCCCCCGTCTTCCCAGCACCTGGACAGTGCCCACGAGCACATGGCCTCGCGCCTCCTTTGCCTCAGCGCGTCTACAGGAAGCCAGCCGGCCAGCCCCGCATGTGAGCACGACCGCAAGATCATCACCCCAGTAAATGTATTCTCATGGCAGTCCACACATCGATGAGTAAGGCCTCATCAATTCTCACGAGCGAGGTCATCCCCCTCGTGAGCCCTGTAAGGAGAAGCCGGATGCAGTTGTTCAAGATGAAGTCTGTCATTCTGTTCGCCGTGGTTCTGGCGGCGGCGGGATGCTCGAGCTCGAGCACCCCAGAGGAGAAAGTACCCGCGGGCTCCGCTCGATTTGTCATCGCCGTGCAGCAGAAGCAGCAGAATCAGCGGATTCAGCAGCTGGAAGCGTCGGACGTAACGCGCGTGGAGGTGACGCTGGATGCATTTGACATCGAGCCCAACGCCATCCCCCTCGTTCTGGACGGTAATCTCTGGGTCGGCACCATGGAGAGCATCCGTGCCGGTACCGGCCGCCGCTTCCATGCCGAGGCCTTTGATGCCAGCGATGAGAAGATTTATGAGGGTGAGGTCTCCGGGGTCACCATCGTGGATGGTGAGACCGTGCAGGTGAACATCCTGGCCCAGCAGGTCAACCGCCCGCCCCCCCTCGAGAACGAGGCGCCCGTCATCGACTCCCTCGTGGTCTCCCACCCCGCGGTGGAGCCCAATGGCATCATCACCCTGAAGGCCGCCGCGCACGACCCCAACCCCGGGGACACGCTCACCTACGCCTGGACGGCCACGGACGGCACCTTCAGCGACCCCTCCAGCCTGAGCAACACCTGGACGGCGCCGGCCACCGCGGGCAGGGTCACGCTGACGCTCACCGTCACCGATCAACTGGGGGTCGCGGCCGCCATCAGCTTCGACATCCGCGTCGAGAGGGTAGGTAGGGGCAACGCGAATGTCTTCGTGTCCTTCAATACCTGGCCCGAGGTCACCTCCCTCAATGCCACGTCCACCCAGGTGCGGGTGGGACAGACGATCACCGCTGACGTCACCACGTATGACCCTGACGCAACGGCCGGGACTCTGTCCTACTCCTGGTCGGCGAGCTGCGACGGCGTCTGGGCGGATGGGAACTCGGCGAGCGCGAAGTTCACTCCCACCAAGCGGCCGACTGACACCACCTGCAACAACTGCGAGCTGACCGTCACCGTCACCGACGGAAAGGGCGGCGTCAACAACGGCAAGCTGGCCATCTGCGTCGCGAGCATGGCGGAGCCCACCTACCCGCCGCAGCTCGCCAGCGTCTACCAGTCCTCCAAGACGGTGAAGGAGGGCACTGTCGTTACCCTGCGTGTCAACGCCACGGATACCCGGTCGCGGCACCTCACCTTCAAATGGTCCAGCAATGTGGGCACGCTGGGGACGCCCGCCACCAACACCGCCGGCACCACGGGAGAGGTGCTCTGGGCGACTCCTTCGTGTTTGCGGAGCGGCGTAACGCCCACGGTGTCGGTGCGCGTCTACGCGGATGGCACCCCGGACCTTTACACGGACCATTCCTTCACGTTCGCCTGGAGTGGGAAGACCTGCTCCGGGACCGGTGGCGACCTCTGCTTCGACGAGAGCAAGGACTACCTCGCGCGCTGGACGTTCGACACCACCACCTTGGACTCGAGCATCTGGGGCAACCACCTCCAGGATTTCGATGCCGATCCCTTCAGCAGTGAGGGTGTCTGGGGCCAGGCCGCCCAGACGCAGGGAAGGTTCCTGGCTCAGCGCGGTGAGGATGACCCGGAGCTCGACTTCGGAACGGGGTCCTTCACCATCGCCATGTGGGTGAAGATCAACACGGGCTGGCCTACCTACGACCGGTGGTTGCTGAGCAAGGCCGATGATTACGGGCAGACGGGAGGCTGGTCGCTGCGCAGCTACTACGGCCAGATTCAATGGCACAGCAAGGAGGGCACTTTCCGTACCGACCAGGCCCTCGCGAACAACACCTGGAGCCACGTCGCCGTCGTCCGGGACTCCACGCTGGGTGAGCTGCGCTTCTACGTCAATGGTCAGCTCGACAGCACCCACGCCTTCCCGTACGCCATCACGGACACCGCTGCCGCGCTCGTGGTGGGTGCTCGGGGTAGCGGGGCCAGCGCCATCTCTGGGAGCTTCGATGAGCTGACCATCCTCCAGCGCGCGGCCACCCAGCTCGAACTCACCTCTCTCGTTGCGAAGTCCTGCCGCTGAGCGTGAGGGCAATCCGCCCCCCGGGGAGTTCTTCCTCGGGGGGCGAGGTGGACCCGCTGTAGAGCGAGCCCCGTCTCGTTTCCACGGAGGGGATGTCCCGGGCCCGGGTCAGGGCCGGGTCCACCTTGTGCCGCTCGGACTCCGGGCGCTGCCTCCAGGCGCGATCGCCTGAGCGCGATACGCCTGACTGCTGGCACATGAAGTCCACGGGAAATGGGCCTTCTTCGCCTCGATGAACTCGAATCTCACTTCGAGTTCTCCGAGGCGAAGAAGGCCGTCGCCTTTTTTAGCCCGCCAGAGTCCGCTGCTCCGTCGACGCGAGCAGGGTACATGTGCGCGCCGGGGGTGCACCTGCACGGTAGGACACCCCTATCCGTACCGAGCACCTCCTGGAGTCGGGGCTCGGCTCCATGCGAACAAGAGCCTCGGGCCTCCCGTGGGCGGTGAGGCCCGCGAGGAGCACGCATGGACGAGGAGAAGAAGGCCAGGACGAGCTGGGAGGAGCGGACGCAGTTGGGTCCCTACCAACTCGAGGAGCAGATGCCGCAATCGCCGCACAGCCCGGGGGAGGTCTACCGGGCCAGGCACGAGAAGAGCGGGGCCACGGCCCTGGTGTTCAAGCCCGCCGCCGAGGAGGACATGGCACAGCTGAAGGACTGGCGGGTGCGCATCATTTCCTCGGTCGCACCGAGCTACATCGCCGTGGAGGTGGAGGACTCTCGGTGGTCAGTGGCCCCCACCAAGCACTCGGTGGATGCGCTGATGGTGCTGTTCGAGAGAGTGCGCGAAGGAATGCGGCACATGGCCCGCGCCTTCGACGACGACCACGAGTCGCTCCGCCGGTGGCGCCTGGGGCTGGCGGTGGCGGGCGCGGCTGCGGTGTGCGTCCTGCTCCTCGCACTGGTGCGTCTGGCCTTTGTCTCCCCCCTGCCGAGCGGCCCGGAGGAGCTGGCGAGCACGCCCCCCGCGCCCATGAGCGATGAGGTGCCCACGGTAGGTTGGAATCTGGACGAGCCCACCCATGGAGGGCTCGTGGACGTCGCGGATGCAGGAGAGTCCGTGCTCGCCCGTCCGCTGCCGCGCGAGCCCTTCAAGGGGCAGAAGCGCCCTCCCTGCACCCGCTACGCCGAGGTCGAGTTGGTCGGCGCCTGCTGGTTGCCGCACAAGCTCAAGGCCCCGTGTCCAGACGTCCTCTATGAACACCAGGAGGAGTGCTATTCGCCCGCCTTCAGCGCCAAACCGCCGCCCCAATCGCTCGGGCAGTGAGTGGCGCGGACCCCTTCGCTCCTGGCGTCCGGGTTCGCTCGTCCTTCAGCTGCGGGGTCTCAGCCCGCGGCCCCGGGCTCGAAGCGCGCGAGGAAGACCTTGAATTGCAGCGAGACGAAGAGCGGACGCGGTGCCACCAGCCCGGTTTGGGCGAACATCGCGAACAGGGCGGCATCCGACTCGATGGGCTGCATCGTTACCAGGGCCTGGCGCCGATGCTCCAGCTGGTCCGAGGAGATGCCATATGCCCGCCACCGCCGCAGCTCCACGTTCGACAGTTCGGGGTCCTTGCCGACGCGGCAGCCCAGGACGAGGGGCGCGCCGGGCTTGAGCCGCCGGGTCACCTCGCGCAGCAGGGAGAGCCGGGCCTCCTCGCCCTCCACATGGTGCAGCACCCCCATCATCTGCGCTGCGTCGAACGGGGGCCCGGGGGGCAGGGTGTGCAGCTCGCCGACGTGCAGGTGCGTCCGGGAGAGCAGTCCCTCGGCTTCCAGGCGCTTCCGGGCGACGGCGAGCATGGCGTCGGAGGGCTCCACGCCCGTGAAGCGCCAGCCCGGCACGTCGAAGCGGGTGTAGGGCAGCAATTCCGCGCCCGTGCCCAGTCCCACGAAGAGCAGCGACGCCGCGTCCTGGCCGTCGAGCTGAGCGGTCAGCGCGCTGACACCGAGTTCGTACGCCGCATGGATGCCGGCGAGGCTGATGGACGCCTGGGCGTCGTAATGGGGGGCGCGGTCGGCGCCGAAGCCCGGCACGAAGTGGTAGGCAGCGGGAGCGGGGTGTTCGTGGGCCATGAGGTGTCCTCCAGAAGCTCGCGCGAGGCGGGCGATGTGGCTGGAGGATAAGAGGGGAGCCGAAGCCGCGGGAGAGCGGGGATTCTGGCCGGATCGGCGGGGATTCCGGCTCGCGTCGTCAGGGCCCCGTTCGCACGAGCCGGAAGCCGAGGCCGGGGCTGCGCTGCTTTCGGGTGACCCCGTGCTTATTCGCCGAGCGACAGAGCGTCTGCCACATGCTGAACGCGCCGCCGCGAGTCGCTCCCTCGTCCGCGACTTTGACGGCGGCACCCGGATCGACGACCGGACCGCTGGGGCTCGAGTAGAGCCCGGGGTCGTTCACCCACTCCATCGCATTCCCCAACATGTCGTGGAGACCCCACGCGTTCGGCTCCTTCAGGCCCACCGCGCGCGTGGACGAGGCACTGTTGAAGCAATACCAGGCGACCCGCTCGAGCTGGGGATCCGCCGCGCAGTCGTCCTTCGCATAGACGGTGATGTCGCCGGAGTAGAAGTCGCCGTCGCTCGCGCGATTCCAGATCCGCGAGGCGTAGAACTGCGCGTACCCGTAACCGTTCACGCGTCTGTTCAGAGCCGTTCGCGCAGGAGGGGGCCGTTGGAGCCGAACGGATAGGTTGGAGTGGCGCAGCGAGCGACTTGATGAGCCCTGGCCGGCTTGTGGGCCCTGGGAGTCTCGCCTATACAGAGGAGATGACGATCAAGAAGCGAGCTCCCATCTATCTCGCACCTGGAGCTGGTCGCCAGTACCCCATGGGTCGTATCAGCAGCATCTTCAAGGCTGACGGCGATGAGACCGCTGGTACCTTCTCGGTTTCCGAATGGTGGCTCGAGGCCAACACGAAGGGTCCATCAGCGCATTCGCATGATGACGATCATGCCTGGTACGTCATCGATGGGACGATGAGCGTCGAGATCGACGATCAGCGGTTCGAAGCGTCCAAAGGTGCGTTCATCCTCATCCCCGGTGGGTCTGTACACACGTTCGAAAACCGCACTCGACACCGCGCGGGAATCCTCAGTTTCAACAACAGTGCCGGATTCGAGGAGAAGATGGCTGGCATTTCGGAATGGTTTTCCCGAAATCCAGCGGGTGATGCCGTGTGACATTGGCAGCACCGCGAGATGGCGATGGCCGCCCAGATGGCCGAGAACCAGGGTGAGCTGCCGTTCGAGCGCCTTCATCGACCGCACGAAGAAGGGCAGGAGCGGCATGACCACGCCGAAGCCCACCATGGTGATGAAGACCCGCGCGCTCAGTGCTGGCGGGAACTTGGGCATCCTGGCCTGCTGGGGCGGCGCTCATCCTCAGGCCTTGAGCCGGAGGTGACCCATGAAGTCGAGCTTGCCGATGGGCGTCCCGCGTGAGCGCAGGATGTCGTAGGCGGTCGTGGCGTGGAAATAGAAGTTGGGAAGCGAGAATGAGAGCAGGAACTCCTCCGCGGTGAAGGTTCTCGCTCCACGCGGCGTGTTGAAGACGACCTCCTGATCTTCCCTTGCGTTGATCGCCTCGGCGGGGATGGCCTCGAGCTCGGCGCAGGTGTCCTTCACGAGCTGCTGAAGCTCCTCATAGGTGTGAGCCGGGCGCTGGCCGGGCATGTTGAGCGCGCCGCTCCGGATCGCCTCGATGGCCCCGGCCGAATGGAAGGCGATGGATTGGACCTGGAAGCGGAACGGACGCATGTCCGGCGCGAGCTGGTGCTCGACGATCTCTTCCGGATTGACGCCGCGCTCACGGGCGTGGGCGAGCCCCTTGTCCAGCACGCCGGACATGGCCCGGAGCGTCTGCAGGTAGGTCGGAATGCTCGCGTCGTAGAGTCGGATGGCCATGGCTGTTTCCCCCGCGCCCTCTCCTGGGGCGCAAGGCGGCGAGCCTACTCAGGCCGGTCGGCGGTGGCCAGCCGCGTCAGGGCGCGAAGCCCTGGGCGATGTCGGCCTGAGCTTGCCCCGGTTACGTGGGCGGTAGGGTCATGCTGCCAACTGCTGAGGCAAGCCCTCCGCTTTAGGTGTGCCTATCCCCCTTGGTGCTGAGGTATCGTTGGCGCCATGTCCAATGGCTTCATCTGGTCCAGCGCGGACGAACCGCACGCCGCCCGGCGGCGCGAGATGCTTCGCACGCACCCCGAGATCAAGGAACTCTACGGCCCGTGCTCGCGCACGAAGTACGTCTGCACGCTGCTCGTCGGGCTGCAGCTCTCGCTCGCCTTCCTGCTGCGTGACGCGCCCTGGTGGCTGATTGTTCTGGTCGCCTATGTGGTGGGCGGAGTGATCAACCAGGCGCTACTCCTGGCCATTCACGAGCTCTCTCACAATCTCGCGTTTCGCAAGCCCTGGCACAATCGCGTCTTCGGCGTCTTCATCAATCTGCCCGTGGGTGTGCCGGTCGCGGAAACGTTTCGCTACTACCACCTGCGCCATCATGTCCATCAGGGGGACGAGCGGCTCGACACGGATATCCCGACGGAGTTCGAGGCGCGCTTGCTGCGCAATCGCGCAAGCAAACTGCTCTGGCTCTCTTGCCAAGGCTTTGCCTACGCGCTCCGCCCGCTGTTCGTGCATCCAAAGAAGCCGGGGGCTTCCGAGATCACGAACCTACTCGTGCAGGTCGCGTTCAACGTGGCCGTGTTCTATTTTTGGGGCGGCAAAGCGCTTGCCTATCTGCCGATCAGTTCCCTGATCGTTATGGGGCTACATCCGATTGCCGGACACTACATCTCGGAGCACTACGTCTTCCGCGAAGGGCAGGAGACCTACTCGTACTACGGGCCGCTCAACGTGCTCGCGTTCAATGTCGGCTACCACAACGAGCACCACGACTTCCCCTACGTACCTGGCTCGCGCCTGCCGAAGCTACGAGCGATGGCGCCGGAATTTTACGACGGTCTCCTGTCTCACCAATCGTGGACGGCGACGCTTTGGAACTTCGTCATGCGCCCCAGCCTGAGCGGTTACAGCCGCATCAAGCGGCGCGTGGAGCGGCGGCGAGACTAGCGCCCAGACTCCTGCCGGGGGCAGCTGGCGCTGCGCGCAGTCCGCCTCGCGATTCGACGGGAAGGCTTGGGCGCCCGAGGGGGGCCCCCTTTCGGCATGGACGCGCCTGGTTGGAGTAGCATGACCAGGTGCTCGGCTGGGATCACGCCGGCCTCGCGGCTGTCTATGAGCGCGCGATTGCAAGCAAGAGCTACGACTGCGTGGAGCGCCGGCGTGGGCCCGAGTCGCCCAGCACATTCGCGCAGGCCTATGCCATGACCGACGTGGGGGAGTACTTCGCGGAGAGCTCGGAGGCGTTGTTCGGCCGTAACGACTTCTATCCCTTCACGCGTGAAGACCTGGGCAAGCACGATCCGGGCATGCTCGCGCTGCTCCAGCAGGTGTGGCAGGTGACCACGACCACGACACCCACCCCGCCCACGACACCCACCCCGCCGCCGGTGTCCGCCTTCGATGCCCGCTGCTACTACCGGTTGACGACCCTGTGGCAGGGCGAGGGCATGTCGCTGGACATTCTCTATGACGGCAAGGCCAACAACGTGCCCATCCTCGCCAAGACAGGCTGCAATGACTCGGGGCAGCTGTGGAAGGTGACCCCCGTCCCCGTACTCCCTGAGCATGGAGTGGAGGATTCGCCGTGAGCCAGGAGCGGCGCGGCGTTCACGAGCCCATGCGCGCGCAGCGCCTCCCCGAGAACGACGCTACCGGACTTCCGCGCGAACCATGAGCGCACCCACCCACGGGTTGGCGAGCCCGTTGAAGTTCGAGTGGCAGTGCACACACGTGGGCGAGAACGCGGTCGACACCGCGATCGATTTGCGGACCATCCAGCGGCCGTTGACGCGCTCGGTGCTGGTGTAGTTGTTGCCGAGCTTCGCGGCGGCCAGCGCGTCCTGCTCGAACTGATCCTGCGGATGGTTGGTGGCCTGCAGCGGGTCGACGTCGCCGACGAGGCGCATCGTGTCGTTCCGGTCGTGGAACACGTTGCTGATCGCCTCGCTCCCGACGGCGGCGTTTTCCGGCGTCGTCACCGCGAACTCGCGGAACAGCAGCGCGACGATGCGATCGACCATCGCGTCCGCGACATCATTGGCGACCGCGACGGACGCCGCGCTCGGCGGTTGCGACGTGAGCTCGGCGCTCGATGACGACGTCGCCGGCTGGTTCGCCTGAGGATCCACACACGCAGTGAACGACGCGGCGGCGACGAGAACGACACACAGACCCGAAATCAGGCGCTTCATGGAATTCCCCCTTGAACTCTCGAGATGAGAGGAGGGGGGCATATCATCAGGACGGAAAACTCTTGTCCATCTGCGCGCGGGTGAAGGTGAGGACATCCCCTTTGAGGTGGGCTTTGCCGCGATGCGCTGCAGGGGTTTGCGCCGCCGCGACGCTCCTGAAGGGCAGCTGACCTGCCGCGGTCGGAGGCGGCCGCTCCGATCTCAGCTCCCCCAATCAAAAGAGGAGGGAGCGAGCGTGGCACCCCAGGCAGCGGCCAGCAAGGAGCCAAAGAAGGAGAGGACGCCGCGAGTGGACTGGGCGCAGGTGCAGGAAGGGTGTCTGCAGGAAGGGTGTCAGAGGACTCGTAGGGGACGAGGTTCCGAAACGAGTCCTTTGACACCTTCCCGGCGGCGGAATCGAACCCGCCGCTCGAAGCCTCGGGTAAGAGCGCTCCTATTCGGTCACACGCGGTGGCGAATAGGGCGTATGATGCTAATTGCGCCCCAGCGCCCTGTCCCAGGCAGCCAATTGCATGGTCACCGTGTATGTGTAGGCGCTGGAGACATTCTCGAAGTCTTTGGGGGAAAGCGCGGCGAGGCGCTCGCGCAGGAAGTCCGAGTCGCTGAGTACCTCGCGGTGCTTGAATTCGGCGTCCACCTCAACCAAGACAGGAATCACCCGGAGCACGGCCTCCATACAATCCTCTCGAGTAGCGCGAGACATGCGCCCCACCGTCAGCGCCATGTGTTCGCGCACAGAGGCAGGACCTCCAGGGCACCACGCTTCCAACGTCTTACGGTAGATGTAGTCCATGAGGTCGTCGAGCGTATGGTGGGTGTCGGGCACCCTGTACGCATAGCGCGGGCCTTGGAGCACGTCCCAGAAGCGCAGCAACGCGGCGAGCCGCCTGGCCATGCGCTCCGCACTCCGCAGTGGGGGGGGAGACACGGCATGGTAGAGAGCGCCCCACGGGGTGCTCAGGCAGAAGGACTCGAAGGCCTCCTCCACGCGCTGACGCTCCTCTTTCGGGACGCCTTCATTCAAGCTCAAGAAGACGTCGGCGAACAGGTGCACCCGCCAGCGCGGGCGTGGGATGACGTCGAACTCGGCCCCCGAGATCATCTCCAGAAGCTCGCCGGGCGGCACTTGGAGCATCTGCCGGGGCTGGGTAAAGGCACCGGTCTCGAGGTACTCCCGGGCCCACCCCCGGCCCTTGGCCCTCACCTTGCGGAGGACGGCGCCGGTGAGGCCATGGAGCATCGCTGGAAACGCAAGCACCGGAGACTGTGGCACGATCATGGCTCTGGCCCTACCACAGCGGTCACATGCGCCTCAATCGCCAAGGACCCGCGCTCGCTCCGAGAATGACAGCTGCCTGTCGTCCACTCAATGGCAGTCCACGGGCAGGTAGATTTGTCCTTGGAAGCCGTTGGGGAGTTTGCCTCCTTCATAGGCAGCCCGGAGCGCCTGCTCGGCTACCTCACCGCGCTGCTCTGCTTCTTCCCTGGGCAACGCTTCTGCCTTCTGGGCCGCACGCTCCTTCCAGGATGCATGGGGCTTCTCGCGCCGATAGCTCCAGCGGTACAGCGTCACTCCGGGCTCTGGCGTGCGCCAGGACAACTGCCAGAGGGCTCCCCCGTTCTCGAATTCGAGGAAGAGGGAGCCGTCGAAGCCGGTACCCCCCGCGAGCTTCTTGTCTGGCTCGACGGCCTCATTCAGAGCCGCCAGGTAGCGCCCCGCCTGTTCTCTGCCTTCCTTTCGCCCCTCGTCATTGTCCGGCTTGATCTCGAAGAGCACGAGAGCGCGGGTATCGGTGATGTCCGGGCGCAAGCGTCTGACGAACTCCGGAAGACGCTCGGGGTCTCCCAACTCCCCGTCCTTCACGATGGTGAAGAGATTGACGGTGTCGAGGAAGACGGCGTTGGTGGGGTGCTGCACGCGGTACTGCCTGCCAATGGCGAAGTGTGCGGCCCGGCCAAGAAAAGCGCCCCAGGGCTCCTTGGAGTCTGGCTTACGGCCCGGGAGCTTGGAGGAGGGAGGCTCCGCTTGGGCGCCGAGGGCCGCCACGAGCACCAGGAGAAAACCCGCCAGCCTCCAAGTGCTCCTTGGCCTGACTGCATGCTCTTTCATTGCTCACACGGTCAGGCCGCGGGGGCCGCCGTGTCGGGCCTGCGGCCCACGCGGTGCTTCCTCGACTTCGTCAGCACGTGCTTGAGGTAGCGCCCGGTGTGGCTCTCCTTCACCTCGGCTACCTGTTCGGGCGTGCCCGTGGCGAGCAGATGGCCTCCGCCCGCGCCGCCCTCGGGTCCCAGGTCGATCACCCAGTCCGCGCTCTTGATGACGTCCAGGTTGTGCTCGATGACCAGCACCGTGTTGCCCGCCTCCACCAGCCGGTTGAGCACGTGCAGCAGCTTGCGGATGTCCTCGAAGTGCAGGCCCGTGGTGGGCTCGTCGAGGATATAGAGCGTGCGGCCCGTGGCCACGCGCGCCAGCTCGCGCGCCAGCTTGATGCGCTGGGCCTCGCCGCCCGACAGGGTGGGGGAGCTCTGCCCCAGCCGGATGTAGCCCAGGCCCACGTCCTCCAGCGTCTGGAGCACGCGCATGATGTCCTTGTGCGCGCTGAAGTGGTTCATCGCCTCGCGCACGCTCATCTCGAGCACCTCGGCGATGTTCTTCCCCTTGTAGAGCACCCGCAGCGTGGCCTCGTTGAAGCGCTTGCCGTTGCACACCTCGCACGGCACGTACACGTCCGCCAGGAAGTGCATCTCCACCAGCTTCACGCCATCGCCCTCGCACGCCTCGCAGCGCCCGCCCTTGATGTTGAAGGAGAAGCGCCCTGACGTGTACCCGAACGTCCGTGCCTCCGGCGTCAGCGCGAACACCTCGCGGATGGCGTCGAACACCTTCGTGTACGTGGCCGGGTTGCTCCTCGGCGTGCGTCCAATGGGCCGCTGGTCGATGTCGATGACCTTGTCCAGGTGCTCCAGCCCGGTAATCGACTTGTGCTTGCCCGGCACCTCGCGGCTCTCGTACAGGGCGCGCGCGGCGGCGGGGTAGAGGATCTCATTGATGAGCGTGGACTTGCCCGCCCCGGACACGCCGGTGACGGCCACGAACACCCCCAGGGGAATGTCCACCGACACGTCCTTGAGGTTGTTCTCCTTCGCGCCCTCGATCCGCACCTTCGTCTTGCCGGGCGGGCGCCGCCGATCGGGGATCTCAATCTCCTTGCGGCCGGAGAGGTAGGCGCCGGTGGAGCTCTTCTCGTTGTCCATCACCTGCGCCGGCGTGCCCTCGGCCACCACCTGGCCGCCCAGCTCGCCCGCGCCCGGCCCGAAGTCCACGAGCCAGTCCGCCTCCTCCATCGTCTCCTCGTCGTGCTCCACCACGACGACGGAGTTGCCCAGGTCGCGCAGCCGCTTGAGCGTGGCCAGCAGCTTGCCGTTGTCGCGCTGGTGCAGGCCGATGGACGGCTCGTCGAGGATGTAGATGACGCCCGTCAGCTCGCTGCCCATCTGCGAGGCCAGCCGGATGCGCTGGCTCTCGCCACCGGAGAGCGTGGACGCCGTGCGGTCCAGCGTGAGGTAGGCGAGGCCCACGTCCTCCAGGAAGCCCAGGCGGCTGCGGATCTCCTTGAGCAGCTCGGTGGCGATCTTCCGCTCCGTCTGCGTCAGCTCCAGCCCCTTGAGCCAGCGCAGCGCGTCGCCGATGGTCTGCCCGCTCAGGTCCACGAGGGAGCGCCCGTGCACCTTCACCGCCCGGCTCTCCGGCTTGAGGCGCGCCCCGTCGCAGGTGGGGCACGGCTTGTTGCTGAAGAACTTCTGGTAGTAGGTGCGCATCGCCTCGGAGGTGGTCGTCTTGAAGCCGCGCATCAGCTTGTTGACGAGCCCCTCCCACTCCATCTCGTAGCGGCCGCCATCGCCCCACTTGACGGTGAAGCGCTTGCCCTCCACGCCGTACATGAGGATCTTCTTCGCCTTGGCCGACAGCTTCGCGTACGGCGCGTCCAGGTCGATGTCGAAGGCCTCGGCGAGGCTCTCCACGAAGTCCGCTGTCCAGCCCTCGCCCTTGTTCATGCCGCTGGCCCACGGCTCCACCGCGCCGTCGCGCAGGCTGCGCGAGGCGTCCGGGACAATGCGGTCCGGATCCATCTCCGCCTTGGTGCCCAGGCCGTTGCAGTCCGGGCACATGCCCAGCGGGTTGTTGAAGGAGAAGGAGGAGGGGCTGAGCTCGCCGAAGGACAGGCCGCACGCGTGGCAGGCGTTGAGCTCGCTCATGATGCGATCGCTCGCGAGGTTGCCCGTCTCATCGGTGATGATGAGCATGCCCTTGCCCTCGCGCAGGGCCGTCTCCACCGAGTCCGTCAGCCGCTGCTTCACCTCGGGCTTGAGCACCAGCCGGTCGATGATGAGGGCGATGTCGTGCTTGGACTTCTTGTCCAGCTCGATGCGCTCCTCCAGGCTCTTCACCTTGCCGTCGATGCGCGCGCGCGAGAAGCCGCGCTTCTGCGCCTCGGTGAGGATGTCCTTGTGCTCGCCCTTGCGGTTGGTGACGACGGGCGCGAGCACCTGGATCTTCGTCCCCGTGGGCGAGTCCATCAGCGTGTCGACGATCTGCTGGGCGCTCTGCTTGCCCACGCGCTTGCCGCAGTTGGGGCAGTGCTGCACGCCCACGGAGGCGAAGAGCACGCGCAGGTAGTCATGCACCTCGGTGACGGTGCCCACCGTCGAGCGCGGGTTGTTGCTGGCCGCCTTCTGCTCGATGGAGATGGTGGGCGACAGGCCGCGGATGGTGTCGTACTTGGGCTTCTCCATCTGCCCGAGGAACTGCCGGGCATAGGCCGAGAGGCTCTCCACGTAACGGCGCTGACCCTCGGCGTAGAGGGTGTCGAACGCCAGCGAGCTCTTCCCCGAGCCGGAGACGCCGGTGAACACCACCAACTTCTTCTTCGGAATCTCCAGGGAGATGTTCTTGAGGTTGTGCTCCTTGGCTCCTCGGATGGAGATGACGTCGGGCTCGGACATGGGGGCGCGGTGTACCACTGAAAGGGCGCGCAGGTGGGGGGAATGCGGGCGCGCCGGGCTTGAATGGTCCTGAACGGATGGATTTTCAAGGCGAATCCCCGCTCCGCCAGGGTGGGGAGCAGGCGGACAAGGGGGCTGTGGGCGGGGGGCTCGTCCGCGTGTAGGGTGCCACCCCGCATGCTCCCCATCCCCGAGCGCCTGCGCGGCTCTCCACTGCTCGTCATCTCCAGCTTCCTGTTCGCCGTCATGGCCTTCTGCGCGCGCTCGGTGGCGGGCCGGCTGTCGGTGGGTCAGGTGGTATGTGCGCGCTTCGTCATCGGCCTGGCCTTCCTGGCGCTGTACTACCCGCTCACCCGGACGCGGCCGCGCATGGGGCGGCCCGGGCTGTGGGCCCTGCGCGGCATCTTCGGAGGCGGCTCCGTCTACTGTTACTTCGTGGCCATTGATCGGCTCGCGGTGGGGCCCGCCACGCTGCTCAACGCCTGTTGGCCCATCTGTGCCGCCATCCTGGGCATCTTCATCCTGGGCGAGCGGGTGAATGGGTACCTGGCCACCGGACTGACCGCGACGAGCGTGGGCGCGGGGCTCGTCATCTGGAGCACGATCCAGGACGGCGTAGGTCTCACGCTGGGCGTGGGCGCCTGGGCCGGGGCACTCTCCGCCCTCCTGAGTGGTGCGGCCGTCATCGCCCTGCGGGCGCTGCGCCACGACACCGACGCCTCCTCCATCTTCCTGTCCTTCTG
>NZ_DASVSO010000635.1:0-3138 GCF_036388035.1 Archangium sp.
GTGGGTCAGCACCAGGCGCACCTCGCCCGAGCCCGGCTCGGCGAGCACCCCCGGCCACGTGTCAATCTTCCGCACCAGGCCCGGGGAGACCCGCTCGTCCAGGGTGTAGCCCTCCTTGAGCGCGGTCACCACCAGGGCGCCGGCGGGCAGGTCGGTCAGGGTGAAGCGGCCCTCGGGCCCCGAGCGCGAGGGCCGGGGGCTCCCGGAGTACCACTCCCGGTAGAAGCGCGTGGAGAAGGGCCCCAGCTCGCCGTGGTGGAGCGCGGACTCCCCCAGGACGGCGGGCACGGCCCGGACCTCCGCGCCCGCCACCGGCTGCCCCCGTGCGTCCACCACCACGCCCGACAGCCGCTGGCCCGGGGCGAAGCGCAGGCGCACGGAGTGGTGCTCCGTGCCCCGGAGCTCCACGTGGGCGCTCACGGTGAGCGGGGGCTCGCCCGCGGGCGTCGCGGCGACCACCCGGTAGCGCCCGGGCGGGTGGCCTCGGAGGGTGACCTTTCCGGAGCCGTCCGTGAAGTGGGCGCCGTGGCGCTCGACGAGCTGGACCTCGGAGCCGGCCACGGGGAGGCCGGCTTCGTCGAGCACCTCGACCTCGAGCGAGGCCCCGTCGCGCAGCACCAGCCGCGCACCCTCGGCGGGGAACGTCACGGACAGCTCGGTGAGGAGGAAGTCGCGGTGGTAGAGGCGCACGGTGTGGGGACCGGGTTGGGACGAGGCCAGGAGGAACGAGCCGTCCTTGCGCGAGCGGGTGGAGTGGGGAAGGGGGCCGTCGTCGTCCTCCGATTCCGGAAGGACGAGGTACAGCTCCACCCCGGCCACGGGCCGGCCGTCCCTGGCCACCACGGTGCCTTCCAGGAACACCTCGTCGAGCGACGCGTCGTCGTCGGACGGAGCGCCGGGCGAGCGCGGCTCGGCGTCCGAGGCGGGCTGCTGAGGTGAGGGGTGGGCCTCACCCGGGCTCGGGGCGGCGGGGGGCACCCAACGGCCCTCGCTCCTCGCCGGGACGGGCGGGGAGGACGGGGGCGGTCCAGCGTTCCCGGGCGGCCAGGTCAGTCCGAGTCCCGCCAGCAGCAGCAGGAGCGCGGGGAGGAGAGACCAGGGGCCCAGGGGCCGTGCGGTGCGGGAGCGACGAGGGGAAGGGACCATGTGAGAAGTTGTTTCGGAGGGGATGACCTGCGCGGTCCACCGTATCAGAAGTGGGGCCCGTGTCAGCTACTCCAAAAGTCACCTGGGCCTGGAGCGCGGACGGAGCCAGGGCAGGGGAGCGCTCGTCACGCTGGGGCGGGTGTCCCGGGAAGGGGACTCGCGGGTCTCCTCTCCCTCTGGGGACTCGGAGGGTCGGTTGTGGGAGGGACACGGGCCCGTTAACCTGGTCGAGCCCCGATGTCCCTCCCGACGCTCGATCCAGACTGGGAAGTTCGAGCCGCGGCCTTCCAGACCCTGGAATGGCTGGTGGCTCGGCACGGGCCCACGTTGGAGTGGAAGGACATCGAGAAGGGCTTCGAGTTCAAGGGCCAGCACCTCTACTTCGCGACCAAGGCGCGAGGCATCTTCCGGCCGAAGGAGATGCGGGGCGCCGCGCTCTCCCTCAAGACCATCATTCCGCGTGGAGGCCGCGTCGCGCGCTACGAGGACTCCCAACGCGGAGAGGGCGTCTTCCTCTACAAGCTGCAGGGGGACGATCCGGACAATCGAGACAACCAGTTGCTTCAGCAGGCGTGGAAGCTGTCCGCGCCGCTGATCTACTTCTGCGCGGTGGAGGTCGGCGTCTATCAACCCCTCTGGCCCATCTTCATCCGGGGGATCGACCGGGAGCGGCTGGAGTGCACGCTCACCGTGGATGACGAGATGCTGACGGCCCAGGAGCGCGGTGTACCGATGGTGGCGGACGCGAGGGCCATCGACATCCGCCGCGAGTACGTCACGGTGCGGGCGAAGCGCAGACTGCACCAGGCGCGCTTCCGGCTGGAGGTGTTGCGAGCCTACGAGCAGCGGTGCGCGGTATGCCGGCTGCCGAGGTCGGAATTGCTGGACGCGGCGCACATCGTGGCGGACCGGGAGGAGGCGGGGGAGGCGGTGGTGCCGAACGGGCTGGCGCTGTGCCGGCTGCACCATGGTGTGTTCGACACGGACCTGATGGGCATCCGGCCCGATGGGGTCATCGAGCTGTCCCAGTCACTGCTCGACACGAAGGATGGACCGACGCTGGAGCACGCGGTGAAATCCTTCCACGGCCAGCACCTCCACCTGCCGCGTCGGCGCGAGGATCAGCCAGGACAGCGCTTCCTGGTGGAGCGCTACGAGCGCTTCCGCAAGGTGGGGTGAGCCCGGCTTCCGCGCGGAACCGCGCGTCTACTCCAGCGGGCTCGTCCTCGACTCTCCAGAATCCTTCCGACGGCTCCCCTCCCGCTGAGGCGATGGCGTACCCTGCCCCCATGCCTCCGCTTGCTCTCAGGAAGGGGCCCGGGCCCCTGCGGCGCTGGGTGTTCGTCATCGCCGGTGTGCTCACCTGCGGCGTCTATGGGCTGGCCTTCGTGGTCGACCGCTTCGGCCAGCGCGAGCGCGCCGTCCGCTCGGACATCGTCGTGGTGCTCGGCGCCCGGGTGCTACCGGGGGGCTCGCCCTCTCCCGCGCTGCGCGCCCGCATCGAGAAGGCGGTGGAGCTCTACCACCAGGGCATCGCCCCCCGGCTCCTCTTCTCCGGCGGCGTGGGGGTGAACCCCCCCTCCGAGGCCCGCGTCATGAAGGAGCTCGCGGTGCGGCTCGGCGTCCCCGAGGAGGCCTGTCTCCTGGAGGAGCAGAGCCACTCCACCGAGCAGAACGCGCGCTTCTCCACGGAGGTGCTGCGCTCGCTCGGCGCGAAGAGCGTGGTGGTGGTGTCCGACCCGTACCACCTGCTGCGCGCCCGCCAGTACTTCCGGCTCCACGGCTTCGAGGTGGCCACCAGCCCCGCCTTCCTCACCGAGCGCAACATGCGCCTCATCGACCGCCTCTACTGGACGGTGCGCGAGGCCTTCGCGCTGCTGCTCCACCCGCTCGTGCTGTTCGCGCGCGAGCCGTCCTGAGTCGCCTGCCTTGTTCATCTGGGAGTGCTTCCTCCTCCCCGGCGTCATCTACTCCCAGTCGCGAGGCTGTTCG
>NZ_DASVSO010000636.1:0-2005 GCF_036388035.1 Archangium sp.
CGAGTACTTGTTCGTGTAGCTGACGGCGACGCCCTGCTCGTTCGCGGCGATCGACACGCGGGTGGGCGAGTACGAGCCGGGGAGCGTCACGCTCGCGCTGCTCCACGGGCACGAGGCGGAGGCCAGCCGGGTGATGACGGGCTCGTACCGGGGCGGGAGCGTGGACGCATTCTCCTGGGAGGTGACGGTGAAGGTGCATCCCCGCGAGACGGCGGTGGTCAGCGCGGAGGCCCGCGTGACGAGCTCGGGCGCGTTCTGGGGGCTGGTTCCACCACAGGCCTGTGCCAGGAGGGAGGCGGAGACGAGGGCTGCGAGTTTCACGGTTCGCATGCGTTGGGGTTCCTTGTCGGGAAGTGCGCCCACGGTCGCGGCGCTCTCGTACCGTATTGGGTTTTTCCAAGGAATTCAGCGCTTCCCGGGTGGGAACTGCCATTCCATTTTCTCGGAGACCGAGAGGCGATGGCCGACGCCGCCCCCTGCGGAGCGAGTCATTTGCGGCGGAGGGGCGGCTCGCTACTGCGGAGGACAAGCACACGTCTGCTAGGGTGGACTCCGGAGGTATTCCACCTTGGTACGACTTCTCCCGTGGCTACCGCTCATCCTCCTGACGGGGGCTTCGGCGGCAGCCCAGCCACAACCCCCCATCCGCGAGCAGCAGCAACGGCAAGTCGTCGTCTCTGGCAGCGCCAGTGAGCCGGTGGTGGAGCTGCGGGTGGCGGCCAAGGTCACCACCTACCTGCGCTTCAATGCCCCCATCGACAGGGCCTCGGTGGAGGTGGAGGGGCGGGCGCCACGCTTCCGGCTGGTGGACCCGGGCGAGTACACCCTCGCCCTCGAGCTGGCGGTCGAGCCGGGCCCTGGAGAGAAGCTGGGCGTGCGGGTGCGCTACAAGGAGGGCGGCACCCCGGCGTATGCCACCTTCGCGCTCGTCTCCCACCCCACGCTGGTGGACAAGGAGGTGGAGGTGGTGCGCCGTCTACGCACTCCCGAGGTATTGGAGGCCGCGCTGGCGGAGAAGGAAGCGGAAGTCGCGGCCCTCAAGGCCGTGAGCGGGCCTGCTGGCTTCGTTTTCTCAGGCCGGCTCAACCTGGAGGGAGTGAAGGCCCGCCCCTTTGAGCAGCCCTCCACTGACACTCAGAATGGGCTGAAAGTGGTGAGGGGTGAGGGGTATCGCGCTGGGTCTTGGGCACTCGCCGTTGTCCGTGTGCGCAACCTTCCGGGGCAAAAGCCCTGGGAGCCCGGGGCGGCGCGGCTCACCCGCCTGGACGGCACCCCCGTGAAGGTGCGCTCCGTGGAGATGAACAAGGCGCAGCTCGCGCCCGGTGAGGAGGGCCTCGTGGCGGTGGAGACGGGGGCGCCCACCTGGACGGCCGACGACATCCTGCGCCTGGAACTGCTCGACAAGGGCGGCAGCCGGGGTCTCCCCATCCTCGACGTGGTGCTCTAGGAGGACCAGCCCATGACGGAAGCCTTGCACCCGGACCACCTCCAACCCGGTCATACCGTGGGGGCCTGGCGCATCGTGCAGGTGCTGGGCGGTGGAGGCTCCTCCCGCGTCTTCAAGGTGGAGCGCGAGGGCGTTTTCTACTCCATGAAGATGGCGCTGCGTCCCCTCTCCGACTCCCGGGAAGAGCTTCCCGAGGCGGAGTATGTGGAGGAGAGGAGCGCCTACCGCAAGCTGGCGCGCGAGGCGGCGGCGCTCTTCATCTACGCCTCCCACCCCAATCTGCTGCGCTTGTACGCGGTGGACTCCTGGCCCAACCCCACCAAGGGCTACCCCTTCCTCGTCACCGACTTCGTGGACGGGGACTCCTGGCACGACTGGCGCTGGAGGACGCACCACGACGCCGCCCGGCTGGTGGACACCTTCAGCGACGTGGTGCGCACCGTGGGGGTGTTGCACTCGCGCGGCGTGTACCACCGGGACTTGAAGGCGGAGAACCTCCTCATCCGCCGCGAGGACGGCAGGCCCTTCCTCATCGACTTCGGCACCGCGCGCCTGCCG